>DATBFX010000477.1:0-16153 GCA_036558305.1 Thermomicrobiales bacterium | reverse complement strand
GGCGTACCTGCGGCCGTTCTGGGCCACGCTCGTGGTCGTGCTGGTCTTCGCGATCGCGAGCACGGTTTTCGCGATCGTCAGTCCGCGGATTCTCGGCAACATCACCAACAAGGTGGTCGACGGGTACACACAGGAGCGGGTCTACGACCAGGTGATGTCGAGGCTGCCCGCGGGGACGCAAATTCCGCCGGGAACGACCGGTGCCGACGTACTGGCCAGACTGCCACCGGACGTGGTGAAGCAGATTCCGACGGCGCAGCGGTCGGCGATCGAGCAGATGGACCTGTCGCACCGGCCGGGGATCGACTTCGACGGGATTCTGCGGCTGGTCGAGTTGCTGGTCGGGCTCTACCTATTGAGCGCGTTTTTCGGCTACCTGCAGGCGTGGATCATGGCGGGGGTGTCGCAGCAGGTGACATTCGACCTGCGGCGCGAAATCTCGGAGAAGTTCGATCGGCTGCCGCTGCGCTACTTCGATACGCGCACCCACGGCGAGGTGTTGAGCCGGGTCACGAACGACGTCGAGACGGTGAGCCAGACGCTGAACCAGTCGCTGACGCAGATCGTGACGTCGGTGACGACGATCGTCGGTATCCTGGTGCTGATGCTGTCGATCAGTTGGGAGATGACGATCGTCGCCTTGTTGATCCTGCCGCTCAGTTTCTTCTTCATGAAGCTGATCATCGGGCGGTCGCAGCGGTACTTCGTGCAGCAGCAGGTGTCGCTCGGACAGATCAACGGGCACGTCGAGGAGATGTTCTCCGGGCACACGGTGATGAAGGCGTTCGGCGGCGAGCGGCGGTCGGTGGCGGCGTTCCGGGCCATCAACGGGCGGTTGTACGACAGCGCCTGGAAGGCGCAATTCCTCTCCGGGTTGATGTTCCCGATCATGCTCTTCGTCGGCAACCTCGGGTACGTGGCGACGGCGGTGCTCGGCGGTTGGCTGGCGATCCAGGGGCGGGTGCGGATCGGCGACATTCAGGCGTTCATCCAGTACCTGAACCAGTTCACGCAGCCGGTGACGCAGACGGCGAACGTGGCGAACGTGTTGCAGTCGACCGCGGCGGCGGCCGAGCGGGTCTTCGAGTTCCTGGACGAGACAGAGGAGCCGGCGGACGTGGCGACGCCGGTGCGGCTCGGTGAGGTGCGGGGAGAGGTCGAGTTCGATCACGTGGTGTTCGGCTACGACCCGGAGAAGACAATCATCAAGGATTTCTCGGCGCACGTGCAGCCGGGGCAGCGGGTGGCGATCGTCGGACCGACCGGGGCCGGCAAAACGACGATGGTCAACCTGCTGATGCGCTTCTACGATCCGAACCGGGGGGAAATCCGGATCGACGGCGTGCCGACGCGGGAGATGACGCGGGCCGACGTGCGGCGGCTGTTCGGGATGGTGCTGCAAGACAGTTGGCTGTTCACCGGGACGATCGAGGAGAACATCGCCTACGGCAGTGCGACGGCGACGCCGGAAGCGGTCCGGGCGGCGGCCGAGGCGGCGCACGCCGACCACTTCGTCCGCGCCCTGCCGGGCGGTTATCAGATGGAGTTGAACGAAGAGGCGGACAACGTCTCGATGGGCGAGAAGCAGTTGCTGACGATTGCGCGGGCGATGCTGGCCGACGCGCCGATGCTGATCCTGGACGAGGCGACGAGTTCGGTCGACACGCGGACCGAGGCGCTGATCCAGGCGGCGATGGAGCGGTTGATGACGGGCCGGACGAGTTTCGTGATCGCCCACCGGTTGTCGACGATCCGGGACGCCGACCTGATCCTGGTGATGCGGGACGGCAACATCGTCGAGCAGGGGACGCACGACGAGTTGCTGGCGCGAAACGGGTTCTACGCCGAGCTGTACAACAGCCAGTTTGCGGGGCCGGCGATCGTGGAGCAGGGGCAGGAAGCGGCAGCGGTGGGAGACGCGGTGCCGGTGGGCGATTGAGGCTGCGTTGTACAGGGGTTTGCCTGGTATTCGGGTCTTTTTGAGGGCGTCTTTCGCGATTGGAGAGGGTTGCAGAGGAGACGCACCACGTCGCATCGTAGGGGCGGACCGGGTGCCCCCTGGGCGCTGTCCGCCCTGTTACGCACGCGCAATCGGAAAGGGCGGACACGGCGGTCCGCCCCTACAGAACGACCACGGTCGATTGCTGTGCAACGCGCCGGCGGCCGGGAGCGCAAGCGGCAAGAATCGATATTGGTATGGATCATTACCAACTTCGCGCGTCATGGGAATTAAGCACCCCCCGATGGGACATGCCCTGTCGTGCATTTTTACGACGCGCCGCCCCGCCCACGACCCTACGATAAGAGGACCGGGCAAGCCGTGGTGAGAACCGGCTCGTCCCTCCGAATCTGTCGACGGTCGACCCGCAGATCGGAGCGAGCGGTGCCCACGGCCTGATATCGACTCGCCCGGTGGATCGTCGCGGCATCCCCGCCGCGAGCAAGGCAGTCAAACGGACAAGGAGGAGAACTCGTGGCGCGGAAGAAGCAGACCTCGTCTCCCTCGGCTCCTTCGGCAACCGAGGAACAGACCCCGGCACCCCTGACGTACGGCGACGTGCGCGCGTTGATCGAGTCCGAGCAACTCGGGTGGCAACCGCGGGCCGATTTGCCCGACTACGTCCGGCTGCCGCTCTATCCCTTGGGGGCAACCGAGGAGGGGCTCATCCCGACGGAGAAGGCGCCCAAACTCAACCTGCGGAGTCTCGGCATCGGCAGCAATCCGTACCTCGCGGTGCGCCGCGCCGAGCGGGGTTTGGTCAAACTCGACGCGGTGCAGGAGGTCTACCCGCTCGCCCAATTGCGGCGACTCGGGTTGGAGGACTCCGTCGAAGCAGCGAAGGCCCCGAAACCGCCCGAGGCGGGAACACCGCCCAGCGCGCTCGATTGGCGCAACCGGTGGGGGCAGAACTGGATCACCAGCATCAGGGACCAAAACCCGTGCAACGCCTGCTGGGCGTTCGCGGGCACCGCGCTCGTCGAGGCGATGGTGCGGATCGAGCACGCGACCTGGACCCGTCTCTCGGAGGGCGACGTCCACCGCGGCGTGGGCAAGATGTGCGCCGACCTCGGCAACGAGGACGAAGTCTCGGCTTTCTTCGCCGCCCACGGCATCTGCGATCCCGGTTCCTTCCCGTGGCGCACCGACAATCCTCCCTACACGCCGACGCCCGATCGCAACGGCCGCTCGGTCCGCGGTCCGGCCTTCGACGTCGTTTCGGTCGCCGACTCCAAGAACTGGTTGGACACCGTCGGTCCGCTGGTGACCTACATCGACGTCTACAACGATTTCAGCGCGATCGGGAGCACCGTCTACCGGCGTAGCACCGCCCCGACCAACGCCTTCCGGGGCGGCCACCTGTTCCTGATCGTCGGCTACAGCGATACGCTCGGGGCGTGGCTGTGCAAGAACTCCTGGGGCACGTGGTGGGGCATGAACGGTTTTGGGTGGATCGCCTACGGCGAGTGCCGGATCGATAGCTTCGGCCGCTACGGCGTTCGCAATACCAACCCCGACCCGTGGACCAAGCGTCGGCTCCACAACGGGAACCTCTACGAGAGCGGCAACGGGGCGCTGCATCGCAACCTCGAAGTGGCCGGCGCCAACGGCTCGCGCGTGCAGCACCGGTGGCGCGAAGGTGGCCCGCCCTGGACGTGGGGAGTGGGGAAATCGTTTGCGACCGACGCGGCGGTCTGCCCGACCTTGATCGGGACCACCTTCAACCGGAACATGGAACTCGTCTACACGACCACGGGCGGTCGCCTGCACCACTGGTGGACCGGAGGCGGCGGAGGCGGGCCGTGGAACGACGGCGGCGTGTTCGGACCGACCGGGTGCAGCGGGGTGCCCGGTTTTGTCCAGGGCGACTACGGCGCGCCGGGCAACTTCGAAGTCGTCGTCTCGGTGGGTAACCAGCTCCAGCACGTCTGGCGAGACGGCGGCGGGTGGCACAACGGCGCGCGCTTCGGGACCAACATCGCGCGGTCGGGTGCGACGCTGGTCCAGGGGACGTTCGGTTCGCCCCACGGCAACCTGGAATGCGTGGCCGTCCGGACGGACGGTCTGATGCAACACTTCTGGCGGAACGAGAGCACGTTCGTCTGGAACGCCGGGGCGTTCTTCGGCGCCGGTGTCGTCTCCCCGCCGGTGATGATCCAGGGCCAGTACGGTATGCAGAACGAACTCGGCCCCAACGGCAACTTCGAGTTGTGCGTGGCCGTGGGCGGACGGGTGCAGCACTGGTGGCGCTGGAACTCGGCCGGCGGCGACTTCGGGTGGCGGCACAGCGCCGACTTTGGGCACGACGTGGCGGCGGTGGCCGGGATGTGCGAAGGTTCGTGGGGCATGAATCTCGAGGTGATCGTGCTGCGGACCGACGGCCAACTCCAGCACTACTGGCGGGACGGGTCCGGTTGGCACGAAGGCCCGGTGATCGGACCGGCATGAGCATCGACCTTTCGGCACTACCGCGACACGTGACGGTGGCGGTGGGGGGGAGACGGGAGATTCCGCTCCCCTCCTACGCCGGTTCGGGGAATGCCTGGTCGGCCACGCCCGTCAGCGGCGAAGAGGTGGCCCGCGTCTCGGTCGAACTCGGCGGGGCGCCGGCGGCGCCGATGCGGCCGGCCGATGGGACGGCCGAGCCGCCCGCGCTGGTGATGGTGCCGGAGGTGGCGGTGGTGGTCGGGCTGGCGCGCGGCGAAGCGACCTGGCGCCTCGTGCTGGCGCGCTCCTTCGATCCGGCGCACCCGACCGCGACGCACGAGTTGCGGGTGACGGTCGTCGATAACCCGTAGAGGCAAGCGAGCAGCGGTTGCCCCGCCGTCACCGATTCGGTTCGGCGGCGGAGGCGGCCGTTGTGTAGGGGCTTTGTGGTGGGGCGGAGGCGATCCCCGTGGGGCGGCGTGGCGAGGCCGCGTGGGGCGCCTCCGGTTTTGGGATCGGGCGCGATGCGGGTTTCGTAGGGGCACTCGGTCGCGCGTCCGGACTTTGCAGATGACCTGGACGAAACGCCGGCGTCGGGAAGGCGACCGGGACGGTCCCGTCGGCATGCGTGATGGGCAATCTTGCCGATGCGGGCGCAGCAGCGGCGGGCTATGCTTGGAGTACCAGCGACGGGTCGGTCCGGCAGGATTGCCGCACGGCCCGGTTGTGTGTGGTTGCCACTGAGATGCGATTGCGCCGAATTGATTGGCACCGGTCCTCGATTGGGAGATTGCCATGAAGCGGGCAGAACCGCAGCATCGCGCTGTTCGGACCGCGCCGCCGGTGCGACGATCGGCGGAGGATGGGCGCGATCGCGACGGCGGACTGCCGGATACGTTCCATGTCCGCGCCCTGGATCATCCGACGGCGACCGTCCTGCGGCAAGCGACCGTGGTGCAGTGGCAACGATCGAGTGGCAATGCGCGGATTGCGCGGGCGATCGCCCAGCGGCAGAACGACGATGAGGCGATGCCGGCCGGGGCAGTCCAGCGCACGGTGATCCAGCGGGCGATGACCTTCGATGTCGCCAAGCAGCGGATCAAGCGGGCATCGGCGGGGTGGGGAACGGACGAGGACGCGATCTACGACGCGATCCGGGAGTGCAACGACCGGCCGCGGTTGGAGACCGATCCGGAGGTCCAACGCTTGCTCAAGAGCGAGATGAAGGACCACGAGTTGTGGAAGGCGCAACTCCTCCTCCGTTTCGGCAACGAGGCGGCGTTCCCGCCCGCGATCAAGGAGATTTATGCGTCGACGGATCGCGGCGGCGTCGACAAGAAGCGCTTTTTCAAGGCGATCCAATCGCTGAGCGCGGCGGACGCTCAGCTCATCGCCGCCGTTCCCGGTCTGGACGAGGTGCTGAAGAAGCACCTCTTGAAACCCGACCTGGCCGCGGCCAAGGACGTCCTGACCGGGGGCTACGCCACGGCGATCGTGCGGCACAAGGCGAACGTCGCCCACATGAAGGCGGAATTGACCCGATACAAGTCGGCCGGTAGCCCGTTAAAACTCCGCAACACCGGCGAGTGGCTGGAACCGAGTACGCCCGGTGTGGCGGCGAAGAACGACCTCTTCGTCCTCACCCCGACGCACGACTCCGCCGCGCGGGCGACGAAACAAGACCACAAGAACGAGGTTGCCTATTTCGGGGACACCACCCAATACCCGAGCGACGCGGCCGACTACGACCCGCAGATCAAGTCGGAGCGCAACATCCACTACGCGGCACCCAGCGTACAGGGCGAGCACCTGGGGAGGCGGATCTGGGTCCACGATCCCCTCTCGGTGCCGGCGGCGAGGCTGGAGCAGGTGCTGGTGCACGAGGTCCAGCACGACGCCGATCGCCACGACAAGGAGCAGGGGGCGAGCGAGTCGTTCAAGTCGCCGCTGGAGAGCTGGAACCGCTACAAGACGGAGTTTCGCGCTTACTGGGTCGACGGGCAGCGCGATCTGCTGAGCACGGCGACCAACCCCGCACTCGCGCCGTTCGACAATGCCAAGCAACGCGACATCTTCGTGCACATGTACGGGATCAGCGCGACCGACGTCTACGCGGTCTGGTTGCGGCCCAATTACGACAACAACACGTCGGTCTACGGTCAGAAGTTCCAGGATCTCGTCCACGCCTACAAGGGACCGGAGGGGGTCAATCTGGTCAACTCGCCCCGCATCGACGATTTCTACGCCAAGCTCGATCGCTGCGGCCCGCGCGATTCGAACATGGCCGCTTCCCCGCTGAAGGAGCTCGAAGCGGCGGCCAATGTGCTCACCGCCGACGACCGGACGGCGGTCAACGCGGCGAACGCCGGCCGCCTCCAGGAGATGATGAAGGATCACCTGGGACCGACCGCGCTCGCCCACATCGCGACGATCGTCAACGGCGGGGCGGCGCCGGCCTGGCTCGGTGTCAACATCGCCCAGGCGCGCAAGACGATCGTTGCCGCGGGGGCGGGTTGGGGCAGCGACGAGAAAATGATGTACAAGACGATCGAGAAGGCGAGCCCGGCCGAGCGCGCCCAGATGAAGACCGACCCGACGATTCGCCGGATCCTCTATTCCGAACTCAAGGGCCACGATCTCTGGCAGGCGCTGTTCATGCTCGAATGGGGGGTCAAGAGCAACTGGCCGGCGGAGGTCGTCGCGCTCTGGAACGCGACGAAGGGAGCGGGAACGGACGAGGAGGCGATTCGCAAGACCCTCAGGAATCTGCCGCGGGCCCAGGTCGAGGCGCTCGGGAAGATCGAGGGGATACGCGACATGCTCAGGGCCGACCTGTCCGGCGACGACGAAAAGGCGGCGGAAGACGTGCTGAGCGGGTACAGCGGCGCCCTGACGGACCACCAGCAAGACATGGCCGCGGTGTCGGCGATGATCCACGCCGGATTGACCGATCCGGATCCGGCCTGGCAGGCGATCTGCGTCAAGCTCAACGACCCGACGAAGGCGATGCTCCACGCGATGACCCGTACCCACGACGCCTGGCAGCGGGCGGTGTCGGCGGGCAAGATGGGGAGCGAGGCCTATTTCGGGGCCGACGCGCCGTACCCTTCGACAACCGGGCGCTACGACTCGGGGAAGACCAAGAACCAGGGGATTCGCTTCGTGGCGCCGGGGACGCCGTCGCAGACCAGCGGCACCCGGTTCTACGTCTACAATGCCAGATCGATACCCGCGGCGAACCTCAAGACGCTCTTGCAGACGTTTGGGGGAACGCTGCACTAGTGCGACTTGCAGAGGAGACCGCGCTCGCGGTCCGCCCCTTCGGACGTTGACAACGCGCCCGACGTCAAACCCCGAAGGAAACGCACGCAGGAACCAGGAATCGAAGGCGGCTCACCGGAGCCGAAGGATCGAAATGGTGACGATCTATCCCAGTCTGCGGGTTTCGGCGAACGGCGCGGTCGCCCTGGTCGATGCCGTGGACCAGGGATTCAAGGTTGTCTCCGTTCCGGACCGAACGGTGCGATTTGCGGGGACGTACGAAAACGTCGTCGACCTGGCACTGTCGGGGTTCGGGGAGTCGCTGGGTATCCTGAAATCCACAGACGAGTTCGTCGTCGTTCGCGGTGGGCAGCAGCATCGGTACGACCTGCCGCGAGAGCGGGCTCGCATCCGGGCGTTTGCGCTCTCGGATGCGGGGGACCGGTTGGCGCTGGCGCTCGGCGGCGACGGAAGCGGGGCGTTGGAGGTCTGGTCGCTGCCGGCCGGAGACGGGCCGCTGGCGGCAACGGTGTTACCGGTCATCGAACGTTGCGCGGTCGCGGCGAATCCCGGTCTCTCCCACATCAGCGTGGTGGCGACGACGGGTGGCGGGGGACCGGATCTTCGGGCCGTTTACGCGGTGCCGGGTGACGGCTCGGCGGAGTTGACATCGGTCTGGACCGAGGGTGGCGCGCCGCTGGCGGGAACGGCCGTCGCGCTCTCGGACGAGTGGGTGTGGCTGGCGCGGGCGGACGGTTTGGCCGGCTGGCGCGAAGGCGAGACCGAGCCCGTCGTGTTGCCGGGCACGGCATTTGAGCGCCTGGTCTACTCGCCGACCGGGAGTCACCTGCTCGCGGCGCGGGTTGAGCGGTTGGCCGGGATCACGGGCGCGGAGATGCTGTTTCGCCTGTTCGATCTGGCGACGCTGACGGAAGTGGCCCGTGCGACGCAGGTCATCGAACGAGAAACAGAGGCGCATCCGGTCGTTTCGCCCGAACTGTCGCTGTTGATCGCGCGGGCGACGCGCGCAGGTGAGATCGAGATGCAGGAATACGACCTGGTGCGGTCGGGTTGAGGGGGCGGGAATGGGCGTGACGATGCGGGGTGCCTGGGACGAGTTCGTGCGGCGGAGCGGGTTGCCGATCCGGGACGAGGCGGCGCTCATCGCGGACGCGATCGCCCCGGAGATGGCGCGCTACGGCGAACTGATCCAGAGTCCCGGTGGCGCCCCGATCGGGTTGATGGTGCGCGGCGATGGGGAGGGGTTTACCGACCGCGCGGAGCGGTTGATGCGGGCGTGGGAGATGCCGGAGGGCGCGATCGCCGCGTACCGGGCGCTGGCGGAGTGGCTCGACCACACCAACGGGTTCCTGAAGCTGGAATGGCACCCGACGCGGGACGTCGACGGCTACGGTCGGTTGATCGCCTACTACTTTCGCCGCCGCCCGCCGGTCGGGGAGGTCGTCGACTACTTGGGTGGGCAGGGCGTGGCGCCGGAGATCCTGGCGCGGGTGGTGGAGTTTGCCGATCTGCTGGAGAAAAGGTCGATCCACTTCGTCGCCGCCGCGATGCGGCCGGGGCGCGAGCTCCGCCACAAGCTCTACTTCTCGCAGTATTTGACGCCGGAGCGGGCGGGGGCGGTCGAAACCCGATTGGACGAGGCGATGGCGCGGTTTGGGGTGGGGAGCGCCTCCCGCGATCTGCTCGCGTACCATCACCGGAAGCTGGCGCCGCCGGAGCGCACCTCCACGCTGTTCGCCTCGGTCTCGTTTACCGTCGCGGCGATGGTGCCCGGGCTGAAACTCGACTATCCGGAGGTGGCGCCGGAGACCGCCGCGGCGCTCTTGCCTGAGACCGAGCGAAGCGGCGCCGAGGCAGAGATGCGCGGGTTGTGCGCGGTGGTCGGTCTCGACCGGTTGTCGTATCTGGGGGTGACGCTGCATCCCGATCGCCCGCCGGGTCTGAAGTATTACGCGGACGTGATGGGGACCGAGGAGACCCGGTAAGCGCCGTTGGATTTCGCTCGGCGGCGGTCAAACGTGTCGCGCCGCGGCCGCTGGCACGGTCTTCAGGCCCGCGATCAGGGTGGCGTAGGCCGTCGAGTGCCGGCGGAAGTCGTCCGGCAGCGGCAGCGCCACGACATCGACGACACCGGCCAGACGGGCGCGGAAGCGCTCGACGACCGTTGCGAAGGTGCCCGCGGTGCAGAACGCATCGATCACCTCATCGGATACCGCTGCGGCCAGATCGTCCCACCGTCCCGCGGCCGCCAGGCGGCGCAGTTCGTCGTGGAGTGCCTCCCAACCGTGGTGGGCGAGGACGGGCCGGTAGGCCGGGGTCGAGGCGTAGAAGCCGATTCGGCGTCGTGCGTCCTCCCGCTCTCGGTGCACCGTGGCGTCGTCGGGACCGGTGGCGAGAAAACCGCCGCCGACGAGGCGGAAGGTGGCGAGCGAACGGCCGGCGCGGGCCGCGCCGCGTTCGACGTGCGGTCGGATGACGTCGCGGATGTAGGCCGGGGTCGCTAAGGGGTGGACGCGCAGACCGTCGCAGAGTTCGCCGGCGAGCTCGATGTTGTAGGGGTTGACCGCGGCGATCTCGATCCTGATCGGGTCGAAGCGGGAAGGCGGTGGACTGAAGGCCGGGGTCATCAGCGAGAGGTGGTAGAAGCGACCCTGGTAGCGCAGCGGTTCGCCCGTGTCCCAGGTGTGCCAGACGGCGCGCAACGCCTCGACGTATTCGCGCAGGCGCGGACCGGGGTGGGACCATTCGACGCCGAAGCGGCGCTCGATGTGGGCCTTGACCTGGGTGCCGAGACCGAGGACGAAGCGGCCGCCGGTCAAGTCGCAGAGATTGCGGGCGAGGTAGGCGGTGGCCGTCGGGCTGCGCGAGAAGGCGACGGCGACGCTGGTCGCCAGTTCGACGCGCCGCGTCCCTGCCGCGATGACGGCAAGCGCGAGGAAGGGGTCACGGGTCAATTCGGTGTGGGCGATGGCGTCGGCGCCGATCGCCTCAGCGGCTGCGGCGAGCTTGGGCAAGTCCTGCCAATCGACGTCGGGTAGGTACGTTTCGACGAGCATGGGGTCTCCGAGGGTTCAGCGGCTGGCCGGGATGCCCAGGGGTGTCTCCGGGACGACGGAAGGGTCCGGGGAGGTCCCGGCGGGCGTGGGTTGCGGCGCGGAGCGGGTGGCGACGATGGTGACGATCGTTGCGGTGAGGGCGAGGGGAAGGACGATGCCGAAGGCCCAGCGCATGCCGACGGCGTCGGCGAGAACGCCGACGAGGAGCGGGGCGAGCATCAGGGCGGCGGCGCCGGCGATGGCGAGGCGGGCAGCGGCGCGATCGGCGAGGTGGGGAACGATGCCGGTGGCGGTGGCGACGGTCAGCGGATAGAGGTTGGCGATGCCGAAACCGGCGACGAAGAGTCCGGCGAGGCTGGCGACGGGAATGGGGGTGAGCCAGAAGACGGGAAAACCGACGCTGGCGACGAGGAGGGCGGCGATGAGGAGGGTCGTGCCGGGAACGCGGCGGGCGAGGCGGGCGCCGGCGAAGCGGCCGGCGACCATGGCGGCGAAGAAGACGCTCATGGCGGTGGCGGCGGCGGATGTCCGGAACCCGACCACGGTATGCAGGAAATCGGCACCCCAGTAGGCGACGCACCATTCGACCGAGGCGACGAGGAACATGACGATCCAGATGAGCCAAAAGGCGCGGGGCAGGCGCTGGGCGATGCCGTGGCCTTCGGAGGTGGCGGGTGTCGGTAGGGGGACGGTGCGGAACGTGAGGGCGAGGAAGGCGAAGAGCGGCGCGGCGACGAGGAGACCGAAGTGCCAACCGAGACCGGTGGCGGCGAAGGCGCCGACGGCGAGGGGAGCGGCGATGGCGGCGGCGCTGGCGACGACGTTCGATTCGGCCAGGGCGACGGTCCGGTGCTCGCCGTAGAGGTCGGCGAGGGCGGCCTGGTTGGTGACGAGGAAGAGGGTGCCGAGGGCGCCCATGACGAAGATGCCGGTGAGGGTGCCGGCGACGGTGGGGCTGGTGGCGAGGAGGGCGGCGCCGGCGGTCATGCCGGCGATCCCCCCCCAGAGGATGCGGGCGCGACCCCAGCGGCGGACGAACCGCTCGGCGGTGGCACCGGCGACGACGCCACCGGCGGCGAAGGCGGTGAAGTGGAGACTGGCGACGGTGTAGTCGAGGTCGAGATCGGTCCGCAGGAAAGGCATCGAGGGGCCGATGGCGGTTTCGAGGTAGGCGAAGAGGCCGAGGAGGAGGTAGGCGGCCCAGGTGGCGCGGGTGCGGGTGAGGCCGGTCGTGGTGCGCACAACGCGTGGTTCCGTCTGCTGCATACGTGGTCCCGGACCGATGCATCGTGTCGTCTGAGATCTGGATCGCGGACCGGCAGACCATGGCGGGAGGACCGGGCCGTCTCACCTGGAGTGTAGCGTCATGCGGGCGGCCGTCGCATGGGGTCGAAGGGGCAAGAATGGGAAAATGCACGGGCGGTCTTGTGGTTCGGGAGCCGATTGCCGAGTGGAGTCGCGCGGTTTGACGGTCGAAAGCGTTGTTTGGTACGATTCTTCACGTAAAGGCTGAGGCGCATTCGTCTAGCGGCCTAGGACACCGCCCTCTCAAGGCGGAGATCAGGGGTTCGAATCCCCTATGCGCTACCGAGGTGACGACCCGGGGGTAATCCCTCCGGGTCGTTTTGTTTTCGCGCGTCGCGCTCCGGGGCGATCGGAGCGGTGGGTGGGCTCGGGGCGTGCGAGAACGCGCTTGCACGACCGCGTACCCGGGCTCAATGTTTCTCATCGCCGAGGGCGTCCACGGGAAGATCGTCCAGGAGCGGCGGGGCCACTCGAACAACGCGATGCGCTCGAGCTCTACTGTCACGTCTCGACGCGCTGCGCGACGCCGCGTCCTGGCCACCGTCCCGCTGCGGCCTCCCGCTCGGCCGGGTGGCGCGTCCCGCCGCCTCGGCCGGCTTGACACGCTCGGCAGACGGCATACCATGCCGCCGATCGTGCCGGCATGGGAGGCACCTTATGCGCGTTCCCCTCGGTGGTGACGACCTGTCCGCCGTCCTCGACCACGTCGGCGAGGCGATTGTCGTGCGGGACGCGGCGGGCCGCCTCACCTACGCCAACCCCGCCGCCGCCGCCGCCCTCGGGTTCGCCAACCCGGAAGACCTCCTGGCGTCGCGTCCGGAGGCAGTGCTGGGCCGGTTCGACGTCCTCGTCGAGGATGGCACGCCGCTACCGCCCGACCGGTTCCCCGGCCGCCGCGCCCTCGCCGGCGAGGAGGAGCCGGCGCTCACCCTGCGCTTCCGCATCCGGGCGACCGGCGAGGAGCGGTGGTCCTGGGTGCGGGCGCGGCCGATCCGCGACGCGGCCGGGCACGTCAAGTACGCCGTGACCGTCTGGAGCGATGTCACCGACAGCCGCCGCGCCGAGCAACGCGACCGGTTGCTGGCGGCGATCGTGACGACCTCCGACGACGCGATCATCACCAAGACGCTGGACGGCACCATCACGAGCTGGAACCCGGCCGCCGAGCGGCTCTACGGCTGGACCACCGCCGAGATGGTCGGCGCCCCGATCGCCCGCATCGTCCCGCCCGACAAGCGCGACGAGCTGGTCGACATCCTGGGCCGCCTGGGGCGGGGCGAGCGCATCGACCACCACGAGACAGCACGGGTGACCAAGGACGGGCGCCGGATCGAGGTGGCGAACACGATCTCGCCGCTCGTCGACGCCACGGGTCGGGTCGTCGGTGCCTCCAAGATCGCCCGCGACATCACCGAGCGCAAGCGGGTCGAGGCGCTGCGGGAGGAGTTCCTCGCGGCCGTTACCCACGACCTGAAGAACCCGCTGGGCGGGCTGAAGGCGTCCGCCCAGCTCCTGCTGCGGGGGCTGCGGCGGGGCGGGCCGCCCGACCTCGACCGGCTGGAGCGGGGTCTGGCGACGATCGACCAGGCGGCCTCGCGCATGGCCGGCCTAATCGACGAGATGGCCGATGCCGCCCGGCTGCGGGCCGGCCAGGACCTGGAACTGGCGCCGGAACCGGTCGACCTCGTCGCGGTGGCGCGCCGCTGCGCCGAGCAGTACCAGGCGACGACCGAGGCCCACGCGCTGAGCGTCGTGGCCGGCGTCCCCGAGCTGGTCGGCACCTGGGACCCGGCACGGCTGGAGCGGGTGGTCGCCAACCTGCTGACCAACGCCATCAAGTACAGCCCCGACGGCGGTGAGGTCGAGGTACGGGTGGGGCGGGAGGAGGACGCGGCCGGGTGCTGGGCGGTCCTGTCGGTCCGGGATGGGGGGATCGGTGTCCCCTCCGCCGACCTGCCCCACGTCTTCGAGCGGTATCGGCGGGGGAGCAACGTCGGCGGCCTGGCGGGGACCGGGCTGGGGCTGGCCGGGGTCAAGCGGATCGTCGAGCAGCACGGGGGGACGATCGCCGTGGACAGCGCGGAGGGCAGGGGGAGCACCTTCACGGTCCGCCTCCCCCTGGCGCCGGGCTAGCGGCGGCGGGCGGCGGTCGCCCAGGACAGGACCACGATGGCCACGGATGGCGACCGCTCCGCTGCGCTACCACCAATGAGATCCAATTTGATGAGCCTCGGAAACCCGCGAACGTTCGCGGGTTTGTCGCTCTTGTCTTCCAACGATTCCAGATCTGGGGCCGGACGGTTGCCGCGGAGGAGAGGCGGCCGGTCCCCTGCCTACCACGGAGCGCGGATGACGATGCGGAGCGGCGCCGGGCCGGCGCTCGGGCGGGGGCACCAGTTGGCGGGCGAAACGGGCGCCGCCGGGGCGGGAGCCGGGCGCGGCGCGGGGGTGGGAACGGACTTGGCCATCGTCGTCTCCTGGCGAAGCGCGGAACCGGACGGACACCCGCCGGCGATGGGACGAGGATGACCCGCGCGGGCACTGGGCACATCGGTGCAATGACGTAGGCGGCGGGCGACCGATTACCTGGTTTCGCGCCGGCGGCCGTGCGGGCTGGGGATGACGTCGGAGACCTGCCGGTCCGGAGCGATCGGTTGGCACGGGCGTCCGGGGCAACCCAGACCACCGCGGCGTCGGCCCTCCGGCTGCCCGGACTCGGAAAGGGCGGGAGCCGGCCGAAGGCGAGGCACCGCGATTTGGTGGTGGGCCTAGACGTCGCCCACCGCGGCGGCGCGTTCCCGCCGTCGCTCGCCGATCCGGGCGAAGAGGATGCCGAGCTCGTACAGGCAGTAGATGGGAACGGCGACGACCATCATGTTGAACGGGTCGGGGGTGGGCGTGATGATCGCCGCGGCGACGAGCACGACGATGAAGGCGTAGCGTCGCATCTTGCCGAACCGCCGCGCGCTCAAGAGGCCGATCCGGGCCAGCAGGTACATGACGATCGGCGTTTGGAACGCCAACCCCATGCCGATCGTCACCTGGATGTAGAAGCTGGCGATGCTGCCGAACGTCGGCGAGTAGTCGAAGGTGTTCGACTTGAACCCGGAGAGGAAGCGGAACGCGCGCGGAATGGCGAAGAAGAAGGCGAAGCACGCCCCGGCCAGGAACAGGACGGCCGAGAACGGCAGCGAGGTGTAGACCAGGCGCTTCTCCTTGCGGGTCAGCCCCGGGGCGATGAAGGCGAAGGCCTGGTAGAAGATCAGCGGGAAGGCGATCATGAAGGCGATGTAGAGGGCGATCTTGAAGTAGTCGGTGATGTTCTCGGTGGCGTCGTTGATGTCGAACTTCTGCACGCCCGTCTGGTGGCGCACCAGGTCGAGCGCGCGGCCGGCCAGGATGATGCCGATCACGAACGCCCCGCCGATCCCCAGGCAGACCTTGACGATGCGGGAGCGCAACTCGTCCAGGTGCTCGGCGAGCGTCATCTCTTCGAAAACGTCGGGCTCGTCCGGCGGCGGTTGGGCGAGGGCCCCCTTCACGGCGCGGACGGGGGCCAGCGGCGCGCGGACGACGTTGCGGGCCCGGTCGAGCGCCCTGGCGGGGGCGGTCGGTGCGGGAAGCTGGGCTTTCATCGGGAACGCTCCGGGCGGCCGGGCCGCCAGATCCAGACCAATTGGGTCGCCGCCACGATGAGCACCAGTCCGGCCAGGACCGTGGCAATGCCATCACGCTCGACGCGCCCGCCGGACAGGCGCAACGCGACACCGGTCACCGCCGCTAACCCGACGCCGATCGCCTGGAGCCGGCGCCAGCGCCGGGCGGTGGAGCGTCGCCGGCGATCGAGGGGCGTGCGCATCGCGGTCTCACCGGTCCGCGACGGGGATCGTGCCCGGGGGTGACCAACGTCCCCCGCAACGGGGCACGGGGCGCGCGGAACGGCGGCAAGTATAGGAGGGGGTTGACGTAACCTGGGTCACATTTCCGTGGACCAGCCGAGTCGGGCCGGTCGAGGTTGACGGCGTAGCCGCAACCGCCCGCTATCGCGCGTCGAGGGCACCTACTCCGGTGCCCTCGACGCGCG
>DATBFX010000476.1:0-14366 GCA_036558305.1 Thermomicrobiales bacterium | reverse complement strand
ACTCCGGCGGCCAGCGAGCTGTTCATCTTCACGTCGAACTTCGGGATGGAAGCCCGAAGTGCAACCTACGATGCATTTCTGACGGCACTATCAAAATCGGGGGCAATCCGATTGGCTGGGGAGAGGGTCTTCCTCTAGTGGACGGTTGGCGCATCTGGAGTTACTTGGCAGACACAGAGGGTCTAAATGAGTACAACTATGACGGATCCGCAGTCCGTGGTGACGATGCCAACGTCCTCTACTCGGGGTTTCATTTCGATAACAACGGCGTATCAACTGTTCCTGCGGTCGTCCGTGTCTCCCCCCATTTTCAGTGCACTGTAACCGATAAGAGCAAGTTCACTGCGCCTAATAGCTGTGAACTTCCTAATTTCAACAATCGTGACCCTGATACGAAGTTCGCATTGCAAGACCACATCTACTCGTTCCCTGCCGAGGCCAAACAGGCTACCGGAGCTATCCGTGCGTTACCTGATCTGACTCTGCAATCGGCAAGCGACCCCTTCGATGTGGGCTACCTTCCATCGAGTAATGTCCCCAATTACAACTCGACCGGCACCGTTATAACTGCACAACCAGGCGGTTCTTGGATTGGGCCTCCCGATGGAAGCACTGTCGGTACTCCGCCTCTTCATTTTGCTGCCCATGCCTACCCGTCTCAGGTCGGCGCGCCCGCGATCGATCACGTCAACTTCACCGCGTCCTGGCCGGGCCGTTCCGGACCGTGGCTGATCGCGTGCCAACTCGCTGCCCCGAGCCACGACGACGTCTACGAGTGCGACTGGAACCTCGCCGGCGTCCCGGCGGGCGACGTAAGCATCAGCTTCGACGTCTACGATCGCGCTGGCGGCGTCAAGTACGCGCCGAACGGAGTCCACACCATCCACTATGCCCCTCCCCCCGTGTCCACCCCGCCACCGTCGGAGGGGATCGCGATCGTCAGCGTTTCCAATCCGACGGTCCAACCGGGCGAGCGTTTCACCCCGTCGGTGACCGTCCAGGTGCAGAGTGGGGAGTTGCGCCAGGACCGCGGCGACATGCTGCGCTGCAACGACCCCAACTGCGACACCGACGCCTCCGCGCGCTTCAACGCCTGGCCCCACGTCGGCGTCGTCGGCACCGTCGGCGCCGGGCAGTCCTACACCTTCACCTTCTACGCCGATAACCCGATGGTGGCCCCGTCGAACCCGGGGACCTACACGAGCCACTGGCGCGTCTGGCGGAGCGGGCAGTGGGCCGGACCCAGCATCCCGATCACCTTCACCGTCCAATCGACGAGCACGGGGGGGACCGGCGGCATCCAACTCTGCGAAGGGTCGTCCTACGGGTCGCCGTGCACGACGTACGCCTACACCAGCGACGACAAGTGCCTCGAACTCGGGGACAGGAACCGCCGCGCCCGGTCGCTGAGGTTCCTGGGCGGCTACGTCGGCCACCACGACGTCATCCTCTACGGCGACCCCGGCTGCAACCGCTACCTGGCCCGCTACGGCCAGGATGCCGGCGACTTCGGGATGCTCAACGACCAGTTCTCGTCGATGCGGATCGAGCGGCACCGACCGCCGGGTCGTCCCCACGACCCGAATCCGCCCGACGGGGCGGTCCTCGATTCCCAGACGACCGCGCTCGACCTCTCCTTCCAGGCGGACGGCGACCGGTTCCAGGTCCACGTTTGGGGCGACGACGGCTACGATCGCTGGCAGGGGGCCGACTGGACGAGCGCCAGTCGAACGATGCACGTCGACGGTCTGACCCCGCAACACTACTATTGGCAGGCGGAAGCGCAAAACGGAGAGGGCGCGAGCGGTTTCAGCGACGTCTGGAGCTTCACGATCGCTCCGCCGCAGGAACCGGCGCAGGTCCCGGTGCCGGCAACCCCGGTACTCCTGGCGCCGGACGACGGCGCCCTCTTCTCCGGCACCGACAGCATCACGCTCGTCTGGGAAGCCACCGGCACCGGCGATGAATACTGGGCCGAAGTCGCCGGCGGTCCCGACGGTACACGCACCGTCGGCTGGCAGGCCCAGACCTCCGTCACGCTCGGGGCGCTCGACGCGGGCTACGCCTACACCTGGCGCGTCAGGGCACGCAACGCCGGCGGCGAGGGCGACTGGAGCGAAACCCGATCGTTCGCGGTGAAACCGGTCGCGCCGATCTTCGTGCGCGCCACGGCCGCCTCCTGCACCAAGGTCGACCTGACGTGGGTGAGCGCCTCCTTCGACGAGGAGGGTTTCCGGGTCGAGCGCGACGGAACGGCCGTCGGCGAGGTGGACCCAGGCGTGACCTCATACCGAGACAACGGTCTGGAGCCGGAGACGTCCTACGCCTACGTCGTCTACGGCGTTCACGGCGACCTCGTCTCCGATCCCAGCGAGGTGGCGACCGTCGCGACACCGCCGTGCCCGCCCTCACCGGCGAGCGGCCCTGGACGGCTCGTCGTTTCGACCGTCGAGGAGACCGGAGCGCCGATCCCCGGCGCCTGCTTCGACGTCTTCGCCGACGCCGGCGGCGGGCAGCGCGGCGCCTGGGTTGCTTATGGCTGCGATGCCTGGGACGGGACCACCGACGGCACGACGAACGTGCCGGACCTGCCCGCGGGCGCCTACGTCCTCGTCCAAGCCGGGGAGATCCCGGACGGATTCCTCCCCGCGCCCGACCGCGCGGTTTCCGTCGCGGCCGGCCAAGCAACCGTCCTGACCGTCGAGGAACCGGCGGCGAGCGTGGCGCCGTCCGACGAACCGACCGAAGACGCGGGGACGCCAACGTCCGGGGAGACACCTCAGCCTGAGGTGACCGCACCCTCCAGCGCAACGGAGGCATCGACGCCGACCCCGGCGCCGCCCAGCGACGGGTTCCAGGTGGCGGTCCCGGCCGATGGCGGCTGGGTGGACACCGGCATCCCACTCCCGACCACCCCGGCCCTCGGCTTCTCGTGGAGCTGGCGTGCCTGGGGGACGGTCCAGACGGAGGACGGCGGACCGAGGATCGGGCCAGACGGCGACCTCTCCTGCACCGCGCCGGACGACTGGCCCGCTCCGGGCCTGCCCTGCCACGCCCTCGTCGGCCGCTTCGGTCGCGATGGGACGCCCTTCTTCGTCGGCTCGATCGGGCGCAGCGGGGACGAGGATCCGCTACCAGGACCCGCCACCCTTTACCTGGCCGTCAACGACGACCCCGACACCCTGGCGGACAACACCGGCGGCTGGACGGCCAACGTCCGCATCGCGGTCGCGGACCGACCAGGTCCCGAACCGACGGCGACGGAGGAGGCCACGCCGGAGCCGGACACCGCCACTCCGACGGGTGCGGACGAGGGCGACGCCTCGACCATCGTGCCGGCCACCGGGGCCACACCGGCGGAGGAGTTGCCCCCCGACGCCGCACCAACCGCGACCCGAACGCCGAAGCCGACGCGGACGCCCACGTCGGCCGCGCCCCGGCGACCGACGGAGGCAGCGACGAAGCCCGGGAGCGTCGAGGTCACCCGGCGCAACGGGGCCGGCAAGCGCGTCTTCGGCTCGTGCGTCCTGCTCGAAGGAGCGGCTTCCTACGGCCCGGTCTGCGACAACGGCCCGGGAGACGCCCACCGGAGCAAGGGCGTGATCCGCATCGACGGCGTGGCGGCGGGGCAGTACACGCTGAGCGAGACCCAGGCGCCGGACGGCCTCGCCATCGCCCCGCCGCAAGCGGTCACCGTCAAGCGCGGGAAGCGGACACGAGCGACCCTGCGCTCCGAGCGGGTCGAAGACGAGCCGTCCGCGGCGGGGGCGGGGGCGATCGTGCCGGTCGGGGGGGCCGAGCCCGCGGCCACGCCGACCGAGGAGCCCGCCGCAACGGAGACCGCCGTCCCCACCGCCGCGCCGGCGGAGACCGCGCCGAGCGACGCCGCGCCACCGAGCGAGGAGCCGACCGAGGAGCCGGCGATCGTCTCGATCGGGGGGGACGAGTCGACCGACGCGACGGCGGAAGACACGACCGGGACCGCACCGCCGAACGAGGAACCGGGCGGCACCGCGGCGACCGGCCACGTGCGGGTCACGGCCTACGCCTGCCCCGACGTCACGGACCCGGTCGCCTTCGCCTTCTTCGCCCTCGACGACACGGTCGATGCCTCGGCGTGCACCGCCGCCGCGGTCACCTTCACGATCGTCGACGCCGACGGCAACGCGGTGCCGGCGACCGATGGGACGGAGCTGGACCTCCCCGTCGGGTCGTACACCGCCGTCGACGACGCCTCCGGCGCATCTGTCGGGTTCGAGCTGACGGCCGACGGGGTCTGGATCGTCGTCTCGCTGCCCGCGGGCGGCGAGGCGGGGACGGAGGAAGCCACCGGCGACACGTCGGGTGAGGTGGTGTCGTCGCCCGATACGGAGAGCGCCGCAACGCCCGAGTCGGGAGGGGAGCCCTCGGGCGGCGAGGAGCCGGCGACGAACCCCGCGGCGAGCGGCCGCCTCGCCTACGCCCTCAAGCTGGGCGGTCACTGGGACGTCTACGTCTACGACTTCGCCACCGCAGACTCGACCCAACTCACGGCCAAACCCGACAGTGACGAATGGGCGCCCGCCTGGTCGCACGACGGAAGCCGCCTCGCCTACCTCTCCGACGCAACCGACGGCAGCAACCAGGTCTGGCTGATGGACCCGGACGGGGGCAACCAGAGCCAGGTGACCGACTGGCACGGCGACGGGCAGATCACCGCCGTCGCCTGGCTCGCCGACGACCAGACATTCGTCGTCACCGTGACCGGCGATGACGGATCGCGCCTGATGACCGCGCCGCTCGACGGCGGCGAGTTGGCGGAGTTCGTCCCGGCCCCGGCGGCCGACGCCGCGGTGGCGGCGGACGGCCGGATCGCCTACGTGACCGAGGCGGACGGCGATCTCGACGTCGTCCTGGCAGCGCCCGACGGGTCGGTCCCGGCGCCACTGGCCGAAACGAGCGGCAACGAGGACGCGCCGAGCTTCAGCCCGGATGGGACATTCGTGGCCTACCAGGTCGGTCCGAAGGGTAGCCGGCACGTCGCGGTGGTCTCCGCGGATGGCGGCACGCCGACGCCGATCGCCGGGTCCGGGGGCGACGACAGCGATCCGGTCTGGTCGCCGGACGGGACTGCGCTCGCCTACGTGGCGGACGGCGGCGGGCAGCAGACGGTCCGGATCGAACCGGTCGGCGGCGGGACGGCGACGCAACTCGACCTCCCACCCCACGACGGCGTTTGGTACCTAGCATGGACTTTCTGAATTGCGCCGGCAGACGAGGCGGGCCGCCAGTCGTCGTTCGATGCCCGGCTCCTTCGCGACTCGAGCGAACCGTTCGGGATTCGCCTCTCGTGGCGAGAGATGATCGGCCGGAGAACCGATCGCGGAGCGCGACCACATGCGTATCGTGGTTTCACCTCGACCGCGGAAACGACTCATCGCGGTACCGTACCTTCGGGCAACTCATGCGAGCACCCAAATGGGATGCCGCCAATGAATAAGGGGCGCCTTCGGGGTTCGGTCGCGGTGCTGCTGGCGACGGGCGTGCTCGCCTCGTGCGGCGGCAAACACGAGAAGAAGGACCTCGCGCCCACGACGGGGCCGGTCACCGCCAGCGCGGACACCGCGCTGGCTTCGCCCGAGATTTCGGTGTCCGCGTCGCCCTCACCCGCGGTCGCGTCTCCGACGAACGGCTTGAGCACCGAGATCACGGTCGAACTCGTCGACGTCGCGTTTCGACCAGAGCGGTTGGCGATCCCGGCCGGTACGGTCGTCACGGTGAGCCTGCTCAACACCGGCAAGCTCTTGCACAACTTCAACGTCGACGCGCTCAACATCAGCCAGGACGTCGCCGCGGGCACGACGCGACGGATCACGATCGACGCCCCGGCCGGCACCTACCAGTTCTATTGCAACGTCCCCGGTCACAAAGAGAGCGGGATGGTCGGCACGTTGGTCGTGACCTGATCGGAAGACGCGTCGGGAGTCACCGTCGGCGTTTGGAGCAGCGATGGATGGTCACCGATTCGACCGTCTGGTCAAAGGCGTTGCGACGAGGCGCCAGATCGGACGCGGGTTGTTCGGAACCGCACTTGCCATCTTGACGGGAGCGCGGCACGTCGATGCGGACGACGAGCCGCGGCTCGTCGAGCTGGCGCCGCCGTCGACCGGGCCGAAGCTGGGAGGGATCGGGGTCGAGGCGATCACCCCCACCTCGGCGGTCGTGGTGTGGACCACGAGCGAGCCGGCGGACGGCACGGTGGAGTACGGGCCGACGCCGGACCTGGGGCAGGCGGTCGCCGACGCCGCCCTGGTCACCGACCACCGGGTGGCGTTGACGGACCTGACGCCCGCCACGGCGTACCACTACCGGGTCCGCTCCCGCAACGCCAACGGCACACACGCCACCCACGCCGACCGCTCCTTCACCACCGCTCCGGACGTCCTCGCGGTCTCGCCCGAATCGATCGCGAAGCTCGCCATCGACGCGCTCATCGCGGGCGACTTCGACGCATTCGCCGCCACCTTCCTGCCGGGGAGTGCGCCGTCCGATTGGAACGACTTCTGGCAAAACGGTCGGTATTCCACGTCCGTCCACGACTTCACCGCCTGCACGGGTATCTCCTATCAGCTCGGATCGTGGGCCGGGAACGGCTGCCGCCCCTCCGTGCACAGCACCGACGTGACGGTCATCGCCTACTTCGACCCCTTCTGCGGCGAGGCCGGCGCTGGCGGGATCGGGTCGCTGATCGTCGCCACCCATCGCGTCGGCGACGGCTGGTACCTGGTTGGCCTGGTCGGCGTGAACGGCACCGGGCCGGAGTTTGGCGAGCCGTGCGTCGACCCGGGCGATCCGAGCTCCGGCGGCATTTGCGACGCCGACCACGTCCAGTGCGACGACCTCTGCGTCGACACCACGACCGATTCCGACCACTGCGGCGGCTGCGATCAGCCGTGCCACGGCGTGCCCGGCGCGCAGGACGCCGGGGGCTGCCAGTGCGCGCGCTCGGTCGCGGGAACCGCGGCCTGCATCCACATCGTGATGGGTGGCTGCGACGACAGCCCCGCGTGCGGCAGCGACGCCGACTGCGGCGCCGACGAGGTGTGCGTGACGACCTACTTGCCGTGCCCGACCGGCTTATGCGCCCGCACCTGCACCCCGCCACCCGCCGGCAGTGCGTTGCCCGACGTCTACCTGGGTTCCCTCGCTGGCACCGGAACCCAAACCAATCCACCCGATTCCTGGCCGATCACCATGTTTTTCACCGGTGGACTGATTGGGGAGACGGTTGGGAGCGACGACTATCCGACGCTGGGGTGCCGAGCCTCACTCACCCTCGAACGGGTGGACGGTGACGGATCGATCGTGCTCACGGAGCACATCACCGAAGGGCTCGGCGTGTGCGTCGACGGCGGGACCTTCGTCTTGTCGCCGCGGACCGACGGTTCCTTCGCCTTCACCTGGACGAGTCCCAATGGAGGGTCGACGGCCGAAGGCACGGTCGACCACGGATGATGACCGGCGCATGGGAGAAAGGAGCGGCATAAACATGGTTAAACCATTGCAAACCGAAATCGCCGCGAATCGAGGGTGCCATGCGTAGGTACGGGTTCCCATTGGCCGGTGCGGGGGCTGCCGTCCTCCTCTTCCTCGTGTTGCTCGGGACCGCGAACCCGCCGTCTGAAGCCGATGGCCGCTGGATGCCGGCAAGGACGGCCGCGTTCGACGATCCGATTTCGGCATCGGCGCCGGAGCAAGCCACCGGGACGCCCGATGCGGAACTGCCACCGGAGTCGACCGTTCCGCTCTCGCTGGCCGCCCTCTACGATCCGGCCTACGCCGGGTTCGATTGGGGGTTACCGGTCGGCCTCGCGATCGAACCGCTCGCCGGGGGAATCGCGCCCGCGGTTGCCGACGGTCCGGGGGTGCTCCAACTGGACCGGGTCGTCCTCGCGCCGGGTGAGGACATCGACGTGTCCCAGGCGTCCGGGCCGCTCCTGCTCTTTGTCGAGAGCGGTACCCTGACGTTCATCGACGAACTCGGACTGGAAGCCCAGGCCGTGCAAGGGGCGCAGCAGTTCCTCGGGGACGGCGCGGCCTATCACGTCCGGAACGACGCGACCGACCAGGCCCGCTTGCTCTGGTTGCGCTACGTCCCGCAGTCGACCGGCTCGGGGGCCGGCGATACCGGCGGACCTGTGTTCACCGTCCAGACCGTGAGGCTCTTCGACGGTGGCGTGTCGCCGGGATCGCTGACGATCCCCGCAGGCGTGCCGGTGGCAATCCAACTGGAGAATACGGGTTCGAGCGTGCACAGCTTTTCGATCGATGCCCTCAATCTCTACAGCGGGGATATCACCCCCGGTGGATCGCAGCAGATCACGTTGACGGCGCCGGTCGGCACCTACCAGTTCTACGACGGTCAAACCGGCGTGACGGGAACGCTCGTCGCCGCGGCGGCGGGATCGACGGGAGCGACGGCCACCGCCGAGGCCGAAGCCTCGCCTGTGCCCACCTCCGTACTCGGCACGCCGCCCGAGACGCTCTTCGCGAGCGGCGTCCCCGCTCCCCCCGCCTCCCCGGTGCTCCTCTTCCTGATGCGGGTGAGACTCGATCCCGGCGCCGATTTCGGCGAGCAGACGCTCACCGGCCCGGTCGGTCTCGTCGCGGAGACGGGGACGACGACCATTTCGCGCCCCGGACGCCTCCCCGCCCAACTCCAGCCGGGGCAGCGTGCGGGCAGGGTGGTCTTCCCGGCAAATTACACCAGCCGCGAACAAAACGTCGGGTCCGAACCCGCCACGATTCTGGTGGCCGGCCTCGTCACGGCCAACCAAGCCCTGCTGGTGCCGGCCGGCGAGGAGGAGGTGACGATCGATGAAGGCGACGACACGTTCCCCGAGGAGGCGTCGCCCGAAGCGTCGTAACGTGGCCGGTCCCCGCGGATGTGACCGTGATGACCGCTCGGATCGTGCGGTTGCACCGCCGACCGGCTGGCGCCGCGTCGGCGGTGTGGAGGGAGCCATCGCCGATGCTGCCAATTCTGCGCCTGGATGGGTCGGTGGAACCTTTTGGCGAACAAGTGCCTTGCAACGGTGCGGCCGATCGCGAGAACGAACCGGGCACAAGCCGGCGGCGATTGCTCGGCGCGCTGGCGACCGCGGCAGGGCTGGCCCGGACGCGCCCCGCACGGGCGGACGATGCGCCCCGGTTGGTCGTGCTCGCTGCCGGGGGAACCGGCCCCAAGCTCACCGGGATCGGGGTCGAGGAGATCACCCCGAATGCGGCGACGGTCGTTTGGACGACCGACGAACCGGCGGATAGCACGGTGGAGTACGGTCCCACGGGCGACCTCGGCCAGGCCGTCACCGATCCCGCGCCGGTCACCGCCCATCGGATCGCCCTGACCGGACTGACACCGGAGACCACGTACCACTACCGCATCCGCTCCCGCAGCGCCACCGGAATCCACGCCACTGGCGCCGACCGGACGTTTCGGACGCCGACCGACGCGCACCTGCCCGAGGAGTTCGTCGGGTCCTGGACCGGGATCGGCCGCCAATCGGACCCGTTGCTCGCGATGACGGTCGCCATCTCGCTCGATACCGCGTTCGTCGGCGCGGTGGCCGGGACCGTTCGCTACCGATCGCGTGGATGCACGGGCGAATTGACCCTGGTGGGCGTCGTCGAGGAGTCGGTCGAGTTGGCGGAACGGATCGTTGCCGGCGCGGATGTCTGTATCGATGGCGGCCGCTTGAACCTGTCGATGACGACCGGCGGGTTCCTGAAGGCGGTCTGGACCGGCCCGTCGGGGGATCCGAGCGTGACGTCCCTTCTCTCGCGGTATCCGATCGGCGGCGATGTCGCCATGTTTCAGGCGGATCCGGCGCACACCGGTCGCAATCCTGGTCCCGGTCCGCGCGGGTCGCCTCGCGTCCTCTGGCACTATCAAACCGGCGCCCAGATCTACGCGACCCCGGTCGTGGCCAATGGGGTCGTCTACGTCAACGGCTTCAACGGAACCTTCTATGCCTTGGATGCGATCGGCGGCGGCGTGATCTGGACGACCCCGTCGGTGCCGTCGTACGACGATGCCGCGGCCGCCGTGGTCGACGGACTCGTCATCTTCGAGGTCGAAGCGTTCGCGTTGGGCGCGTTCGCCGCGCTGACCGGGCAAGCGGTCTGGCGTCTCCCGATCCCCGGCGGGCTCGGCCATTGCGCCCCGGCGGTCCTCGACGGCACGGTTTTCCTGGCGGATGCGGCGAAAACCCTCTTCGCGATCCAGGCGACGGACGGAGCCGTACGCTGGCAAGCAGCGATCCCAAAAGACGCGCTGTTTCCCGTCGTCCCGGCTCCGGCCGTCGATCAGGGCATCGTCTTCCTCGCCGGCGGAGCCTACGGCGCCTTCTACGCGTTCGACGCCGCGACCGGTGCGCTGCTCTGGCAAGCCGCCACGAACCCGTTTGCGGCGGTACCGGCGGTGGCGGCGGACACGGTGTACGCCGGCGGCGAGGACGGTCTGTACGCCTTGGATGCGCCGACCGGGGCGATGCGGTGGCGCTTCGACCATAGGGGGTGCTCGACACCCGCGATCGTCGATGGCAGCGTCTATTTCGGCACCGACGACGGGTACGTCTTCGCGCTGGACGCGGCGGACGGCGGCGAGCGATGGAGGTTTCAGACGGGGAGTATCGTCTTTGCGGCGCCGGCCGTCGTCGGCAGCACGCTGTACGTCGGCGGGTTCGACGGCAACCTCTACGCCCTCGACACCGGAACCGGGCAGGAGCGGTGGCGCTTCGCACTCGGCGGATCGGTCTACTCGGCGGCCGTGGTCGCCGGAGGCGTGATCTACATCGGCGCCCCGGACGGCGCCGTCTACGCGATCGCCGGATCGGACGGATGAGCGTATCGGCCAGACGACGCGACCGCCTGGTTTTGGCGGGCCGGCGTTTCTGTGCCGGCGACCAAGGGACTTCGATGGTGGAAAGAACCGCAAACGAGGTCGATCGGGTGGACGACGCTCGCGCCGATGTGCGGCAGGAGAAGAGTGGGGCGCGTCGAGTTCGTTGGGCGCACCCGCTCGGCTCTCGCGACGACGTGCATGGGAAGATCCGGGGCAAGCGAACGTTCGACGGCATCGCCGACTGTCGAGGGAGCAACGCGCCCATGCCCGACCAGACCGCAGACCGACGAGGCGACACCCCCGATCTCGATCTCCTCGCACGGGCACTGGCTCTTGGCATGCCGCGCCGGCGACTCGTGCGCGTCGCGTTCGCGCTCGTGACGGGCGTCGGGTGGCGTGGCGTCGGCGGCGGGGCACGGCGGGCCCGCGCCGACGACGCCCCTCGGCTTGTCGTGGTGGCGCCACCGTCGAACGGTCCCAAGCTCGGCAACATCCGCGTCGAGCAGGTGACCTCGGCATCCGCGATGATCGCGTGGACGACGAACGAGCCTGCCGACAGCGTCGTCGAGTACGGCCCGACCAGCGAGCTCGGCCAGGCGGCGTCCGACCCCACTCTCGTCACCGATCATCGCGTCGCGCTGACGGACCTGGCGGCGGCAACGACGTACCACTACCGGGTGCGCTCGCGCAACGCGAATGGGACCCACACCACGCACAACGATCGCACCTTCGTCACCTCGGGGGGCGAAGTCATTGCCTTCGTCGGTCCGGACGGCAACATCTGGGTCACACGCCCCGACGGGACTGACCAGCGGGAATTGACGTCGTTCGCGTTCGCGCAGTACGCGAGCTGCGGACCGCCGAGTTGGTCGCCGGACGGAACGACGCTTGCGTTTACCGGTCCGGATGGGATCTACCTCTACCGCGCCGGAGTGCTCGCGCCACTCGCAAACGTCCAGGGGTGCGCCGCGCCGTCCTTTACGCCCGACGGCCGGCGGCTGATGTTCGGTTGTGCGCGCAACGTCCAGTTCGGCGACATCCAGTCGATCGAGGAACTCAGCGATACCCCGTCGTGGGGGTTCGTCAGCTCAAGCAATCTCGACGGAAGCGATTGGCACGTCGTCGTACCTTATGCTGTCAACGACTATCCCGATTGGAACCAGCCAGGCCACCGCGTCCAGGCTGACGATATCGATGTCTCGTCCGCTGACGGATGGTTGCTCATCGACGCGTCGGCCTCGATGAGCGAAATCGATCTCGCCTCTCCGGACGGAACCGGAATCCAGCGCCTTTCGATCGTCGGACAAGGCCGATTCAGCAAAGACGGGCGCGGGATCGTGATTGGACAATGCGAGGGAAACTGCTACCACAATCGCGGACCGTTCACTGTCACCTACCGCTGGATCGATCGCGACGGGAATCCGGCGGGAGATCTCTACGCTTTGACCCAGAACGTTCTCGGGGGGCGGCCATCGCTGTCGTCGGACGAGCAGTCGTTGGCGTTTTCCGCGTTCGATGCCAACCCGGGCAGCAACATCTCGATCTTCGATTCCACGGTCTACGTCGTCGACGTGAGCACGGGCAACTCCGTCGCGGTCGCGCAGGGGCGCGATCCCGCCTGGCAACCGGCCGGAGGGAGCTTCGAGTAGCCGGCCAGGCGCGCGCCAGAACGTCGGAAGCATCCGGAGAACGGCAGGACCGCCGCGAAACGCGCGGCGGGTCGCGAGGAAGCGGACCGGAGAGGAGAGATCAAGATGGGTCTCGTCAGGGTCGTCTGTTGCGCGGTCGTCATCGCCTGGATCGCGGGTTTGTGTCAGGCAAACCGGACCTCTGCCGCGACGCCTCCGCTTGCGGAGTCGAAAGCGTGCTCGGGCAAACCATGCGGCGTTCCGAAGCCGGCCGATCTTCCGCTTCGGGTTCCCTGGAAAGCCGGCGAGAAATATGCGTTCGGCGATTGGAGTTACAACGGCGACAACACGTTGCAGTCGAAGATAGGCCACGGCTACGACCATAACTGCAATAGCGGCGGACCACAGGACTGTTATGCACTCGACTTCGTCGATATGACCGCGAGTACCCGGATCTTTCCTGCTTTTGCCGGTACGGTTGCATTCGCTGGCTGTGCAACGGCGAGTTCATCGGATGCGTCTGATGGATGGTGGCACTACGGACAGATCGTGTACATCGAACGTGACCTCCATGGACATCGCTACAGTGCCATTTACACCCATTTGTCGGGTTTGAGCAAGGAGGTCGAGACCGCGTTCCACAATCAGACCACAATCGGTGTAAACACGTCTATCGGCACGGCTGGACAGACCGTCACCGCCACCGATGACAACCATCTCACGACGGGGCGAAACGGTCCCGACTGCGTCGCCAAGGATCTTGGCATGGGAGAATACCCGCACCTCCACCTCGCGATCTATCAGGACGCGGATTTTTGTTATCCCGAATCTATGACTGGGAAGGACCACTGTGGGGGAAAGGTTGGCCCTCATGGCGGAATGGCTGTCATCCCAGAGCCCTTCATCGGATCGGAGGCGTACGAGAACTTCCAGTGGTGGCATCCCAAGGACAAGAGCAAGGCGATGGTGGCCACCGACTTGGCGGACGGCACGGGAACCCCGACCGGCGGCTGGAAGGGTCAACTGGCCAAGCCTGACCAGGACCCGACCCCGGTTCCCTCCGGGCAACCGATCAAGCTTCAGGTCAGCGTCAAGGACCCAGGCGCGGGCCTGAAGGAAGTCCACTTCACCGCGTACTATCCCGATTGGAACGTCCCCGACAAGGATCACTTCCCGAACTTCGACGCCCGTCGGGTGTGGCGTATCGTCGCGATCTGCCGCCCGAAAGGTTCCCCTTCACCATCCGAATGCACGTGGGACGGTAACGCGCGATCGGCGACCGTCTCTTATGACTGGAATGCCTCCAAGGAGAAGAGTCCCACAGATTCCCTCGTCGACTGGCTGCCGCAATCGGTGCCGCTGGCGAAGAGCGGTAGACAGGCGTGCGTCAGTTTCGACGTCGTGAGTGCCACGGGCACGCTGAAGCTGGCGCCCGGCGGCGTCAAGCTTGCCAACTGCGGCCTGGACAAGTCGAGCAAGGGCTCCGGCGCGCCGCAGATCGTGCCGTCCGGAACCAAGACGGCTGACATCCAGCCAGGACCGGTTTCGTCGATGACCGACCCGGCGATGGTGACCGAGGACGTGGCATGGATGCCGAACGGTTTGAAGCGCTAGTCAGGAATCTGGCGATTGTTGGATCGCGGCGCCGCTTCGGGCGCGGGCTCCTCGGAGCGGTGGTCGCCGCCCTGACAGGGGCACGGCGGGCCCGCGCCGACGACGCGCCGCGCCTGGTCGTGCTGGCGCCGCCGACGACCGGCCCGAAGCTGAGCGCCATCGGGGTCGAGGACGTCACCGCCACCGCGGCGACCGTCGTCTGGACCACGAGCGAGGCGGCGGACGGCACCGTCGAGTACGGC
>DATBFX010000475.1:0-8898 GCA_036558305.1 Thermomicrobiales bacterium | reverse complement strand
GCCGCTGCCCGCCAGATTCAATTGGTGAGCTATCTCTCCCACGCCGATGAGCCGTCCCTGGCCGGTTATTTGCCGCGGATGCTGGAGACGGCGGTGCCGAGGTTGTCGGCGTGGCTCCAATCCTCGCGATAGACGGTCCGCTCGGATGGGGACGGCGGGGGAGATTCCTTCCAGGACAGGCTCTTCGCTGGCGTTCAGGATGACCAGCGGACGGGCGGCCCCCGTTCGTCATCCTGAGCGCCAGCGAAGGATCTCTTGGCGTTGGCCCTGGATTACCCAACGTGCTGGGCAGATCGCGCTAGGTCAGGTCGTACCAGTCGCAGATGACCTGTGCCCCGCCCCAGGTGTTGAGGACGACGGCGTTGTGCGGGTGGTTGAGGGGACCGTCGAAGAAGACGTAGCCCGAGGGCTGGTCCTTGCAGTAGACGTAGGCGCCGACGTACTGGTTGAGGACGCTGGGATCCTCGGCGACGACGTTGTGGCCGGCACGCGGGCCGAAGGAGGCGACGCCGTGGCTATCGGTCGCCCGGACCGTGGTATGGCCGGTGGGGTTGGTGACGCCGAAGGCGACGCCGCCGAGTTTGTGGGAGTGGCAGTTGTCGAAGATGTCGCTGGTTTCGTCGTGGGGGCAGACGGCCTTGTGGATGGTGATCCGGGCGTACTTGCTGGTGGCCGCGCCGGGTGCGGCGACGGCGGTCAGGAGGACGAGGGCGCCGACGACGGCGACCAGGAAACCGAGCCGACGGGGCATGGTGACACCTCCCGCGTTGCCCAGGCGAGCTTCCGTCGCCGTCCGTCCGCACGGTGAGCGACGGAGCAGGTGACTGGGTTGGCGAATACCGCCATCCTAATCCGCCGCGACCCCGTGTCAACCCCGTACGGACGGATTCGTTTGTCGTGAAAACGAAGGACACGCAACCCTCGTCTGCGAGTGACATGGCCGTTCACCGCCAAGCCTGAGCCGAAATCGCGCCTCGACTCGCGATCGGTCCCCTCCGCGACCGCCTTCCGGAGTAGTCCGCGTTTCGATCACGGTGCGCGCCCTTGATACCAGATCGCCCCGCTGGTCTATACTTAGGATATGCAACTGTGAGATGTTCTGACAGTTAGGAGTACGCTCGATGGTCGACTCGCCAAGCATCGTAGGAGGGGCAAGGATGTCGCGCGACTCCGATCTCGCGACCGACCTCGTTCTTGCCCTGGAGGGCACCGTCCCGCGGTACCTGAGGTCGCTTCGGCAGGCCGTAGAGCAGGCGGAGGGTCCCGACCGACTGACGATGCAGCAGGTGCGGTGCCTCCAAGCGCTCGCCGCGGAGGATGAAGCGGCGCTGACGACGGGGCTGGCGCGGCGGCTCAAGGTGGCGGTGCCGACGATGACGCGGATGCTCGACGGGCTGGCGGAGCGCGGATTGGTCGAGCGGCAACCCGATCCGACGAGTCGCCGCCAGGTACGGATCGTCCTGACCGAGAGCGGGCGGGTTCTCCTCGGCCGCTACGAGGCGGTCATCTCCGCCCGGCTCCGCCGACTGATTGCGCGGTTAGATCGGGAGCAGCAAGAACGACTGCTGCGTGCCGTCGGCGACGTCGCGGCGGCCCTCGATGCCGATGCCGACGGAGACGACGACGAAGGGGGCTTGGGATGACGGCGGCAGTCATCGCGGAGACCGATCTCCGTCCGGAACCGTTTTCGCCGTCGATCGCCGCCGGCGCATCGACGGCCGCGATCGAGGTGCGCGGTCTGACGCGCCGGTACGAGGAGTTCATCGCGGTCGACGATCTCTCGTTTGCGGTGGCGCCGGGGGAATTGTTCGGGTTCCTCGGGCCGAACGGGGCGGGGAAGAGCACGACGATCAAGATGCTCTGCACGCTCCTCCGCCCGACGGCGGGTGCGGCGTTCGTCAACGGCCACGAGGTCACCGAGGAGCCGGCGCGGGTGCGGGAATCGATCGGGATCGTGTTTCAGGACTACAGTCTCGACGATCGGATCACGGCCGAGGAGAATCTGCGCTTCCATTGCATGATCTACCACGTCCCCCGTGCCGAGCGCGCCGCGCGGATTGCCCAGGTCCTGGCGATGGTCGATCTGACCGATCGGGCGGGCGACAAGGTGCGGCAGTTTTCGGGGGGGATGAAGCGGCGTCTGGAGATCGCCCGCGGTTTGCTCCACCACCCCGCCGTGCTTTTCCTCGACGAACCGACGGTCGGGCTCGATCCCCAGACCCGGGAGCGGATCTGGGAGCACGTCCACGACCTGCGGCGGCGCGAGGGGATCACGGTCTTTATGACAACCCACTACATGGACGAAGCCGACCAGTGCGACCGGATCGGCATCATGGATCACGCCCACCTGATCGCCCTCGACACGCCCGCCGCGTTGAAAGCCTCGATCGGCGGCGACGTGGTCCGTCTCCGCACGGTGGACGATCAGGCGGCCACGACCTGGCTGAAAGATGAAGAGGGACTGACTCCGGTGCAGGAAGACGGTCGTCTGCGCATCGAAGTCACGGCGGCGGACGAGTTCGTACCGTCGCTCCTGGTGCGGATGCCGGTGACGGTTCGCTCGATCGACATCGCGAAACCGACCCTGAACGACGTCTTCCTCCGCCTGACCGGGCGGGCGATCCGGGAGGAGTCGGTCGACAGCCGGGAGCACCTGAAAGCGGCGCTGCGGCGACGCGGCAGGAGGGGAGCATAGATGGCGACGGCACTTTCGGTGCGGCCGGGGCGATCGGGTGCGAACCGGCTCGGTCGGATCGTCGACCTCGAAGCGATCGCGATGCTTTGCCAGCGCGATCTCGTCCGCTACTTCCGCGAGCGGGCCCAGCTCTACGGCTCACTGGCGCGGACCGTCGTCTGGTTGTTCGTGCTCGGGGCGGGACTGCGGGGTTCGGTCATCGTCCCCGGCGGTATCACCTACCTGGAATTCGTCTTCCCCGGCATGCTGGCGATGGCGGTCATCTTCTCCTCGTTGCAGACCGCGATTAGCATCATCTTCGATCGGGAATTCGGGTTCCTCAAGGAGATCCTGGTGGCGCCGATCCCACGGACCTCGGTCGCGATCGGCAAGGCGCTGGCCGGCGCCACCATCGCCACCGTCCAGGCCGCGATCGTCTTCCTGTTCGCTCCCTTCGCCGGTATCTGGCCGTCACCCTGGCGGGTCGTCGCGTGTCTCGTCGTCTTGCTGGTGATGGGGCTGGGGCTAACCGGCGTCGGGATCGTGATGGCGGCGCGGATGACCTCGTTCGAGGGATTCGGCACCATCAACAACTTCGTGATCTTGCCCCTCTACTTCACGAGCGCCGCCCAGTTCCCCCTCAACCGCGCGCCGCAGTGGTTGCAAACCATCTCCCACCTCAATCCGCTCTCGTACGGCGTCGATCTCGTGCGCGGCATTTTGGTTGGCGTCTGGACCTACCCGACCTGGCTCGACGTGGTGGTCGTCAGCGGTTTCGCGGTGGCCGCGGTCGGCGCGGCGACGTACGCGTTCACGCGGACGGAGTGAACGAAACCGGGGGTTACGCCGCATTTCAAGGAGCCGGACCGCGTTGTGCGTAGGGGCGGTCCGCCCCTACGACCCCTACGAAGGCCGTCTCATCCGCCATCCGCTCTTAGGCAGTAAGCACGTGACTTTCCCGTCTCACATGTTTCTCAGCGCCGCAGGGAAGAAGTCATTCGTAGCGGACGGCATCCGCGGGCGGGATTTGGGCGGCAAGACGTGCGGGAAGACTCGAAGCGACGGCGGTCGCGAGCGGGATCGTGATCGGGACCGCAAGCAGCCACCACCAGGGGGTAGAGACGACGCTCGTGTCCGAGGAGCCGCTTGCCAGCCAGTAGATCGCCAGGTACAACCCCACGCCCGCCGGAATCGAGATGAGCGACGAGACGAGGGCGATGGCCGAATGCACACCGACGAGACTCGATGTCACTTGATTCGGGGTTAGGCCGATCACTCGCAGCACGCCAAAATCCTTGACGCGTTCGCGGATCGACAGCAGGGAGACCGCCACCAGTGCGCTCAACGTGATCACCGCCAGCACGACGTCGAGTGTGAACACGAGCGCGGGCAGTTCGCCGGGCACGTCGCTCACCTCACCGCTCGGGCGGGCACTGAGTGCGGCTTGCATGGAGAGCGTCGCGACCATCGCCGTCCCGTTGACGACGATCGCGAACATCAGCCAGATGGCGCGATGCCTCCTGGCGAGCAGGTCGCGCATGCCGAGCATCATCGGGAGCGGCAACGTGGACGCCACGATCGCGCGTCCGAGCCTGGATCCCGAGGCGGGAACCAGGGTACCCGAGCGGATCGCCTGCAGAACCGTCGAACGGGTACTCCTCCTGGCCGAGACGAAGGCGCTGACGACGATGACCGGGAGGATCACCACGCCCGCGACGAGGATGTGCCACGGGTTTGCCGCGACGTTCGGTGAACTCAGAAGCGTCTCGGCAGCGGGTGCCGCGAGTCGCGGCGCCAGCAGCGCGCCGGGCACGAAGCCGACGACGATGCCGACGAGGCCGAGCGTCGCGACTTCGATCGCGAACACCGTGCTGACTTGCCGTGGTGTCAGGCCGACGGTTTTCAGAAGCCCGATCTCGCGATATTGCCCGCTCACGCGAGCGCCGATGAGGATCGCGATCACGGCGACGCTGACGATGAGCAACAGGAGCGAATACACGGTCACGATGACCTTGATGGGATCGGCTTCACGCAGCGCTTCGGCCTGCTGATCCTGCCAGGGTAGGAGCGAAACGGTCTGGGGTGGGAAGAGCCGGTAGGCCGATGCGGCGAATGCCGGAGCAGACGACGGATCCGCGAGGCGGACGGCTTCGAGCCAGCGCCAGTTCCCTTGATCGGGGACGACCTGCTCGAGGGTCGTCCGCGTCACCCACGCCAGACCAGGATTGCTCCGGGGATAGCGCGACTGGCTGGGGGAGACGGCGGTGCCCACCACGTCGAGTTGGATCGGTCCCGACGGCGTCTCGAACGTGAGCGAGTCTCCGACCGAGATGCCGAGCGCCTGGGCGAGACTGTGTTCGAGGACGATCGTTCCCGCGCTGACCCCGGAGCCCTCGATCGGGACCGGGACGTTGATCTGCGGTTGGCTATCCTGGCCGGCAAGAAACACCCGCACGTGTTTCCCGTCGACGGTCATGGTCGCCGTTGCGATCGGCGTGGGACGATCGCTTTCGGCGACACCGGAGAGGTTCGAAATGGTCCGCGCTTCGGCCTCCGACGTGACCCACGCGAGCACGTGAGCTCCGTGGGCGGCGTCGAAGGTTCGCAACCACGGGTCACGCGCCGTCGCGCCGACTTCGAGGGTGAGCACGATTGTGGCCGCCGCGGCTCCGGTCAGGAAGATGGTCAAGAGGCTCGCCAGGAGACGCGATCGGATGCCGGAGAACGACAGCTTGAAGAGCGTCGCGATCATGTCCGGCCGCCGAGCTCGAGGAGTTGCGCGACCTCGCGAACCGCGCCAAGGGCCGTTTCGTTGCTCACCCGACCATCGCGTAGCGTGATGACGCGATCCGCCGCTGCGGCGACCCGTGCATCGTGGGTGGCGACCAGCAGCGTCTGCCCGCGTTCGCGGACGCCGCGAAGGAGTCCAAGCACCTCCCTGGCGGCCACGGAATCGAGGTTCCCGGTCGGTTCGTCGGCGAAGACGATGTCCGGAGTATTGGCCAGCGCGCGTGCCAGCGCGACACGCTGTTGTTCGCCGCCCGAGAGGACGGCCGGGGCGGTGTTGCGCCTGTTTTCGATGCCGAGCTCCGCGAGCAACCGATTGGCGGTCCGGCGGGCGTCGCGCCGTCGCCGGCCGGCCAGTCTAAGCGGTAACTCGACGTTCTCGCCCGCGGAGAGGGTGGGAATCAGATTGAAGGACTGGAACACGAACCCGACTTTTCGCCGGCGGAGTCGCGCGAGATCGGCCTCGCCGAGCTCGTCGATGCGCTCACCGTCCAGCCAGACCTCACCCGCGGTGGGACGGTCGAGACCGGCCAGAACGTTCAACAGCGTCGACTTGCCGCAACCGCTGGGTCCCATGATCGCCACGAATGCGCCACGCTCGACGGCGATATCGACCGAGCGCAGGGCGGAGACCCGTGAGTCGCCGGTTCCGTAATCCTTCGAGAGGCCGCGTGCTTCGACGACGTTTGTCACGAGGATGGAACCTCCGGGATCCGTTGTTCGATCATGTCGAGCCATTCCAGATCCGCTTTGAGATGAAGCATCGCGCCTTCCACGAGCAGCTCGGCGGTGGCGCTCTTCGCCCGCGTCTCCAGCAAGTCGTCGAGGTCGCGCAGCGACTGGAGGTACTCGCGGCGCTGCCCTTCGAGCAGTTTCCGCGGCTCGGCGAGACCGGCTCCCGCGACGAGCACGAGTTTCATGAAGAACTCGTCCTTGAGCCGCGCTCCGGGGACGGGGGTCTCGATCCATTCCGAGAGGACCGCCCTCCCCGCATCGGTGAGCGCGTAGACGCGTTTGCCACGGGTGTCCGCCGGGACGTCGTGACCGACGACCAGGCCGTCCCGCTCGAGCCGCGCGAGCGTGGTGTAGATCTGACCGGCGTTCAGCGTCGGCAGGAGATCGCCGAACTCGCGTTCGAGCGTCTGCCGAAGCTCGTAGCCGTAGGCACTGCGGCCGGTCAAAAGGGTGAGGAAGAGCTCTCGCATAGATAGCGAGTATATATCACGCGGGGCGGGCCGTCAAGACTCGATTTGTTTCGGGGCACCGGGTGAGTTGGTGGGCATCCGCGCCCGGCCCGCGCGGATGCCCACCGCATCGTCGAAGGACTCCCACCGCCGGCGGATGGACCGACTAGAGCGTCCCACAATGGTCGCCGCCGAGGGAGACGCATACCTGTCCAGGACCGCAACAGATACCGACGCAGCAGACGCGGTCGTGGTTGTCGTCGCAATAGTTGTTGGCCGGGATGAGCGACCACGACGTCTTGCTGGCACGGTCATCGCAGACCTGGCAGCCATTCGCCGGGTTGCGGTCGCCGGTGGTGTAGAGGACGCCGTCGATGGCGCAGGTGGGGCAGAGGTTGGGATCGCAGACGCCTTGATTGCAGCAGTCGCCGAGCGCGCAGCAGACGCCGTCGCAGCACCACTGGTCTCCGTTCGGGCCGCAGTGACCGATGCCGTTGGGCGACCACGTCGTCTTGCTGACGGTCTCGTCGCAGCGCTGGCACACATTGTCCGGATTGACCGTACCGTTGGCGTGCTGGACCCCGTCGATCGTGCAACCCTCTGATTCGCAGGCATTGCTGCCGCAGGTCCCGGCCTCGGTGCAGCACTCGCCGGGATTGCAGCAGGCACCATTGCAGCAAGCCCGTTCCTGGGCGTCGTCGCAGAACAAGGCATCGGACGGCGACCAGGACGATCCGCCGCGGCAACGCTGGCACGGGTTGTCCGGGTTGATGGCGTTATAGGGGTAGAGGACGCCGTCGATGGTGCAGGGAGGCGGGCAGTCCGGGTGGAACCGCGGCGACCACACCGTCGGGAAGGCTGGGTTGCAGACCAAGCAGAAGAATTCCGGGGGGCTCTGGCCATCGTCGTAGTGAACGCCGTCGATGGTGCAACCGGGGGCACACGGTCCGCACAGATCGTCGTCGCCGCAGCACTCGTCGGCGCTACAACAGAGACCGCCGCAACAGACATCGCAGGCGCCGGTCAGGCTGGCGCGAAGACCGGCAGCACTGGCTTCGGTCGAGCATTCGCATCGGTCGCAGGTTCCCTGAGGGGTGCAACACTCCGCCGGCGGGCAGCAGACCCCGGCGCAGCAGAACCGGTCGCGATTCGGGCCACAGGGCGAGTCTTCGTCGGCCTCCGACCAGGTGCTGTCGCTGCGCGACGGGTCGCAGATCTGGCAGTCCACGTCCGGGTTGGGGTCACCGTCGAGGTAGCCGGCGCGGTCGATCCGGCAGTCGGCGCAGACGAGGGAGCCGAATTCCTCGCAGACCCGGTCCTCGTTGCAGCAGGCGAGCTTGTCGCAGCAGACGCCGGCGCAACAGCGCTGGTCGAAGTCATCGCCGCAGAGCGTATCGTCGTCCATGGATGTCCACGCGTCGGTGCTCGTCTCCGGGTGGCAATACTGACAGTTGGACTCGGGGTTCAGGGCGTTCGACCGATAGAACCGTTCTTCGATCACGCACCCGTCGCAGATGCCGACGACCTGCGCCGCACAGGCGCCGTCCTGGTTGCAGCAGGAGCCGAGTTCGCAGCAGTCGCCGTTGCAGCAGAACTGGTCGCCGTTGAGACCGCAGACCGCGTTGGCATCGACGTCGGTCCAGGACGTGACACTGACGCTGATGTCGCAATACTGGCAGTCGTTGGTCGGGTGGATCCTCTGGTCCGGGTAGAACACGTCGTCGATCGTGCAGCCGCCGCACTTCAGGCAGTTCCCGTCGTAGCAGCAATCCCCGTCCGCGCAGCAGACGCCACGGCAGCACTCCTGGCCGAAGACATCGCCGCAGGGAAAGTGGTCGTCCGCGACCGACCAGGAGAGGCGGTCGACGTGATACTTGCAGACCTCGCAATCCTTCTCGGGGTTGGCCTCGCCGTCGAAGTAATACTTGCCATCGGGCATCGAGCAAACCGGTCCACAGGCGCAGACGCCGCCGCAGCAGGACTTCTCCCAGTTATCGGCGCAAGGGAAGCGGTCGGGCAGGCTCGTCCAGCCGTCGGTACTGGTGGTCGGGTCGCAATACTCGCAGTTGTTCGCCGGGTTAACCTTTCCTCGCTCGTATGGGACGTCGTCGATCAGGCAGGCGACGCAGCCCCCCTCCTCGCAGGCGCCGGTTGAGCCGTTGCAGCACAGCCCGTGGTCGCAGCAGACGCCGTTACAGCAGAACCGGTCCTGGCTGGCGCCGCAGCGCGCTCCCGGCGCCACCGGCGACCAGG
>DATBFX010000474.1:0-26374 GCA_036558305.1 Thermomicrobiales bacterium | reverse complement strand
TGACGGTGGCGCACGGGATCGTCGAGATCGCGAACGCGGCGATGACCAACGCCTTGCGCCTCGTCTCGGTGCAGCGCGGTTTCGACCCGCGGGACTTCGTGCTGGTCGCGTTCGGCGGTGCGGGACCGGTCCACGCCAACCGGCTGGCCGCCGAGACCGAGATCGGCACAACCCTGATCCCGATGAGTCCGGGGACGACCTCGGCGCTGGGTCTCCTCGTCACGGATCTCCAGCACGACTACTCGGTGACGCTCAACCAGCGGACCGACCGCCTCGACGACGGTGCCGTCGAAACCGCCTACCGCGGTCTGGAGGCGCAAGGACGGACTGCCCTGGCGCGGGAGGGGGTGCCGGCGACCGAGGTGCACTTGCTGCGGCAGGTCGACATCCGCTACGTCGGCCAGAGCTACGAACTGACCGTGCCCCTGGCGAACGGAAAATTCGACGCCGCGACGCTCGCCCAGGTCGTCGAACAGTTCCACCAAGCGCACAACCAGACCTACGGGTTCAGCGCGCCGGGCGAACCGGCCGAGTTCGTCAACCTGCGCTTGACTGCCGTTGGCGCGATCGCCAAACCGCGCCTGCGCGAAGCCGCTGCTGGCGAGGACGGCGGCGCAGTCAAGGCGCCGCGACCGGTCTGGTTCGCCGAGAGCGGCGGGTTTGTTGACTGCCCGGTCTACGACCGCTACCGGTTGGCGGGCGGATCGACGATCGCCGGCCCGGCGATCGTGGAAGAACTCGATTCGACCTCGGTGATCCATCCCGGCTACGCGGCGAAGGTCGATCGGTACGGCAACTTGCTGGTGCGTCCGAACGGAGAAGGGACGAGATGACGCGCGACGCGGCGGACGCCCTGGTGATCGGGGTCGGCTCGGCCGGGACGCTCGGCTAGGGCGGAAGGCGGGAAATGGTGAACTCAATGCTCGTCATCTGCAACCGCGCGGGCGCCGGCGGTCGGGCTACGCCGGCAACCCCGCCTTCCGCCTTCCGCCTTCCGCCTTCCGCCGGAGATTGACGCCATGCCCGCCTACGTGCTGCGGCGTCTGCTGCAAGGGATTCCCGTCCTCCTGATCGTTTCGGTAATCGTGTTCCTGGCGCTCAACCTGTTGCCGGGGGATCCGGTGATCGCCCGGCAGGGGACGATGACGGGACAGGGGTACGAGGAGATCGTCAAGCAGTTGCGGCACCAGATGGGGCTGGATCAACCGCTCTACGAGCGGTATCTCCGCTGGATCGGGCGGGCGGTGCGTGGGGATCTCGGGGTCTCGTACATCACGCAGAAGTCGGTGATGGGGCTGATCGGGCAGAAACTGCCGGCGACGCTCGAATTGACCCTGGTCGCGTTCCTGATCGCGCTGGCGATCGCCTTGCCGGCCGCGATCCTGGCGGCGGCGCGGCGCAATTCCTGGTTCGACTGGGCGGTGACGGGGTTCGTCACCGCCGGCATGGCGATCCCGAGTTTCTGGTTGGGGATCATGCTGATGATCCTCTTCTCGGTCCGCCTCGGCTGGTTGCCGGCCGTGGGGTACGAACCGCTCCTTCGCGACCCGTGGGCCAACCTGGAACACGTCGCGTTGCCGGCGACCACCCTGGGGCTGATCATCGCCGCGCCGATCATGCGGTTCTTGCGCTCCAGTCTGCTGGAAGCGATGCGGCAGGACTACGTGACGGTTGCCCGCGCCAAGGGCATTTCGGAATCGGCGGTGCTGGCCCGGCACGTCGTCCGCAACGGGTTGTTGACGCTGGTCACGTTCGTCGGGTTGCAGTTCGGGGCGCTGATCAGCGGGGCGGTCATCATCGAGTGGATCTTCGCCTGGCCGGGGATGGGGTGGCTCACGGTCGACGCCGTCTTCAACCGCGACTACACGGTCGTCCAGGGGACGGTGACGGTGGCGGCGGCCGGGTTCGTCGCCATCAACATCCTGATCGACGTGCTCTACGCGGCGCTCGACCCACGAGTCAAGCACGGAGCGCTGGGGGGCCAGTAGCGTGGCACAGCCGACGGCCGGAGTGGCCGCACCGCTGATCGTCGGCGAGCGGGCGCAGCGCCGGACCTGGCGCGGCTGGTCGTCGCTGCGCGCGATCGCGCGCCGCAAGACGGCGCTCGCCGGGTTGGTGATCCTGGTGCTCGTCGTCGTCGCGGCGATCTTCGCGCCGCAGTTGGCCCCGTACGAACCGACCAGGATGCACGCGCGGGACCGTCTGCAAGGGCCGAGTCGCGAGTACTGGCTGGGAACGGACGAGTCCGGACGCGATCTCTTCAGCCGCATCCTCTACGGGGCGCGGATCTCGATCGTCGCCGCCTCGGCTGCGACCGCGCTCGCGCTGGTGGTGGGTATCCCGATCGGTCTGATCGGCGGCTACCGCGGCGGGTTCGTCGACGACGCGCTGATGCGCATTCTCGACGGTTTTCTGGCGATTCCGCCCGTTTTGCTGGCGCTGACGCTGCTGGCGGCGCTCGGACCGAGTCAGGTCAACGTGATCGTGGCGATGGGCGCCCTCGGCATGCCGCTGACGGCGCGGATCACCCGTGCCTCGGTCCTGGTGGAGCGCGAGCGCGACTACACCTTCGCGGCGCGGGCGATGGGCGCGAGCGACGGCTACATCATGTGGCGCATCCTCCTTCCCAACAGCCTACCGCCGCTGATCGTGACCGCCTCCCTCCTCGCCGCCAACGCCATCCTGCTCGAAGCCGCACTCTCGTTCCTCGGCCTCGGCGTCCAACCGCCGCGGGCCTCGTGGGGCGTCCTCCTCCAACTCGGTTACGGTTACATGAGCCACAGCGTCTGGTACGTCACCTTCCCCGGCATCTGCATCTTCTTGTTGGTCTGGTCGCTGAACGTCCTGGGCGACGCACTCCGGGACGGACTCGATCCGCGTTTGCGCGGGATCTGAGACGAAGGGGCTGGGGGTCGGGGCTGGGGGTTGGGGGCCGCACCCACGCCATCTCCAGCCCCTAGCCCCCGACCCCCAGCCCCCCGAAGGGAGAACGGCGTGAGGCATCCGGAAGCGCGGCAACCCGAGTACGGGATGGTCATCGCCAAAGACGTGATGATCCCGATGCGGGATGGGGTGCGGTTGGCGGCGGACATCTACCGGCCGGCGGTGAACGGGGAACCGGTGACGGGGCCGTTGCCGACGATCCTGGGGCGCACCTCCTACGACAAGACGAGCCACTGGATGTGGATCGAACCGGTGGCGAATTTCTTCACGCCGCGCGGCTACGCCGTCGTCGTCCAGGACCTGCGCGGCCGGTACAAGTCGGAGGGGAGGGGGCAGTACTACCACGTCGCCAACCCGCACGACGGGCAAGACGGGTACGACACGGTCGAGTGGATCGCCGCGCAACCGTGGTCGAACGGCCGGGTCGGAATGGTCGGGTCGTCGCATGGGGCGATGACGCAAACGACGGCGGCGCTGGCGAACCCGCCCCACCTGGCGGCGATCTGGCCGGACGTGGGACCGATCAACAACCACGCCCACCACATCCGCGAGGGCGGGGCGATGTGCCTCCACATGTTCGGGGCGCAATTCCTCCACGCCTTCGACGCGCAAGAACTCCACGACGACCCGGTGGCGAAGATCGCCTTCGAGCGGGAGATGGCGCGGCTGCGCGATTGGGTCTGGATGACCCCATTCAAACGCGGCCTGACGCCGCTCTCCAAAGTGCCGGGGATCGAGGAGACCCTCTTCAACTACTACACCCGCGGTGCCTACGACGACTGGTGGGGGGCCGACTTCAACGACTACGAGCGCTACTTTGATCGCCACGCCGACTGCGCCGGCACCTTCAGCGGCGGCTGGTACGACCCCTACGCGATCGCGACCACCCGCCACTTCTCGGCGATGGCGGCGAAGAACACGATGCCGCAACGCCTCCTGATGGGGCCGTGGACGCACGAGACGATGCGGCAGGACGTGACCTGGGCGGCGGACGTCGACTTCGGCGCCGACTCGCTGATGGGCAACGCCCGTTACAACGCGCATCGCCTGCGCTGGTTCGACCGCTGGCTGGCCGACATGCCGACCGGCGTCGAGGATGATCCGCCCGTCCAGATCTTCGTGATGGGCGGCGGCGACGGGCACAAGACGATCAACGGCAAGCTCTTCCACGGCGGCGCCTGGCGGACGGAACGGGAATGGCCGCTCGCGCGGACGGTCCCGACGACGCTCTATCTGCGCGCCAACGGCGGGTTGACGGCGGACGCACCGGGGGACGGCGAGCCGAGCCGGTGCTTCACCTTCGACCCGGCCCACCCGGTACCGACGATCTCGGCCAACGTGACCGGGTTCTTCGAGCTGGTGCCGGTCGGCGACCAGATCGAGGAGGGGTACGAAAAACTCGTGCCCTGGCGGGCGCGGATGCGGAGCATCGTCAACCCCGGCGCGACGCACCAGCGGGAGGCGCCGGGGATCGTCGGGGCGCAACCGCCCTACCCGTTGCTCGCACACCGGGCGGACGTGCTCGTATTCCAGACCGAGCCACTGGCGGAGCCGGTCGAGGTGACCGGCGCGATTGCGGTCAACCTCTGGGTCTCCTCGTCGGCGCCCGACACCGACTTCACGGCGAAGCTGATCGACGTCTACCCTCCCAATCCCGATTACCCCGAGGGGTACCACATGAACCTCGGGGACTCAGTCATCCGCTGTCGCTACCGGGAGGGTTGGGATCGGGAAGTGATGATGACGCCCGGCGAGTCCTACCCCGTCCAGATCATGCTGCCGCCGACGAGCAACCTCTTCAACACCGGTCACCGCATCCGGATCGACGTCTCCAGCAGCAACTTTCCCCGGTTCGAGATGAACCCGAACACCGGCGAGCCGATCGGGCGCCACACCCGCGTCGAGAAGGCCCAGAACGCGGTGCATTTGGACCGGACGCGGGCGTCGCACGTCGTGTTGCCGATCGTGTGACGGCCCTCACCCCCTGGCTCCCTCTCCCTTCCGAGGGAGAGGGGAAGAGCGGTCGCCTGAGGCGGCTGCCGCAAGAGAAAGTCTCCCCTCCCCCTACGTAGGGGGAGGGGCCGGGGGTGGGGGCCGTTTCGAAAGGAGGTGAGCGTCCGCGAAAGCGCCCTCGTGTCTGCCGATCCGAACGCGTGCATCAGGAGAGGAGTCGGATCATGAATTCCGCTCGGTCATCGCGGTTGTACACCGGCCATCTGTCGCGGCGCGGATTGCTGAAGGGGGCGGCCGGCACCGGACTCGGTCTGGCCGCTGGCGGCCGGCTCGTGGTGCGCCGCGGACTCGCTCAGGACACGCCGAAGCAGGGAGGGACCTACACCTTCGGCACGGGCCAGGGGTTCACGACGCTCGATCCGCACAAACCGGGGTTGCTCAACGACCAGAATTCCCACGCCGGACTCTGGAACGGTCTCGTCAAGATGAACGAGAACATGGAGGTTCAACCCGACCTGGCGACGAGTTGGGACAACCCCGATCCGCTGACCTACGTCTTCCACCTGCGCACCGGCGTCAAGTTCCACAACGGCCGGGAGATGACGGCCGACGACGTGGTCTTTACCCTCGACCGCGTCAAGGACCCGGCGACCGGGTCGCGCTGGGCGAGTTTCGCCTTACCGGAATACGACCACGCCGAGGCGGTCGATGCGGCGACGGTCAAGATCGTCAACAAGAACCCGTTCCCGGCCCAGATCGCCAACCTGACCAAGGTCAAGATCGTCGCCAAGGAGAACGTCGACGCGATCGGGGAGAAACCGATCGGCACCGGGCCGTTCTCGCTCAAGGAATTCGTCCAGGACGACCGGGTCGTGCTGGAGCGGTTCGCCGATTACTGGGACGCCGCGAACGTCTATCTTGACGGCGTCACCCTGAAGACGGTCAAAGACCCGACGGCGATCGTCCAGGCGCTGAAGACGGGCGGGGTCGATTCGATCTGGCAGATCTCGACGCGCGACGCGGGCGGCGTCCAGGACGATCCCAACCTGGAGATCTACACCGGCAAGCAGCACGCGGTCGTCCAGCAGTTGATGATCGACAACACGCAGGCGCCGTTCAACAACGCCCAGGCGCGCAAGGCGCTCTCCTACGCGACCGACCGCGACTCGATCAACGAGGTCGCCTTCTTCGGCTTCTTCGAGCCGCACTGGTACGACGTGCCGCTGCCGGAAAGCCACCCGATGTTCAACCCCGACATCACCAAGGCGGCGTACGACCTCGACAAGGCGAAGGAACTGTTCATGGCGGCCGGTGTCACCGGCGACACGAAGCTGACGTACCAGGCGATCTCGACGACGAACCCGGAGTGGGTGGTCGTCGGCGAGATCCTGCAGCAGAGTCTGTCGCAGATCGGGATCACCGTCGAGATCGAGAAGCTCGACCTGTCGGCCTGGCTCGACGTGTTCGTGCCGGCGTCGGAGAAGCAGTGGCCGGCGCGGATCATTTCGAACGGCAACGTCGGGCACGCCGACCCGTCCACCTTCTTCAACGGGTTCCGCAACGTGCCGGAGAACTACAACCACTACCAGAACACGGGCGCGCAGGATCTGATGGACAAGGCGGCGACGACGGTCGACGAGGCCGAACGGAAGACGCTCTACTTCCAGGCGCAGCAGATGATGGCCGACGATCCGCCGTGCCCGTTCCCCTACGTGCAGCACGGTCTCTACGGCAAGACGAAGGCGCTCAAAGCCTTCTACGCCGAATCCGACTGGGTGCCGCACTACGAGAACGCCTGGCTGGACCGCTAACTCAAGCAACGTCTCGGGGCCCGGCCGGCCGGGCCCCGAGACCCGACGTGCGTGCGGTTCGCGATAGCTTCGCCGATACCCAGCAGACCGGCGACCTCGGCCGTGCCCCCGCTCGACCACAGCCAAGGCGCGTTCACGAAAGTCGCCGGAATAGGTCTTCATGTCCCAAGCGTTGCACAGAGCTTTGGTTTAATCCGTTGGTTCTGGGTTCGAGTCCCAGCGGGGTGACCGGCAAAAAGCCCGAAACGACGCGGAAGACCGGGCCATCCCGCACGGAGCGATGGCTCGGTTTAGGGCCCTCGACCCCGGTTCACTTCTCAAAAACCTCCGAAGTACTGCCCAAACGAGTCCTCCGATCGCATCGATCGCGGTAGAGTTGCGCCCTCGATCCGCGCTTTCGCCCGTTCTGAGGGAGTCGTGGGTGGTGCCGACGCAACCATACGGCGTGATCCAGGGGCCGCTTGCCTGGGACGCCACCAAGGTCCGCACCTTCCTCGACTCGCTGCTTCAGGATCTCCGGTCGACTCCGATTCGCAGAGATGGCGCCGCCGAACCGGCGTCGTGGCCGTGGCGCTCGGTGGTGTGGTCTACCCGACAAAGCCGTCAAACGCCAAGATATTCGTGCTGCACATCCCGCCGCGCCAGGAGTTCCCGCGGCGGCAACTCCATGGCGAACCGACCCCGGACCATCACGTGGGCACGACCGGCCAGGGCGGCGACGAATTCCAGGTTCTGCTCCACGATCAGGATCGCGACGCCGCTGGTTTGATTGATCTCGCGCACCTTCGTCAGGATCGTGTCGACGATGGACGGCTGGATTCCCTCGGTCGGCTCGTCGAGCAGGAGCACCCGCGGTCGGGCGATCATCGCCCGGGCGAGCGCCAGGATCTGCTGCTGTCCGCCGCTAAGACTTGCGCCACGGTCGCGCATTTTGGGTTCCAGCAGCGGAAACTCGGCAACCACGCGCGCGATCCCTTCCTCGACGGGCTGACCGCTGGCGAGCGCGGCGGCCCGCAGGTTGTCGCGCACCGAGAGTCGGGGAAAGATCTGCCGTCCCTGCGGGACGTACGCAAGCCCGGCCCGTGCGCGGTCGTGGACAGGGCGGCGCGTCAGGTCCTCGCCGTCGAGTTCGATACCGCCGAACCGGACCGGATTGAGACCGACGATGGTGCGCAGAAGCGTCGTTTTGCCGGCACCGTTGCGGCCGACGACGGCAACGATCTCGCCCGGTGCCAGGTTGAGGTCGACCCCCATCAGGACCTCGATGCGGCCATAGCCTGCGCGCAGACCGCTAATGCGCAACATGGGTCTGGCGTCCCAGGTAGATGTCGAGGACCTCGTCGTCGCCACGGAGTTCGTCGAGCGATCCCTGCTTGAAGATCCGACCCTGGTGCAGCACCGTCACCGGCGCCCGGAGTTGCCGGACGAACTCCATGTCGTGCTCGACGACGACGACCGTCGTGTGCGCTGCCAATGCCGTGACCAACGCGACCGTCTGCGCCGTCTCCTCTCGGGTCATCCCCGCCGTCGGTTCGTCGAGCAGGATGAGCCGCGGTTCGGCCGCCAGCACCATCCCGATCTCCAACCACTGCTGTTCGCCGTGCGAAAGGTGGGCGGCGAGATCCCCAGCGCGCGAATGCAGACCGACCTCCGCCAACACCTCGCGAGCCCGCACCGTCGCCCGTTTGGCGTCGCGTAGCCGGGCGTAGGCCGCCAACCACAGGTTCTCCTCGACGCCGAGCCGGCCGTAAACGCTCGGCACCTGGAGTTTGATCCCGATGCCGCGACGCGCCCGTTCGTGCCGTTCCAGGCGGGCGATGTCGTCCCCCAGGTAGAGGATCCGTCCCCCGCTCGGTCGGTACCGTCCGATCAGCAGGTTGAAAAAGGTGCTCTTGCCCGCGCCGTTGGGGCCGATCAGGCAGTGCATCCCCCCGCCAAACCGCACGCTGATCCCGTCCACCGCCTTGACCCCGCCGAAGGAGACGCTGAGGTCCCGCGTTTCGAGCACAACCGATCCCGCCCCGTCGAGGGCCGGCGGTGGCAGCGCCGTGCCGTTCCCGCCGGTCGCTCCCCGGCCGGCCGGCGCGATGGCGGCTGCGGGCAGAGAGGTGCGATCTCTCCGCTCGCGCAGTCGCCCCCAGAGTGCGCTCGCCGCCGACATCAGCCCGTTGGGGATCAGGAGCACGAAGAGGATCAGAATGCCGCCGAGGAAGAGGGGCGTGTTCGCGGTGCGACCGCCGAGTTCGCCCGACAGGTATTCGACGACCACCACGCCCAGAAAGGCGCCGAGCAGGGTGCCGCGGCCTCCGACCAGAACCCAAATCACGACGAGCGCCGCCTGGGTCAGCGTGAAAACCGAGGGACTGATGAAGTAGCCGCGACCGGCGAAGAGCGCGCCCGCCAACCCGGCGATCGCACCGCCGAGGGCGAACGCCAGCAGTTTGTAGCGCCGGGTGTCGTAGCCGAGCAGTTCCGTCCGCAACTCGTTCTCGCGGACGGCATGGAGCACCCGCCCAAACGGCGAGCCGAGGAGCAAGACCAGGAGCAGGTAGATGCCGCCCGCGAGCAAGGCAAGGAAAAGATAGGTCTCCTGCACCGTCAGGAAGCGAGCGCGCCACGTCGGTATGCCGAGGATCAGCGGCAGGACGCCGTTCATCCCGTTGTAGCCGCCGAGTTGGGCGCTGCCGACGTGGTACCTGGGATCGGCCGTGCTGCCGAAAAAGGTCAGCAGGACCAGCGTGAACGCCAGCGTGATGATCGCCAGGTAGACGTCGCTGACCCGGCCATAGAACATGAAATACCCGAGCACCGCGGCGACGACGGCCGCGATCGCGACCGCCCCGAGGATGGCCGTCGTGCTCTCTCCCGTGCGATCGAAGGAGTTGATCGAGATCGTGCCGTAGGCGTACCCGGCGATACCGAAAAAGGCGGTCTGACCAAAACTGAAGATACCGACCTGACCCCAGACGAGATCGAGACTCAACGCCAGCAACCCGAAGATCAGCCAGCCCGCCGATCGGTAAAGCTGAAAATCGTTCTGGACCCAACCGAGCGCGACGGCAACGGCCGTGAAGAGGACCGGTGGTGCCAGCGTCCTGACGCGGCCGCCCCGCCACGATCGGGTCGTCACAACTGGCGTCTCCAGTTCCCGGAGAGCCCGCGCGGCATCACCCGGAGCAGGACGATCGAGACGATCAGCAAGGCACCCTGGCCGTAGAACGAGGTCGTCCAGTAGGTGACGCTGTTGTCCATCCCGCCCAGCAGCGTCGCCGCCGCCCCCGAACCCGTCAGGACCGCCTGACCGCCGACGATCACCGTCATGAACGCCTTGGCGACGTAGGCCGATCCCATCGTCGGGACGACCCCGGTGATCGGCGCCAGAACGGCGCCCGCCGCCCCCGCCAGGGCGGAGCCGAACGCGAAGGTGATCATGTTGACCCGGCTGGCGTCGATCCCGAGCGCCGCTGCCATCTCCGGCAACTCGGTCGTCGCCTGCGCCATGATCCCGTAGCGCGTCCGCGTGAAGACGAGGTACGTCGCCAGGAAGAGGACGACGACGATCGCGATCAGCACCAGCGAGTAGACCGACTCCGAATAGTCGCCGACGCGGACGCTGCCGAGGGGCGTGGCGATGCCATGGGTCGACGGTCCGAACCAGATGACGACGAGTTGGACCATGACCAGACTCAACCCCCAGGTCGCCAGCATCGTGTCGAGGATGCGCCCGTAGAGGCGCCGGATGATCGTCCGCTCCACGACCAACCCGAACAGCCCCACCGCGAAGGGCGCCAGCAACATCGCGAGCCAGAGGTTCAACCCGTGCCGCGTTCCCCACAGCGTGGCAAAGGCGCCGAACATCATGAACTCGCCGTGCGCCAGGTTGATGATCCGCATCATCCCGAAGATCACCGCCAGCCCAAGCGCGACGATCGCCAGCGTCGTGACGCTGAACATCAGGGAAATCGTGCGGTCGAGGATCTGGTCGGGTTGCACGGGTAGACCCTCACCCCCAGCCCCTCTCCCGGTGCGCGGGAGAGGGGAAACGGGCGTGCGCCCCTCGCGGGGCACCGCTGCTACCTGTTGGCAGCGCGCTCCCAAAATCCCCCCTCTCCCGCGCACCGGGAGAGGGGCTGGGGGTGAGGGTTGTAACTACTGCGTCGGTGGCGTGAACTGCTCGTGGGTGTCGGGTTTGGCAATCAGGTCGCAGACGGATTGGTTCCAGGTGGGGGCGACGGAGTCGAAGGTCTGGGTGATGTCGAACCCGTGGTTGGCATTGACCTTGGCGAGGTGGACGCTGTGGACGAGGTGGTGCGTCTTCGGGTCGAGGGTGACGTTGCCCTCCGGCGCGTCGAATTCCAGACCACTTTCGAGGGCGGCGGTCACCTTGTCGCGGTCGACCGAACCGGCCTTGTTGGCCGCCATCGCCCACAGGTGCCAGCCGATCCAGACCGCGTTCGCCGAGTCGGTGATGTAGGCGTAGTCGGCGCCGAACTTCTGGTGCCAGGCGTCGACGAACGTCTTGTTCGTCGGATTGTCCAACTCCTGGTAGTAGGGATAGGAGACGACGATGCCCTCGCCCTCCTCCGGCGCCAGGGTGACGTGCTCGTTGCCGAGTCCGAAGGTCGGCGAGGCAATGGGGTACGTGGTCTTCAGGCCCGCCGCCGCCCATTGGCGGTAGAAGGCGATGTGGTTGCCGCCGACCAGGAGCGAGAGGATGAAGTTCGGTTTGGCCTCCTGGATCTTGCTCAGCGTCGAACCGAAGTCGGAGACGCTGAGGTCGATGAAGTCGGTCTGGATCACCTGACCGCCGTTCTGACTCGCGTAGAGCTTGACCCAATCGGCCGAGATGTGACCGTAGTTGTAGTCGGCGGCGATGGTGTAGATCTTGGGTCCGTAGGTCTTGATCGCCCAGGGCAAGAGCGTGCTGATCTGCTGTTCGGGCACGACGCCGGTGTTGAAGACGTACTTGTCGCAGACGCCGCCCTCGTACTGCTCGTTGTAGAAGTAGAGTTCCTTGTTGCGGTCGACGATCGGGCGCATCGCCTCGCGCGAGGCGCTGGTGATGCCGCCCATGATCACGGCCGCCTTGTCCTGCAGGATCAGTTGGGTGGTGTACTGGGCGTTCTTGTTGACGTCGGACTGGCTGTCGTATTCGACCAGTTTCAGTTGTTTGCCGAGGACGCCGCCGTTGGCGTTGATGTCGTCGATCGCCATGTGCGTCGCGTCGATCATCGGCAGACCGTAGATCTCCAGGCCGCCGCTGGCGTCGAGGATGCTACCGACCGTGATCGTGTCCGCGGCCGCCGCTTGCCGTGTCAACGGCGTCGCCATCAGGGTCAACAGCAGCGACGCGACGACCAGTCCTGCCAACCAACGAGGTGTCTTGGTCCGGGACATCGTTTCCTCCCCTGTCGTGCGGTCAGCCGCCGGCGGGTGCGTTTGTCTGCTGGTCGCCGGCGGCCGCTACGAGTCCGGTTGTCCGATCCCACGCGGGCCCGATGCCTTCTTGCTTGAGTTTGTACTTCTCGACGCGCTCGGTCGCCGTTTTCGGCAGCGCGTCGCGGAATTCGACGTACCGGGGAACCATGAAGTAGGCCATCCGCTCCTCGCACCAGGCGACGAGTGCGGCCGGTTCCAGTTTCTCCCCCGGTCGCAGGACGACGCAGACCTTCACCTCCTCCTCGCCGAGCTCCGACGGCACTCCAACCGCGGCCGATTCCAACACGTGCGGATGCGCGTTGACGATCTTTTCGACCTCCCACGAAGAGATGTTCTCGCCGCGACGGCGGATACTCTGCTTGATGCGGTCGGCAAACGTTAGGTACCCGTCCGCATCCATCGAACCGAGATCGCCGGAGTGGAACCAGCCGCCCCGCATCGCCTCCGCCGTCGCGTCCTCCCTCTTGTAGTAGCCCTCCATGAAGAGGTGGGGTTCGCGGGCGCGGATGGCGATCTCTCCCCGCGTCCCCGCCGGCACCGGCCGGTCCTGCGCGTCGACGATCCTCGCTTCCACGAAGTCCATCGGCACGCCGATCGTGCCGATGCGGACGTCGTGGCGCGGGTTGTTGATGCAGAAGCCGGCCGTTTCGGTCAACCCGTAGCCCTCGACGATGCGGACGCCGAACCGCTCCTCGAATTCGACCCAGATGTCCCTCGGCGTCGCGGCGCAGGCGGTCAGACGCGCCCGGTGGTTGCGATCGTCGGCACTGGGCGGTTGCTTGCAGAGGATCGGGATCATCGCCGCCAGCGAATTGAAGATCGTCGCGCCGTGGGCCCGGATCTCCGACCAGAACCCCGAGGCGCTGAAGCGGTCGCCGATCGCCATCGTCGCGTTCTTGCCGATCGCCGGCAATACCGTGTGGGCCTGGGCGTTGATGTGGAAGAGCGGCAGGCAGGTGTAGAGGACGTCGTCCGCCGTCGCCCCGACGAACTGGTCGGCGAATGCCGCCGCCGCATTGAGGTAGGCGCGATGGCTGAGCATCACCCCCTTCGGCGGTCCCGTCGTCCCCGACGTGTAGAGGATCGCGCTGACCGCCTCCGGCGCGACGTCGACGCCATCATTCCGCTCGTCGGCACTCGCGACGAGGTCCTCCAAGCGAGGGAATGCGGACGCGGTTTCGTCCTCGCCACGAACGACGATCTGGCGCAAGCGCGGCACGTCGTCTCGGATCGCCTGGACGCGCGGCAGCAGATCCGCCTCGACGACGATCACCCGCGCATCGGCGTGGTCGACGATGTAGGCCAGCCCTTCGCCTTTGAGGTGGACGTTGATCGGGACGCTGACTGCGCCCAGACGCGCCAACCCGAACCAGATGTGGAGGTGGTCCGGGTTGTTGCCGAGCATCAGGCAGACGTTGTCGCCGGTTTCTACCCCGAGATCTCGAAGCGCAGACGCCGCCCGCTCTGCGTCGCGGCCGAATTCGGCGTAGGTCTGACGCACGTCCTTGTACCGGAGCAACTCCTTCTCCGGCGTGCGCTCGGCGTGGGTTGAGAGGAAGGACCAGAGGTTCACCACCGGCTCCCCGTTCGGGCGACGCGTGATTCCGAGACGTACGGATCGTCCAACCGAACCGGTTTGCTGTCAAGTACTCCTCAGGTCATCTGATCACCCGTGGTGGACATCTACGCCGGCCACGTGTTGCCTCCGACACGCATCAGGAAGAGAAGAATCAGCGCGCGGGGAGTCGTCCTGTTACAGGGCCGGTGCCCGCGTGTGGAAATCCGTTGCCGATTGGTAGGCCGCACCGGCCCGGAACAGCGTCGCCTCGGCGAAGGGACGGCCGATGATCTGCATCCCGATCGGCAACCCGTCGCCGTCGAACCCGCACGGGACGGCCAGCGAGGGTAGACCGGTCAGACTCGGCACACCGGTGAATTGCATGATCGCCGAGAGCATGTCCTCTTCGATGCCGTTCTCGATGATCACCTTTGTCTCCCGCACCGGCGTCGCCGTGAACGGCAGCGTCGGGCAGACGAAGACGTCGACGGTCTTGAAGGCGTCGAGGAACTCGCGGCGGAGCAGGTTGCGGTAGCGCTGAGCCTGCAAGTACTGCGTGGCGAGGAGCATCTCCCCCATCTCCAGCAAAGTGCGCACGTCCTCCCCGTAATCCTCCGGACGCTCCCGCAACCAGCGCTGGTGGTAGGTGCTCGGCTCGGCCGACTCGATCGTCAGTTGGGCCGAGATGTTGCCGTGGATGTTGGCGATCTCGACGTCGACGATCGTCGCCCCGAGGCCGCGGAACGTAGCCAGCGCCCCCTCGACCGCGGCGTGGACCGGCGGTTGCAGGTGGTGGAAGAAGTAGCCCGGCACGACGCCGATGCGCAGCCCGGCGACGCCGCGATCGAGGTCGGCCGTGTAGTCGGGGACCGGCTCCAGGGCCGTGCCGTCGTCCTTGCCGTCGTGACCGGCGACGGCGTTGAACATCAGCGCGCAGTCCGCGACCGTCCGCGCCATCGGCCCGACGGTGTCCATGCTCCAGGCGAGTGGGATCACGCCGTGGTTGCTGACCCGACCGATGGTCGGGCGGATGCCGGTGATCCCGTTGATCGCCGAAGGCAGGCGGATCGATCCCCCGGTGTCGGTGCCGAGGGCGCCGAAGCAGGTCCGCGCCGCGACGGCGGCGCCGGACCCGCCGCTCGAACCGGCAGGGAATCGGGAGGGATCCCAGGGATTGCGGCAGGTGCCGTAGTGCGGATTGTCGGTCGTCCCGCCCCAGGCGAACTCGTGCAGATTCGTCTTGCCGACGAAGATGGCGCCTGCTCCCTTCAACCTGGCGGCGACCGTCGCGTCCTCCTCGGGAATCCAATCGCCGAGGACCTTGCTGCCGGCGGTCGTGCGCAGCCCCTTCAGCGCAATGTTGTCTTTGAGCGCGATCGGCATGCCGTGGAGGGGACCGAGGACGTGACCGGCGAGGAGCATCGTCTCCGCGGCTTTCGCGACGAGCCGCGCTTCGTCGGCGTAGACCGAGATGTACGCCTTGAGTCGGTCGTCGACCGCCGCGATCCGCTCCAGGCAGGCGTCCACCAGTTCGACGGGGGAGACTTCCTTCGTGCGGACCAACCCGGTCGCTTCGGTGAGGCTGAGTTCGGCGAGGTTGCGGGTGGTGACGGTCACGACTACTCCCCTCCGTTGGTGGCGGGATGGGTGACGACGCCGATCGGGGTGATCGTCCAGTGCGCCGGCTCGCGCATCTTCCGGTTGAGCTCGTCGGCCCAACCCCACCAGACGGCGAGGGTGGGGGCGATCAGGGCCGCTCGCTCCGCCGGGAGGGGCAACCCCGCGAGATCCGCGAGGGTCCGCACCGTCGCCTCGGTGACGCGGTCTGGCTCAGACATGGCCCTCCCTTTCGTGGTGGCTGCAAGGACGAACGCCGCTACGCGCTGAACCGGTTACGGATGCGACGGGAGTGTCGCACCGGCCCTCGGCAACGTCAACGTTCCGGCGGTTTTCCTGTGCATTCGGTCGGGCGTTGCCTCAGACTCGCAGTGACCGCCGCATCCGAGGGTTTGCCAGTCCCGCGCGCGCTGTTCCTGGTCGCGCCGTGCGAGGGCGCCCCGTCCTGTCAGATCGTGCCGACCGACCCGGTGCTGCCGCCGGGGCTGAGGGCAATCGTATTCGCGTTCGGCGAGGATTTCCGGATCGGCGTCGACATGCCGCGGCGGGTCTTCGGCGCCCTCGCGTCGTTGCCGGAGGCCGACCGCGACTTCGTCGTGATGGCGAGCGACGGACACGGGGTGCCGCCCCTGGTCGCGCACCACGGCGCCCCGTGGGACGGCGTCGACGCCGCAGACCGCGACGGCATCTGGAAGCTCGCCGACGCGCTCTTCGCCTGCGCGTTCGGCGGATCGTGGTGCGAGTACGCGCTTGGGAACACGGCCGCGCAACGGTTCATGGGTGTCTGGAGCGACGGGACTCCGGTCGCCGAGCTGCAGGTGACGGACGACATCGGCCCGTCGGCGCCGTAACAACTCCGAGTGGCAAGGGAATCCCGATTCCGGCGAGACCGTCGGGCCCGAACTGCGGCCGGGCGGTTGGTGACGGCCAGGGATGGACATCTCCTGATGCGGCGGCGAATCGCTCACGCCCGCGTGGGTAATTCGCCGCGCCTTGCCCGCCTCCCCTCCGCCGCCGCCGCCGACGCATCCTCTCGGTCGGGATGCGTCTGCTCGTCGTAGAGGCGGCGGTAGAGACCGTTCTGCGCGAGGAGGGCCGTGGGGCTTCCTTCTTCTACCACCCGGCCGCAGTCGAGGACGACGACGTGGTCCGCCTTCGCCGCCATCGAGAGGCGATGGGTCACGCTGATCGTCGTCCGGTCGCGCGCCAGCCGTTCGATCGTGGTCATCACTTCGGCCTCGGTCGTGGCATCGAGCGCGCTCGTCGCCTCGTCGAGAACCAGAATCCGCGGGTTGCGGATCAGCGCCCGCGCGATCGCCAGGCGCTGGCGCTGGCCGCCGCTCATCCGCACGCCGCGCTCGCCGAGGACGGTGTCGTAGCCGGCGGGCAGACCGGCCACGTAGTCGTCCAACTCGGCGGCGCGGGCGGCCGCGACGACCTCGTCGTCGGTGGCGCCGTCGCGGCCGATGGCGATGTTCTCGCGGACCGAGGTATCGAAGACGAAGGTGTCTTGAAAGACGATGCCGATCTGCCCCCGCAGCGAGGCGATGGTGACGTCGCGGACGTCCTGACCATCGACCACGACGCAACCCTGTTGCGGGTCGAAGAAGCGGAGGATGAGGTTGATCACGCTGCTCTTGCCGCAGCCGGACGGACCGACGATGGCGACGTGGGCGCCCGCCGGGATCGTCATCGTCAGGTCGTGGAGGATCGGACGGGCCGGTTCGTAGCCAAAGGTGACGCCCTCCAACCGGATCTCGCGCGCCAGCGGTGCCAGCGTTCCGGCACTCGGTTTGTCGGCGATGGTGACCGGTTCGTCCATCAACTCGGTGACGCGGTCGAGCGCCCCGGCTGCCTGCTCGACCGTGCGGCCGACGTTGGCGAGCATCGCGACGGGCGAAAAGAGCGACGGCAAAAGCCCGATGAAGGCAACCAGGGTGCCGATACTCAGGCTGCCCTGGATGACCATGTAACCGCCGATGCCGAAGACGAGGAGTTGGCCGAGCGTCGTGGCGAGTCCCATGCTCGTCTCGAAGAGACCCGAAAGGAGGACGAGCCGCTGCGAAATCCGGAACAGGTTGTCCAGGCGGGTTCGGTACGACGCGATCGCCCGCGGTTCCATGCCGAAGGCCTTGACGACGGCGTGGGCGAGCAGATTCTCCTGGGCCGCGCTCGTCGTCTCCCCCAGGATCTTCTGCAACTCGTAGCCTTCGCGCTGGAGGCGGGAGCGGAGCGAGACGTAGACGACGGCGAAGAGCGGGACGACGACGAGGATCGGCACGCCAAGGCGCGGGCTGAGGGCGAGCAGCGTCACCGCCGCCGCGATCGCCCGCATCGCCATGAAGATGCCGACGCCCGCGACCTGGGAGAGTGCCTGCTCGATCACCTGGAGGTCGTTAGAAAGGCGCGACATCACGTCGCCGATCTTGGCACGGGCGTAGAAACCGTGCGGCAGCCGCTGCAGGTGCTCGAACATCCGCGCGTCGAGCTCGAGGATGACGCGGTTGTTGATCCAGTTGTTGACGTAAGTTCGCCGCAGACCGACGAGGGCGTCGAGGACGAACAGGGTGAACAGGACCAGGATGAACCCGACGAGATCGCGGGTGCTGCCCCGCGGGATGATCGTGTCGAACAGGTATTTGCTGGCCAGGGCGAGGACGACGCCGTAGATCAGCTCGAAGAGCATGTAGGCGAAGACCTCGACCTCCCGCTTCCAGTACGGTCGCAAAAGCGGCGTCAGGTGCCGCAAAAACAAGCGGTACGCGGCGCGGTTGCCGCGTTCCCGGCGCAGACCGGCGAGCCAGGCCTCTTCCAGGGAACCGAGCGGCCGGTTGTAGGCGACCAGGGCGGCGTGGTCAGAGCGCGCGGGGTCGCTCTCGGTGAGCAACGTGCGGAGCGGGCCGGCCCCGTACGTCCGCTCAAGGAAATCGACGAAGGAGGTCGCCTCGACGTCCACCACCCCGCCGGGCAGCGCGCCGTCCGGCAGTGTGGTCGGCACCGCGTCGAACAACGAGACCGCGCGCCCGGAGGTCAACTCGGTGCGAACCCGGTCGTTGACCTCGTCCAACGACGGACCGGCGCCGATGCGCGCCGCGACGACGCCGGCGATCCCCTCGACGACGAGCAATGAGGTCGCCGCGTTCGGGCCGAACCAACGCGGGATGAGGAGGCGGACGACTTCGCGCGCGAGCGAGCTCCCCGGCGGACCGGATTCGACCGTGCGGACGATCGCCTCGCCGTTTTCTCCCGCGGTCGGAATCGCCACCCCCGGCGGCAGCTCGGTACCGGGATCGATCAGGTAGACATCGAGTCGGAGGTCGCGACGGTCCTCGGGCGGTTCGAGCAAATCCTCGAGGAGGGCGATCGCCCGTTCGCCCTCGCGCAGCTCGGCTTCGGCGCGGACGGCGGCGGCCGTCCCCTCCAGGGCGTGGATCGCGATCCGCTCGCCGGAGACGCTGCGCCAGGCGGTCGACGGGTCACGACGAACGAGCGACGTGGTTGACGATTCCATCCCTCTTCTCGTGGTCGCGCCGATGCCGAGCCGACCAACGCCTCAGCGCGCCTTCTCCATCCGCGGCCCGGCGGGGGCGCTTGCCGTCGGCCCGTCCGCACCGGCCTGCTCCGCCGTTTCGACGAAGCCCAGGACTTGCTCGCGGTAGGTGTGGCGGAAGGTGTCGCAGCGGTTGTCGTACAGCTTGGGGTCCATCGCGTGGTGGGCGCACCCGCCCATGCAGACCGGCAAGGCGATGCAACCACGGCATTCGGCGTCGGCGAAAGGGTCATACTTAAGCCACTTCTCCAACCGCCCGTTGGTCTCGCGGTAGCGGCGGATGTCGCCGATCACCTCGAGGCGGTTACCCACCGACTCGAAACACTTGTAAAGCTCGCCCTTGCTGCCGACCACAAGTTCGTTGGCCCGCACCGCCGTGCAGGGGGTACCGGTCGGCCGAGGCAGCGACGTCGACCCGAACCCGTAGCGCCTCGCCAGTTCCGCGAACGCCAGTTGGGCCCGGGCGAACTCCGGACCGGTGAAGCAGTGCCCCCCATAGCTCGCGGACGGGGCGGGGGCGCCGTCGGCGACGGCGACCAGTTGCCCGGGGTAGACGCTCAGCTTGCCGGCGAAGCCTTCGACGGCCAGGATCTGCAGCAACTCCTCGGCCCGGCCGATGTTGCCGCGGTCCACGTTGACCCGCACGGCGACCGAGAGGTACTCGACCGCGTGGTGCAGGTTCCGGACGATGCCCCAGAAGGTGCCGCGGCCGCCGACGGTCGGGCGCATCCGGTCGTGCACGTCCGGCGGCCCGTCCAGCGTCACCTGGGCCATCCCCACCCGGCGATCGCGGAGCTGAACGCACGTCTCCTCATCGAGCAAGGAGCCGTTGGTGATGATGTCGGCGCCGTAGTGGACTTCGTGTCGGTCGCAGCGCCCGATAAAGGCGTCGGAGAGCGCCAGCAGCGAGCGTTTGCCGACGAGCGGTTCGCCGCCGTACCAGGTGACGCTGAAGCCGCGGATGGTCGGCAGCTTGTCGTCGAGGAGCCGCAGCACCGCCTCCTGGACCTCCGCGTTCATGATCGACGGGTGCTTGGCCTCGAAGCAGTACGGGCAGTCGAAGTTGCAGCCGAGACTGGTGACGATCGTCAGCGCGAAGTGGTCGGTGCCGTGGCGGCTGGTGCGATACCGCGCGGTCAGAAACGACAGCTCGTCGAAACCGTCCCGCACGAGCATCCGGCCGCGGATCAGGTCGGCCAGCAACTCCGGCCGGCAGTCGGAATCCGTATCGCGGTCGTTCGCGAGAAAGCGACGGACGGCATCGCAATCCGCGGGGGAGAGGCGCCGCAGGGCACCGCTGACGCCGTTGTAGACGTAGGCGGCACCGTCCCGTTCCACCCAGACGTTGTAGCGCGACTCTTTCACGGCATCGTCCTCTCTGCCGGCGCGCACGGGTCAGTCGTCCACGGCGCGGCCGCGACGAGACCGTGGCGCGCCACGACTCCGGTCTTCGGTTCGGTCGTCGCACCTGCACGCCTACCCGGTGACGCCCTTGCAGCTCATGTAGTACCGGCAGTCCTGCGTAATCGAGACCTCGTCGCAGTGACCGAGGAGGTAACCCTGGACTTCTTGCTCCTTTTCGAGGGTCCGCGCGAGGTTGTCGAGCGCCTCGCGCAGCTCGGGCGAAAGCTTCGCCTCCGGTCCGACCGCGATGTCGATCCGCGCCTCGTCCGGCGCCACTACCCACTGCTGCTCATCGGCTGCCATTTGACTCTCTCCTCGGCGTGTGCACGCGGTTCATCACCAACTGGTCTCGATAGTCGCTCGCCGTCATGCCCACCGCGTAAACCGGCGGACCCGTCAACGTCGCCATCGCGAACCTCCTCCTGCTGTCGTCGCGTCGGGGCACATTCCGGTATCTACGCCCCGCCGCCCGGTGTGGATGCGTCGCCGTTGCTGCGCACGTTGGCGGCGAGGGCGGCGAGGACGGTTTTGACCTGGAAGGGCGACAACTCCGGGTGCTTGCCGAGGAGGCGGGCGACGATGCCGGTGATGTGGGGAGCGGCGAAGCTGTTGCCGACGACGCTGATCCATTCGCCGTCGAGCCAGGGAACCCGGACGTCGATGCCGGGGGCGCCGAACTCGACCGGAGGCGAAGGGTTGTAATAGAAGCAGTACGGATCCTTGCCGTCGTGGGCGGCAACGGAAATGACCGACGCATAAACCGATGGGAAGCTCGGCACCGGCATGTTGTTGGCCGCGGTGACGAGCAGAACCTTGCGGAAGTAGGCGAGGTCGGCCAGTTCGTGGAGCGTGGCGAAAAAGTCCCGCTTTGTCGTTCCGAGGCTGAGGTTGCAGACGTGCATCCCGTGCTCGGTCGCCCAGCGCAAACCGGCCGCGAAGATCGCGCCGCGCCCCGACAACCGGGCGCCGAGGACCTTGACGCTGTAGAGCTCGCAGTCCGGCGCGATGGACCGGACGATGCCGGCGCAGGCGGTGCCGTGGCCGAAGGCGTCCTCGTGGGGGGCGGTCTCTTCGACCAACTCGCCCGGCTTGTCGCTCGATTCCTGGAAGGCGACGTACCCCTGAACCGGACCGACGGCCGGGTGATCGGCGTCGATCCCGCTGTCGATGACGGCGACCTTGACTCCCGCACCGGTGCTTCCCCCCCAGGCCCACTCCGGCGTGATCCCTCCCGCCGGCATCGAGGGGGGGAGGAGGCGGATCGCCTCGGGCGCGAACGCGGCCGAGTAGGCGGGACGCGAGGAAGCCATCACCGCGTCTCCGCGCTGGCCGGGGTCGGCCGGCCGCGCAGATAGGCGGCGAATCCCTCGAGGAGGGTCCGGCAGGCGGCGTACTCCCGTTCGCCGTGCCAGGCGATCTCTTGCACCAGCCGCGCCAGATCGAGCGCCTCTCGATAGTTGACGTCGTCGGGTTGCTCCAGGCGAGCGGCAAACGCCTGGGCGCGCTCGCGGAGACCCGTCCGCCGCTCCAACGGCACGTCCTGCAGGGCGTTGACGACGTCGGCGACGAGGGCGGCGAGGTTGCGGTAGATGCGGGATTGGCTGATCGCGACCGCGGCCTGGTTGGCGAAGAGGCTCAGTTGGCGGACGTCGTCGACGGAGAAAGAGGGGGCTCCCCGGCGATCGAGCAACTGCATGACGCCGATCGTCCGCTCGTCGTAGGCGAGCGGGACGCAGAGGGCATTGGCCGGAACGTAGCCGAGATCGGCGGCGATCTGTGCGGCGAGGCGACCGTCGCGCGCGACGTCGGCGACGGCCATCGGTTGACCGGTGGCGGCGACGAGGGCCGCCAGACCGCGGTTGACCCGGAGACGGCGGCCTTCCACCCCGGCGGCCCGGGCGCCGACGGCGACGGCAAAGATCAACTCGTCGCCATCGTCGTCGATCAGAAAGAGATGGGCCGCGCCGGCGGGGATGACCTCGGCGGCGGTCTCGACGATCAATTCGAGCAGGCGGTCGTGGCTGACGGGCGAGCCGATCGTACCGGCGGCGGCAGCGAGGGCGAGCGCCTCGCGCAACTCCTCCGCCGACCGGTCCGCTTCGACCAGCGCCCGCAACCGGTCGATCTCGGCCTGCTGGGCCGCCATCGTCGCGCGCGCTCGACGCAGCGCGTCCTCGCCCGAGTTGGATTCGGACATGCCTCCACACATTCATTCGGCGAACCCCGGCCGACGTTGACGATATCCACTGTCGCACATGACGGCGCGAGCCGCAATACTCCGCGACGATGCGAGGCATCGCGTCACAAGCCGCGCTCGTGTCGTTCCGACTACCGATTGTCTGCGCGACCCGGCAATTCCGCGTCGTCTCCCCGTCGACCTGCCGAATCGAAGTAACGATCGCGACTCAATTGTCATCGAATCTTGTCTTCTACGGGTTTCGTCCATGAATCCGTGGTGAGGGCCGAGGCGTAGACCGCACAATCTGCCAGAGACCGGCCTCCGCTCTGCATGCGGACGAAGACCGAAGCGCGTGCGGCCGGGCCGGAGACGGGAAGGGGACGGAACCAATCGCGGTCGCTTGAAAAACCGACCGCCTCCCCGGTCGGGCTTCGGTCGCGCGGCGCCGCACCGCCTGCCTCAGGCGAGAGCCTTACCGCCAGAGCGCTTCGGCGTCACGGTTCGGCAGGAAGTGCGGAAGATTTTGGGAAGCTCGCGTCGCTACGGTTGTAGCATGGCCGGTGCCGGAAGCATCTCTCGACCAAGGAGTCAGCGGTCGTGGTCAACAATCTCGGGTCGATGTCCGTCGGCGTCGTCGAACCGGAGACCGAGTCGTGGCGTCGTGTCGTCGAAGACGCCTGCGCGTCGCCAGCCGCCCGTGTCGGCGGCTGGTCGGTCGCGGCCGATCCGGACCAGCCCGAGCAGTGGCTGAGGGTGCAGCACCCCTCCGCCCATGTGCCGGAGCAGGGGTGGAAGCTTCACGTCTCTGCCACCCTTCTCTCGGCCGAAGAGACGCTGCGGCGGACGCTGCCGGTGCTGCTCGCCGAACCGCTGGCCTTCAAGGTGGCCGCAACGCCCGGCGCGCTGAACGCCCTCAACAACGGCACCGGGGCGCTCAGCCAGATCGGCAAGTTCATCACCGTCTATCCCCGCGACGACGACCAGGCGGTCAGGCTTGGGGTCGCGCTCGACGAGGCGACGCGCGGGCTGCCCGGTCCGGCCATCCCCTCCGACCGCGCGCTGCGTGCCGGCAGCGTCGTCCACTATCGGTACGGCGGCTTCGGCGGTCTGACGGTGCAGCGGCGCAACGGCGAGATCGTCCCGGCGTTGCGGACCCCGAACGGCGAGTTGGTGCCCGACGTTCGCCGTGCCGTCTACCAGTCCCCTGAATGGGCCGTCGACCCCTTCCTCGCGGCGAACGTCGCCGACGAGCGAACAGCACCGCCGCCGCTGATCGGGGGACGCTACCTGCTGATGGCGCCGCTCCATCGCTCGGCGCGGGGGTCGGTTTACCTGGCCGTCGATCTCGACCAGCCCCGACGCTGCGTGCTGAAACAGGCGACGGCGAACTCGCTGATCGATCGCACCGGCCATGACGCGCGCGACCGTCTTCACCACGAGGCAGCCGTCCTCCGTCGCCTCGCGCCCGATCCTCGCTTCCCGGCGTCGTACGGCCTGATCGAGCAGGGAGACGATGTCTACCTGGCGATGGAGGACGTCGCCGGCGAGACGCTGGAAGGGCACATCCTCCGGCTCGCCCGCCGGGGCTGTACGCTGCCGGCCGCGCGGGTCGTCGCCTGGGGACGGGAACTGGCGGCGATGCTCGGAACGATCCACGATGCCGGTCTGGTCTACCGCGATCTCAAATCGACCAACGTAATCGCGACGCCGGAGGGCCGGCTTCGCCTGGTCGACTTCGAGTTGTCGGCCGAGCGGGGTGGGGCCATCGCACCCGGTACCGGCACGCGCGGTTATCTCTCGCCGCAACAGGATGCGGGCGCGCCGCCTGCCGTGACCGACGACGTCTACGGTTTGGGCGCGCTGCTGGTCTACATGGCGACCGGGGCAGAACCCTCTCAAGCACCGCGCCCCTTCGCCCTGCTCGACCGACCGCTCCGGCTGGTGAACCCGGCGATCTCGCCGGCGCTGGCGAGCGTCGTCGCGCGCTGCCTGGACCCCGATCCGCCCGCGCGCTTCCCGGATATGGCCGCGGTCGACGCCGCGCTGGCCGCCGTCGAACCGTACGCATCGGTCGTCGCGCCTGCCTACGGCGGCGAGTCGGTCGCCTCGCCCGAGACCGAGCACGAAGCGCGCCGCCGATCGCGCGACCTGGCGCGCCGCTTGGGCGACACCCTGTGCACCGTGGCGGAACCGGCCCCGGTCGGTCGTGGATTGACCTGGGTCAGCCGGCACCCGCTGACCGCCGGCATGCGCGCCCGCGATCTGAACACCGGCGCGGCCGGTACGTTGCTGGCTCTCGCCGAAATCGTGGCCGATCTCGACATCGCCACCCACCGCGAGGTCCTGCGCGCTGGCGTCGATTGGCTGGCGGATGCTCCCCGTCCCGGCGCGGAGCCGCTGCCCGGTCTTTACGTCGGGGAGGCCGGTGTTGGGGCGGCGCTGCTCCGCGCCGGTCAGGTTCTCCGCGAACCCGCGCCGATCGAGTCCGCCGTGGCAAGGGGGCGCTCGATCGCGACGATGCCCTTCGAGTCGCCCGATCTCTTCGACGGCACCGCCGGTCGTCTCCGGTTCCACCTCCTGCTCTGGGACGAGACGAGTGAGTCCGAGCACCTGGCCCACGCGCTCACCGCCGGCGAAGCGCTGTGCGCGTCCGCCGAGGACGCCGGCGACGGAGGGGTGTGTTGGACCATCCCGTCCGGCTTCGGCGGGCTCAGCGGTTTGCGCTACCTCGGCTACGCCCACGGTGCCGCCGGGATCGCCGACGCGCTCCTCGACCTCTTCGACGCCACCGGCGATGAGCGGTTCCTCGAACCGGCTCGGGGCGCCGGTCGCTGGCTGGCGCGCCAGGCCATCTCGGCGCTCGACGACGGCAGCGGTCTCAACTGGCCGAGCACCGAAGGTGACGAGTCGGCGGTCGCGTACTGGTGCCACGGTGCCGCCGGCATCGGCCGCTTCTTCCTTCATGCCGCGGCCCTCGATCTCCTGCCGGAAGCCGACGAGATCGCGACACGCGCGCTCCGCACCGTCGCCCGCGGTACCCGCTGGGTCGCGCCGCCGCCCTGTCACGGCTTGACCGGCGGTATCGAGCTGCTGCTCGATGCGTATCAGGCCTCGGGCGATCCAGCGCACCTGACCGAGGCGCGATCGCTCGCCCGGTTACTGGAGGCGTTCGCGCTCGAGCAGGACGGTTTGCTCGTCTGGCCGGCGGAATCGCCGGTGCGGATCACGCCGGACTACATGGTCGGCTACGCGGGCGTGGCGGCAACCCTGCTCCGCCTCGCCGCTCCCGACCGCCGACCGCACGGTTTGTGCCGACGGGGTTTCCGTCATCTCGGGCAAACCTCCGAGGTCGCGCTCGTCCGAGGCGGTCATGATGGCCGGTAGCGACACGTCCCTCCAAAGTTCGGCGGCGCGTTCGCCGCCCGCGCGCCGTGGATCGGCAGGTACGTACTCGGTCACGCGCTCGGACACGGCGTGCAGACCGACCACAAGGGCAAGGAGGTGGGTGAGAGAGGAACCGATCGAGGCATGCAGGGCGTGAGAGTCTCGCCCACGTTTCGAGCTTCGCCAAGAGGCTCGGATGCACGCCGTGCCCCACGCGAGGGCGCCGGACGGAGGATCACCGCGATGAGCAGCACCGATCTCGAACAGTACCGGGCGAAGGCGGAGGAGCTGGTGCAGCGCGCCGAGCGCGACCCGGCGTTCGCCGCGCAGGCCAAGGCCGACCCCCTCGGCACCCTCACCGCCGCGGGCATCCCCGAGGACGCCTCACGGCAGATGTTGGCGGGCGGACTGTCGGAGGTGAGCGGCTACAGGATGTCGGAAGGAGGCTGCGCCGACACCACCTGTTGGGTCACCGCTTGCCCCGGCACCTGTTACGTCTCGATCTAAACAGAGCGGCTTGCGGCCGCCGGGTGGGG
>DATBFX010000473.1:0-4609 GCA_036558305.1 Thermomicrobiales bacterium | reverse complement strand
CCCTACGCTTGTTCGCGATATGTAGGGGCGGACCTCCGTGTCCGCCCTTGCCGACCGAATTCCAACTCGCTCGATCTTCTCACCGCCTCACGCACCGAACATACTGATACGCGCCGGCTTCCGGTATCGGCTCATCATAGTAGCGGCGATACCACCATTCCAGCGGTATCGTCTGGGCCGGATGGAGGACCCATCTGCCGAGCAGACGCTTGCTGATCAGATTCGGCACCCCGACGTAGTGGGCGAGGTCGAACGTCCGGTGCGCCGCCGCCGAGAAGTAGTAACTGTGCTCCACGACCTCCAGCCCGACCGCCGCCAACCGCTCTCGCCAGACCTCCGGCGGGTCGACGTGCTCGTGGTGCGAAATCCGATTGAAGAACGACCCGTAGGCCCGACCGAGACCCGTCAAACCGACCCGCTGCGCGGCGGTGGCGCCGAGCAGATACTCCGGGTAATGCTCGCTCGGCAGCGTCGTCGCGAAGGTGCCGCCGGAGCGCAGCACGCGCGCGATCTCGCTCAGCGTCGCCTCGACGTCCGGGATGTGCTCGATCACACAGTTGCTGACGACGGTGCCGAACGCGCCGTCCGGGAACGGCATCGCCGTCGCGCTCGCCTTGACGAGGTCGCGGTAGACCGCCGGTCGCCGCGTCGCCGCCTCGTTCAAATCGCGGTCCATCGGATCGAGCCCGACGTCGATCGCCTCGGCATACGCGACCGACGCAAAATGCCCATCCCCGCACCCCACATCCAGCACCGGCCGGACAAACGGGATCCGGCTCATGTACTTCGCCTCGACCGCCCGCAGCAACGCCCGGTGCGGCGCCATCTCCCGCAGGTGGGGGGTGAGGAAATCGTCGGGTTCGGTCATGTCGATGTTGCCGCAGTCGCCCTCTGGCGTCTCTGGTGTAGGGGAGGGCCCTGTGCCCTCCCGCGCTGATCGGTATCGTGCCTCATGTGGGAAATTGCGCTCGTCGGCGCGGGAGGGCACGGGGCCCTCCCCTACGCGAATGACGATGGAGCCCGTGCGCTACCGCCATCGCAGGCGACAATCGCGATTCCCGCCTACCGCCTTCGCTCGATCAGGTCCGCAAACAACCGCTCGTACGCCGAAACCGTGACGTCGAGATCGTAGGCGCGCTCGACCTCCGCCCGCGGCCGGACGAAGGACGGTTTGTCCCCGAGCACTTTGGTGACGCCGTCCGCGAGCGCCGCCGCGTTCGCCACCGGGACGACGACGCCCATCCCCGTCGTCCGCACCGGTTGCCGGACCCCCGGCAGATCGCTGACGACGACCGGAGTGCCGCAGAGCATCGCTTCCACCTGAACCAAGCCGAATGACTCCGTCGAATTGACGCTCGTCACCAGCAGCGAGTCCAGCGCGCCGTAGAACGGGGGCAGTTGTTCGGGTTTCAGCGTGCCCAGGAACTCCCAGTGATCACCCAATTCGGCGATCCGCGGTTCGAGGCGCGCCCGGTAGGTCTCCTCGCCGATGACGTCGCGGTACGGCCCCGCGAAGAGGACTTTCAAGGTCGGGAAGCGGGCGAGGAGGGCCGGCATCGCGTCGATCAGGTACTCGATTCCCTTCTCGGTCGCGAAGCGCGAGGCATAGCCGATCACCGGCCGCCCGTTCAGGCAATGGGCCGCGCGGAATGCCGCGACCTGCTCCGGCGTTGGCGACGGCATGACGACCGGCGGCGGGATGACGACGAGCTTGCGGCCGAAGCGACGGAGTAGCCGCGAGTGGTCGGCGTAGTCGCGCGTGTAGGCGACGACACGATCGGCGCAGACGCCCGAGACGTAGTTCGCCAGGAACACCGCCTGATCGACCGCGCGGTTGAAGAGACCGGACGGCAATTGGAGATCGCAGTGGTAGGTCAGGACGGTCGGTTTCTTGAAGAGCCGGCCGCGCGCCGCGATCCCGGCCGCGTCGAACTGCGGCAGGTGGAGACTGACCACGTCGTGTTCGCGCACGAGCCGGGTCGCCCAGTAGCCGAGCGACGGCATCAGGACGCCTTTGCTCACTTTCATCGCGACCGGGACGCGGACGATCCGCACCCCATGCGAGATCTCGTCGCGCGGCAGCTTGGGGTCGTAATGGGAGGTGAGCACGGTCACCTCGTGACCGCGCTCGGCGAGGGCGGCGACCAGTCGCTCGACATAAATCGTCAGACCGCTGACGTGGGGTCGGAAGTAGGTGAGGGCGACCAGAACGCGCATACCCGCTCCGACGACCGCTCAGGCGAAGAGCGCGCGGTTGTCCAGCACCCACTCGGTGAGGCGCTGGATACCGTCGGCCACGTTGACCCGCGGCGACCAGCCGAGCTCGCGCTCCGCCTTCGTCGTGTCGGCGACGAAGATCGGTTGATCGCCGGGGCGGGCCGGGGCGAAGGCCGGATCGGGCACGAGGCGGTCGAGCGCCGCCTCGACCAGCGGTTTGAATTCCCACCAGATCGAGATCGCGTTCGCGGCGCCGCCGCCCATGTTGTAGGCCTGCCCCCGGCTGACGTCGATCCGCTCGACCGCCCGCTCGTAGGCGTCGAGCAGATCCTCGACGTAGAGGAGATCGCGCACCTGTTTGCCGTCGCCGTAGATCGTCATCGGTTTGCCGGTGGCGAGGGCGATGATGAACCAGGCGACCCATCCCTGGTCCTCGACCCCCATCTGGCGCGGCCCGTAGACGCACGACTGGCGGAAGACGACCGTCGGCAACCCGTAGATGCGGGCGTAGTCGCGAACGTACTGATCGGCCGCCCCTTTCGAGCAGCCGTAGGGCGAGTGGAAGTCGAGTTGCCGCGTTTCGTCGACCCCGCGCGGCAGATCGCGGAAGACGTGGCGGGTCGGTTGCTCGACCGTCGCCACGTCCTCCATCCCCCCGTAGACCTTGTTCGTCGAGGCGTAGACGAGGATCGGATTGTGCCCGGCGCAGCGCGCCCCTTCCAGAACGTTGAAGGTGCCGAGCGCATTCACCATGAAGTCGGACCGCGGATCGGTGACCGAGGTCGTGACCGCGGTCTGCGCGGCCAGGTGGTAGACCACCTCCGCCTCCGCCACCGTTTTGGCGCAGACGCGCTGGTCGGCGACGCTGCCGACGACGAGGTCGAAGTCGTCGCCGTGGCGGGAGCGCAGCCAGCCCACGTTGTCCTCGCTACCGCGCCGCGAGAGATCGTCGAGGAGGGTGACCCGGTGACCGGCGCGGATGGCGCGGTCGGCCAGGTTGACGCCGATGAACCCGGCCCCGCCGGTGATCAAGACGGACCGCTCCGTCGTCCCCATGCCGTCCCGACCTCCGACGATCCCTTCCGGCAATGACTCGCCCTGTGAGCGAGCCGCATCAATGCCCGCGATGATAGCACCTGTTCGTGCAGGTCCCGAGCGATGCAGCTGGCCCGATCCTCCCGATTGCGCGGATGACCTCTGGTCACTATGGCGGCAAAGAGTGCAGCATGCGCGGGACATCTGCAGGACGATACCCACGCAGCCGGGCACGTTGACGGTCGCCGCAACGTTGGCGACCATGAGTCATTCCGTCGATACGGATACAATTGTTCGATCTGGTGACCAAGGGCAAGCGCGTGCGCCGGAGCGAGGACCAACTTCGGCGATCTTCGGCGACATCCTCCCATCGGTACCAGATGCCCGATCGACGTGAGACGAAGCGAGGAGCGCAGAGCGATGCAACGGCTGTCGGTGGAACGACGCGAGCAATTGCTCATCGATGTCGAACGCTGGACCGAATGGCCGCAGACGCTTCTTGCTCTCGCGCTTCTGCCGATCCTTATTGCACCCCACCTATTCGACCTTTCGGCCGCGACGCGCCGTACCCTCGACGAACTCGACTACCTGATCTGGGGGTTCTTCGTCGCCGACCTGTTGGTGTCGGTGTGGATCGCCCCGCGGCGTGTGCACTACCTACGGACCCATTGGCTGGACGTCGTGCTCGTCGGGCTGCCGATGCTGCGCCCGTTCCGCGCGCTCCGGGGTTTCCGGGCGGTGCGCGCGCTCGCCGCCACCGATCGCGTCCTCTACGGCGTGCGGCGGATCTTTTTCCGCCGCGGGCTCCACTACATCATGGCAAGCTCGGTGGTCATCATCGTGGCGGCGGGAGCGCTGGTCACCGGATTCGAACGCGACACCCCAGGCGCCACGATCAGGACGTTGCCGGATGGGCTCTGGTGGGCGGTCACGACCGTCACGACCGTTGGCTACGGCGATACGTACCCCAAGACCGCGGTCGGTCGGGGCATCGGGGTCGCCTTGATGCTCGTCGGCGTCGGCCTGTTCGGGGTCATCACGGCCAACCTGGCGGCGTTCTTCCTCGAAGATAGTGAAGACGAGATCGGACGGAAGCTCGACGAGATGAGCGATCGCCTCGCTCGGATGGAAGAACTTCTCAGCCGTTCCAACACTTGGCAAGAGAGCGGTTTGCAGAGCCCATCGACCGCCGAAAGCCCGTAGGAGCGGGCCGCCGTTGCCCCCCCTACGACCGACCACCGTCACTCCTCGGATAACCTTCGTGGTCGCGGGAATCCCTCAAACCAACCCATCCCGTTGTGCAACCGCCGCCGCCTCCCGCCGCCCCGCGACGCCGAGCTTGGCGAGGAGATTGGTG
>DATBFX010000472.1:0-19883 GCA_036558305.1 Thermomicrobiales bacterium | reverse complement strand
CCCAGATTTGGGGGACATCGGTCGCGTCGCTCAGGTAGGCGAGGCGACCGTCCGCGAGCCAGGCAGGTGTTGTTGCGGCCGGGATACCCAGATACCGACCGACGCCGAGCGAATCCGATACCTTGTCCCGATCGACCGCGGGCACGCCAGCCATCATTCGTCCTTCCGCTCAAGCAGCGATCGCTCCCGCCGGGGCGGACGCTGCACGCGACGTCGACATGGTCTGGCAGTGTACGCGATGCGGTTTCTTGCCTGGATGGGGAAGATGCGGCATCGCCCAGAGGGCACCCGCCCCGACGGACGACGTGGCCCGGTTGCTCAGCGCGTCTCCAAATCTAGCGCGCAACTGTTCATGCACCAGCGCTGGCCGCCGGCGGCGCGGGGGCCGTCGTTGAAGACGTGGCCGAGGTGGGAATGGCAGCGACCGCAGCGGACTTCGGTGCGGATCATGCCGTGGGAGCGATCCTCGACCAATTCGACGGCGTTGGGCGAGAGGGCGTCGGTGAAGCTGGGCCAACCGGTGCCGGAGTGGAACTTGGTCGTGCTGTCGAAGAGGGGATTGCCGCAGGCGGCGCACCGGTAGGTGCCGTCGTCTTCGGTATCGACGTATTCGCCCGTGAAGGGGCGCTCCGTTGAGGCGTGGCGGAGCACGGCGTACTGCTCCGGCGAAAGGCGCCGGCGCCACTCGGCGTCGCTGGTCGCGATCGGCTTCATTCCCTCATCGGCAGCGGCGCCGACGGTCTCGGTCTCGTCGCGGTTGAGTACCAAGGGTTTCCTCCTTGCCGGGGATAGGTCCGGCACCCATTTGGTGTGCCGGTGCCCGGAAACGTTACACCCATTGGCGAACCGGCGCCGCCTCGGGTTCCGTGCTGCCCGCGTCGTTTGCGGCCGGGCGGTACAGTTCCGACGCGTTGGGAGGGGAGGAGTGAAGATCCCGTACAAATATGCCGCGTCGCTCTCGGTCGCCGTCGCCCTCTTCATGGCGATCCTCGACATCACCATCGTCAACGTCTCCCTCGTCGCGATGCTCGAGGACTTCGAGACGACGCTGAGCAGTATCCAATGGGTGGTGACGGCGTACACGCTGGCGCAGGCAGCGGTCATCCCGATCTCGGGCTACCTGGCAAACCGCGTCGGCATCAAGCGCCTCTTCCTCGCCGCATTGGCCGTCTTCACCCTGGGCAGTCTCCTCTGCGGGCTGTCGCGCGACCTCGCCAGCGGTTCCGACGCCTTGAACCTGCTGATCCTGTTCCGCGTCGTCCAGGCGTTGGGCGGCGGCATGCTGATTCCGCTCGGAACCTCGATCGCCTTCGGCGCCTTCCCGCCGGAGGAACGGGCGGCGAGCTCGGCGGTGATCTCCGTCCCGATCTTGTTCGCGCCCGCGCTCGGTCCGACGCTCGGCGGGCTGATCGTCGACAGCCGATTCGAGTGGCCGGCGATCTTCTTCATCAACGTCCCGATCGGCGTCGTCGCCCTCGGCCTGATCTGGCGCATCGTCAAACCGGACGAGCGAGCCCCTGTCGTGGCGGCCCGTGCGAGATTCGATTTTGTGGGTCTGATCCTCTCGATGGTCGGCGTCGTCCTCGTCATCTACGCCTTCGTCCTGATCGGGCAAACCAAGACCGGCTCGGTCACCGCGGACAATCCGAGCGGCGACGTCAACGGCTGGGGATACTGGCCGGTCTGGGCGTTGCTCGGCGTGGGTCTGGTCTGCCTCGCCCTCTTCGCCTACGTCGAGTTGAAGCTTGCGAAAGATCCGGTCCTCGATCTCCGGCTGTACCGCAACCACGACTTCGCCGTCTCCTCGATCGTGACCTGGGGGACGCGGGCCTTCATCTTCGGCGGGTTCCTGCTCGTGCCGCTCTTCCTCCAGGAATATCGTGGGCAGAGCGCGGTCCACACCGGACTGATCCTCTCGGCCCAGGGGATCGGCGCCATCGTCGGCATCCAGATCGCCAGTCGCCTCTACGACCGGATCGGCCCGCGCGCGTTGGTCATCGCCGGGATCGTTGCACTGGTCGGCTCGACGGTCTGGTTGACGTTCGTTACGACCGAGAGCGACGCCGCCTTCTTTATGCCGATCCTCTTCCTCCGCGGGATCGGGTTCGGTTGGGTCGGGCTGCCGCTGCAAACGATCGCGCTCGCGGCGATCACCGGTGCCGCCCTGCCGAAGGCGAGTTCCCTCTACAACGCGACCGCGCAGATTTTCACCTCGATCGGGGTCGCGGTCGTGACGACCCTGCTGGTCCAGCGGACCGACGTCCACGTCAAAGACCTGGCGGATGCGGCCGTCGCCGCCGGCAACGCCCTGCCAACCGATCTCATCCTCCGCGCCGCCACCGCCGCCATGAGCGACGTCTTCTGGATGCTGGCGATCGGGACGCTGTTCGTCGGTCTGGCCTCGCTGTTGCTGCCGCGCCTCAGCCTGAAACAGCAGGCGATCCTTGCCGCGAGTCGCGAATCGCAACCGGAGGAGGCGACCCTGGCCGGAGGGGTGCATTAGTTTCGAAGCGAACGCACGAATCTGTCGTACACGGTCACCGAGCTGGAGCCCCTGTGATGAGCGACTCCGCAACACCATTCCCTACGGTCGCGACAACCGGCCCCGCCTTCCTCTTCGACCTCGACGGGACCCTCGTGGATTCGGTGTACCAACACGTGCTCGCCTGGCAGCAGGCGTTGACAGCGGTCGGCATCGAATTGGCCGTCTGGCGGATCCATCGCCGGATCGGCATGAGCGGCGGACTCTTCGTCAACGCGCTGCTGCGGGAAACCGGGCGGGATGTCGACGCCGAAGAAGCCGGACGACTATTGCGGTTGCACGCCGAGGCGTATGCCCGCCTCTCGAGAGAAGTGCGTCCGCTCCCCGGCGCCAGGGAACTCTTGAAGACCTTGACCGGTTACGGCGTGCCGTGGGCGATCGCGACCAGCAGCCGGATCGAGAGCGCCGGCCCGACGATCGCGGCGCTCGGTGTCCCCGATGGTGTCCCCGTCATCACACGCGACCTCGTCAGATACGCGAAACCGGACCCCGACCTCTTCGTCGCCGCCGCCGACCGCCTCGGCGTGCCGATCGAAGACTCGGTCGTCGTCGGCGACAGCATCTGGGATCTGCTGGCCGCGCGCCGTGCCCGCGCCCTGGGAATCGGTCTTCTCTCGGGCGGCTACGGCCGCGACGAGCTGCAGGGAGCCGGCGCCTACCGCGTTTACGACGACCCGGCCGATCTGCTGCGCCACATCGACGAGGTTGGGGTGCGGCCCGTGAAGTGAAGGCACCGCAAGAAATGCCGGGCAGGGCAGCGAACGGGACGATCGGCGGACGGACAGGTGCCGATCTCTTAGAATCATCGGGCGGCCCGGTCGGAGGTTCGTCTCGGCGGAAGGAGGAGTCATGATCCCACGACTGACCGTTACCACGCTGGCCACGGTCGCCGTCCTCGTCGCCGGCCTCGGTGCCGGTGCGGCCCGCGCCGGCGCTCAGGCCACGCCGGAGGCATCCGCTGCCGGATCGCTCCCCCCGGTCGTCTGGCGGCTGATCGCGATCGAGTCGGCAGGCAGTCCGACCCTGGTGCCCGACGACCCGGCTCGCTACACCGTCCAGTTCCTCGAAGATGGCTCGATCCTCGTTCGGGCGGATTGCAACAACGGGCGCGGGGGATACACGGTTGAGGGCTACGCTCTGACGATCCCGCCGTTTGCCATGACTCTCGCCGCCTGCCCGCCGCCCACGCTCGACAGCCAATTCGTCGCCGCGCTCTCGGATGTCGCGGCATTCGCCTACGCGCGGGACACGTTGGTCCTGACACTGGGCGACGGCAAGGGGGCGCTGGTGTTCGTGCCGTCGCTGACCGGCGTCGTTTGGACGTGGCAAGAACTTCGGGGAGGCGCGGCCCCGGTCTCGCCCGACGACCCCGGTGCCTACACGCTGACGTTCGGCGACGACGGCAAGGTCGCGCTGCGGGCCGACTGCAACCGCGGATTCGGCCCGTTCGCGGTCACCGGGAGCCAGATCACCATCGGTCCGGTGGCGACGACGCGTGCCGCCTGCCCACCGGGATCGCTGTCCGATCAGTTCGTCCAGGCGATCGAAGCGGCCGCCGCGTTCACGTTCGCCGAGGGGCACCTGCTGCTCGCGCTGCCGAACGATGCCGGAACCCTCGTCTTCGCGGCCAGGAGTGCGGAAGCGGGCGCCGCGACGCCGGCGGCCGGCTAAGGCCGCGGCCGCCGGCTCGGGGCGGACGACTCGGACTGCCCCGAGCGGCGGCTACGACAGTGGCGAGTGCCCGACCGCTGTCACCGCCGCCGCCAATGCGATCAGCACCAGCAAGGTCTTGATGATCGCCAACCCCGCGAGCGCCAGTTCTCCGCATGGGCGATCGGACGTGGCCGTCTCTGCCGGCCGCGCGTGGCTGATCCGGCGTTTCACGTCCTCGGCCGTCGCGTTGACGCCGGCCCAGGTGATCGATTGCGGGTGCATGGTGCGCCTCCTCCGGCTGCCGCGTCGATTCGTTGATCCCAGGATGCCGGAGCGCGTGCGTACCGGCGTCGTGAGAAATGCCGAATCGGAAGATGACCGTCGGAGGACGGACGCGTCGTGGCCGTCGGTAGGAATGCCTACCGCGTCGGCGCAAAGGCTGGGGAAGGGAAGGACGAGATTAACCGGCGCGGAACGTGATCGTGGTGTTGGCGGTGCCGGCGGCGATGCCCGCGGTGAGGGGGCCGGTGTTGACGGGAGCGAACTCGACCGTGACCGGCAGCGTGCCGTCGCGGGCCGGACAATAGACGGCGATTTGGACCGGGATTTTGCCGCCGGCGGATTTGAGCGTGGACGACGAGACAAAGCGCACGTCGTAGCCCTTGCCGAAGTCGGCCAGAACATCGACGCGTTTGCCCTCGACGCCGGGCGGCAGGGTCACGGTGAGCCGGATCTTGTCGGTCGCCGAGGTCAACATCGCGACGGAACTGGTGATGTAGACGTGGGCGGTTTGACCGGCGATGCGGAGGACCGGGTCGGCCCGGCACCAGGTGCGACCGGCGGCGGCCTTCTCGACCAGTCCCATCATGGGAACGGCGGCCAGGGCCGCGGCCCCGAGCGAGCGCAGCGCCGCACGGCGCGTCGACGAGCGAACGACGGTGCTGTCCATGAATCAGTTCTCCCCGGTGGCTCGCCGCCGGTCGGCTCCCCCAATCGGCCCACCGGCAGGGTAGCCGTGTCGTGCCCGACGGGCTATGACCGACGAGGGGGAACTCGTGGGAAGGACGGAGGTCCCGGCGTAGGAGTAACAGGCTACGCCAGAGGGGCGATGGCGCGGTCGGTGAAGGAGGCGGTCAAGCGGCCTGGTCCCCAGGCAAGACTTCAAACCGCCGTGACATCCTCGACGGTAGTCATCACAAGTGCGAGGCGTCGCACGTGTCGATACCGGCGTTTACCGACCAGGACGGTCACAACACGGCCACGGTCGGACTGGCGGCACCGGGTGTTTGTTGTATCGCAGATCGAAAGGCTAGACTGCGCGGCGCCTCGCATTGCGGCGTTAGCCTTTAAGGGAGGTCCCCAATGCGCAAGCTCCCCTTACTGGTGCCAATTGCCGTCGTAGTGGTTTGCGCCGCCCTCTTTGCGCAGGGAGGGACGGCCCAACTGGTTCCAACCCCGATGCCCCCGCGGATCTATACGCCCACCCCCGCGGTCGTGCAGTTGACCCCCGTCCTGGGAGACGGTGCCACCTTCGCTTCGACCTGGAAGATCGAGTTTACGAAGCGTCCTGCCTATGCGATCGTCGACTCCTACGGCTCTCGCGAGGGTGTGGCCATTCCCGAATCGACCCCGCGTGCGGGCGTCGTCTACGTGGTGGTCGAGGTGACGGCGACGAACCTGACCCCGGTCCCCGCGACCGTCGGTCCCATGGCAAACCTCTACCTGTTCGACGACCACGGGCGGACCTACGCCTTCGACCTCGCCGCCTACATCGACTGGGTGAACAACCACCGGGCCACCGCGCCGGCGATCTGGAACCCTGGCGTCCCCTACGACGTGGAGATGGTCTTCCCCGCACCCGCTGGGGTGCACCCCGTTGGCCTCGTCGGCAGGGACGGGACGGGGCGGATCGGCTTCCCGGCGGACGGAACCCCGACCTCGTAACGTCGAAGCCCGCTCGGACGGTTTCCCAGAGAAGCAGGTACGAGCCGGCGGGCCCGTCTCGTCGTGACAGGGCGGGCACCGCCCAGAGGGCACCCGGTCTGCCCTTACGGAACCACGCGGTCATCCCCTCCGCAACGCGCCCTAAGTTGCCCAGACGATCAAGGCCGTCGCGACCGGGGTGACGAGGAAGAACAGCGCGGAGGCGGGGGCGCCGGACTCGTTGCGCAATTCGCCCACCGCGCCGGTCTCTTCGACGACGCCGTCGCCGCGCGTCAGGGTCGTTGCGGTACCGGACGCCGCGGTCGGCGTGCCGTCGGTGGCGGCGACGATGTCGGCCTGCCCCTGGACGAGCGTGTAGTCGATGGCGCCGTCCTCGGCGTAGCCAAGGACGGGACCGCGGTTCGCACCGTCGCGATCGGCGCTCGCGCCCGGCGGCAGGCTGTATCGGCCCAGAACCAGCATGACGCGGCCGGTCGGCACGTCGTCGACGACGCCCGAGGTGAGCACGCGGACGGTCACGCCGGGCTGCGAGACGCTCGGCAGCGGCGTTCCGTCTGGCACGATCGCGGCCAGCAAGGCGTCGGCCGAGACGGTGCCCGTGTTGCGCAGGGTGAGGGAGGCGCTGTCCGGCGCCAGGAGGATGTCGTCCGGCTCCAGGGTGAAGTCTGGTCCCGGTGTAGGCAATTGCTGGCTCGGTTCTCCGGTCATCTCAGGGGTCAGCACCTTGACCTGGTCGGGGGTGTGGACGGCGAAGGCGCCTTGCTCGACCGCGGCCAGGACCGGGCCCGGCAATGGCGGGAAGTCGACGCTGGTGTCGGGCGCGGCGCTGACGCGGATCAGCGCGAGTTCGACCGGTGCCGCGGGCAACTCCGGTACCCGCCCGAACGCCAGGGGGGCCAGGAGCACCGGCGACTCGTCGGGTGCGGCCGTGCCCTGGGCATCGACCCGCGGCGCGCACGTCCCGGCGGCCAGCAAGCCGGCGAGGAGAAGGCACGGGAGCAGGGGCGGCGGGCGACGCATGGCATTCCTCCCCGACGCGAGCGGTTCGGCGGCGACGGCGCGCCGGCCCCACCGATTGTAGTAGACGCACTTCTGGGCGACGAACGGGGGCACCGCGGACGGGGCGACCCTGGGTGCCAGGTTCGTCCGGCGGTTTGGCGGCCCGGGGCCGAACCGTTGGTGTTGGCCCGGACCGCCCGCATGAATCGCGCCCTGCTTACGTCCCGGGATCTTCGTCGATGCCCGAGCTGTGGATCCAGGCCCCGTTGGCACCGGCAATGTGCACCCAGCGGTCGTCGCCGAAGGCCGAATCGCAGTGGGACAACCCGTCGCAGACGACCGTCTGACCCGCGGTAAAGTGCCTGACGACGTCGCTCGCCGTTTTCGGTTCATTCCGACCGAGGGCACCGGTTTGGGTGTGGAAGGTACGATTGCTGGTAAAGCGAACCAACTCGCAGTTGGGGTGCCCGTTATCGTCCCCGCCCCACATCTCGCGGACCGCGGCCGCCAGTCCCGCCGAGGCCTTCTCGGTAAAGTCGTCCTGCTCGATGATGTCGGCATCGAACACGCCATCGCCGTGCTCGATCACCAGGCGGACCGCCCGCGGCTGCAACGAGACGGTGTAGGCGAACATCGCCAACCGCGACCCTTCGAGACCGACGCCGGTGTGGTCCTCGGCCATCAGGCCGTCTCTCTTCATGCCGCCCGTGCTGCGCAGGGGTAACCCGGTGGTTTGCGCGATGTGCGTGGCGGCAAGCACGCCGAACTGCTCGTCGAGGGGGTTGTTGCCCTGGGCGTCGGGCGACTGGTCGCCGCCGACGAGCGTGGCTAAGCCGTCGCTCATCGGGTAGATGGCAAAGACGCCGTTGGGACCGCCGTCGTCGGCGTAGTGGCAGTCGATCATGACCCAGAAGCCGTCGCGGTCCGCCATGAAGTCGCGGCAGAGGCGGCCGACGTCGTCGAGGCCGCCGTTGGTGAAGTCCGGGTCGTCGTCGCCGTCCTCTTCTTGCAAGTAGTGCACCTCAAAGCCGGCGTCGCGGATCGCGTCGCGGTGGGCGCGGGCCAGGGCCGGCGTCCGTTCGGCCTCGTGGGGGCCGCCGGAGTCGCCGGTGTTGCGGTGACCGGCGACGATGAGGAACTTGGGATGCCTGGTGTCCATGTCGTCATCTCCTGGGTCGACGTCCGGTAGGTCGGACCAGATGGCGTTGCCGCGGGCGCAGGTGCCCTCGGCGTCGTCCGCGGCGACGGCCCACGTCCCCGCGAGGTCTTGGATCGTCTCGGCGAAGCCGAACCTGAGCCCCGCCGCGAGAAATGCCTCCCGCCTGGGGTCGACCCCGCGCAACTCGGCGACGGGGCTCTCGTCCGGGTCGCCGACGGCGTAGGCATAGAGGTGGGCCACCATCGCCCGCGCCGCCTCGGTGCCGTCGGCAAAGGTCGGGCTGCGCTCGTTCTCGTCGGGGTCGCCGGTGATCCCCAACCCGGCCGGGTTGAGGCGGTTGACCCACCAGAACGAGACGAAGACGCCGCGACCTTCGGGGTCGCCGGTCTCGTTCGCCGCTTTGGCGACCGCGATGGCCGGGTCCAGACCCACCCGCGGCGCCAGACGGTACACCTCCTCAACGAACCGCTTCACGTTGGCGGGCCTGGAGCAACCGCTGTCGTTGGCGAAGGCAATCGCCCTTTCGGGATCGCCGCGCGGCGCACCGACCAGCGGATCAAGCGGGCGCATGCTCATCAGACACGTGCTCCTTCGTCGTGAGTCAATGTCGCCAGGGACAGCCGTCCAACCGGCACCACGATAGCGGCGCCGGGCACGGGGTGCGTCCTGCATTTGCAGGACATCACGCGCTACGTCTGGATGACGGAGTGATCCTTGGGACCGGACGGCCGCAAACGGGGTGCCGACGAGTGTCCCGGCGCCGGTCAATCCGCCGCCGAAACCGTCACGTGTCGTCGTGCCACGGGGCGCAGCGGACAAGGGCGACCATGAGGTCGGCCGCCTGCCCATCCTCCAAACCCTGCTCCTGCACCAGCGAGCGCCAGGTCGAGAACGCCAGAGCGTGGCCGACGGCCGCTACCAGGATCGGCTCGGGGGCATCGGCGCATCCCCAGCCCTGGACCAGCCCATCGCGCACGCTCTCCCAGAAGGCGGCAAACGGCGCCATCAGATCGGCGAGGATCGGGTTGGTCGGCGCTTCTTGTTCGGCTCTCGCCAACATCCCCGCGGTCCGGCGGTAGTAGACGTACGCCTCCCCCAGCGCCACGCGGAGACGGGTCGCGGGATCGGCGATGCCGGCCCAGGCGGCCGGATCGGGCGGCGGGTTGAGCGCCAGGTAGTGGCCGGTGCAGGCGGTGAGCAGCGCCCGCTCGTCGGGGAAGTGGCGGTAGACGGTGAGGCGACCGACGCCGGCGCGCTCGGCGATTGCGGCGATGGTCGTCGCCTCGCCGCCGATCGCCTCGTGCAGCGCCACCGTCGCCTCGACGATCCGCTGCCGCGTCGCCGCCTGCTGTTCCGCCCGCCGCTTGAGTTCGTATTTCCGTGTCATGAGCGCATCCCCCTAAATTCATGAAACATCGTGTTCCTCGGATATTGACAACGGCCCCGCCAGGGTGTAGGCTGCTGTCACGTTCATGATACACCGTGTATCGTGATATGGGAAGCCCCCGGGGAGGATCGCCGTGGTCAACCAGGGTCTGCACGGGATGGTCGCCGACAGCAGGCGACGGGACAACGAACGCAAGATCGCCGCGGCGGAACTGCGGCGCCTGGCGAAGGCGGCCGGCCGGGCCGAGGGATCGTCCGCGCCGTGGCATCGGGCGATTCCGGTACGGAAACCGGGTCTGCCCGCGATCGGATACCTGGCCGGCGCGTGGCGCACGCTCGGCCGCGGGTTCGTGGCGGTTGTGGGTCGGCACGTCCCGGCGTGAGGCGCGCGCCGGTCGGTCTCGGCCGCGGCGGACGCGGCGAGGGAATCGGATGACTGGAACGAGGAGGATCAACGTGAACGCTGCCGTCGCTTCGACCGTCGAACCGTACCTGAACGCACTGGACGAGAACGCCGCGCGGTGGTTCCTGGGTTGCCGGGTTTGGCGCCGGGCCGACGCCACCCAGACCGGGGGCGCGCTCGGGCTGATCGAGCAGGTCGTGCCGCCCGGTCTCGGCTCGCCCTACCACGTCCACCGCAACGAGGACGAAGCCTTCTATCTGCTGGAAGGGGAGATCCGCTTCTTTAGCGAGGGGCGGTCCTGGGTGCTGGGGCCGGGCGGCTTCGCTTTCCTGCCGCGCGACATTCCGCACGGGTTCCGGACCGAGGGAGACGTGCCGTCGCGCTCGCTCCTCCTCGCCGCCCCGGGCGGGTTCGAGGGATTCGTCGCCGAGTTGAGCAGCGTCGAACCGCCGGCCGGGCCGCCGGACATGGACGCGCTGTTGGCGGCGGCCGGTCGCTACGGCATCGAGATCCTCGGTCCCTTGCCCGAGTAGATCGCCCGCGCCCCCGGCCGCCGGGCCGGGGGCGCATCACCGAGGAGTCTGCCATGCTGATCGCAACCGTACCGACGTTCGAGACACCGCTCGTGGTGACGATCGCGGTTCTGTCCGAGTTGCCTGCTCGGCGTCCGGACGGGGACGTCGCCGTCTCCCATTACGCGGCGTCGATCCGGTCGATTGGACCGGATTCGCTCGACGACGAACCGACCTGGGAGGACGCCGCGTGGTATTGATGCCAGGCGGCGCCCGCCGCGGTTCTCGTCACCGACCGCTCACGACGTCAGACCGCCGGCGAGATTGGCCCCCGTGCGTTTGGAAAAGAAGTGCAGTTTGCGCGGGTTGAAGGCGAGTCCGACCCGTTGGCCCTCGCGCCACTCCTGGTCGGCCGGCACCCGCGATTGGAGCAAGACATCGTCGCGGGTGAGACTCACGTAGCTGTCGGAGCCGACCAGTTCGACCAGGTCGACCGTGGCCTGCGGCATCCCGTTCGTGGCGCCGACCGCCGTCGCGGTCACGGCCGACAACGCGACATCCTCCGGCCGAACGCCGCAGACCACCTGTCGTTCGTCCCCCGCGGTCTGGCGGAGCGCCGCCGCGGTCTCCGGCGCAATCGGGATGGTACCGAATGGGGCTCGCACGACGGGGTCGCCGTTCGCGGTCGACAGCTCGCCGTCGAAGAAGTTCATCGCGGGACTGCCGAGGAATCCGGCGACGAAGAGGTTACTCGGGTGGTTGTAGAGCGTGGCCGGTGTGCCGACCTGCTGGACGAGCCCGTCGTGCATGACGACGATCCGGTCCCCCATCGTCATCGCCTCGACCTGGTCGTGGGTGACGTAGATCGTCGTCGTCCCGAGCCGCCGCTGGAGCCGGACGATTTCGCCGCGCGTCTGCAAGCGGAGTTTGGCATCGAGGTTGGAGAGCGGTTCGTCCATCAGGTAGAGCTGCGGTTCGCGGACGATCGCCCGGCCGAGCGCGACCCGCTGCCGCTGCCCGCCCGACAACTCGTGCGGCATCCGCTCCAACAGGTGGGCGATCCCCAGCATTTCGGCGACCCGGCGCACCCGCGCCGCGATCTCCTGCTTCGAGGTCTTGCGCAGTTTCAGCGCGTAGGAGAGGTTGCCGGCGACCGTCTTGTGCGGATAGAGCGCGTAATTCTGAAAGACCACGGCAATGTCGCGATGGCGCGGTGGCGTCGCATTGACGAGTTTGCCGTTGAGGTAGATCTCGCCGCTGGTCACCCGCTCCAACCCGGCGATCATCCGCAACGTCGTCGTTTTGCCGCATCCCGACGGCCCGACGAGCACGACGAACTCCCCGTCGCCGATCTCGAGGTTCAGCTCGCGCACGGCGTACGCCTGTCCAAACAGCTTCGTCAGGTTGCGGCAGACGACGGTAGACATGGCGCCCTCAGTGGCAAGTGGCAAGTGGCAAGTGGCAAGTGGCAAGTGGCAAGTTACGAGCTCCAAGCACGGGCGACGCGTCTGGCGGCACTCGGCACTTGCCACTTGCCACTTGCCACTTGCCACTCACTTCACCCCTCCCCCGAGCAACCCGCGCGTCAGGTGCTTCTGCACGGTCAGGAAGAGCACCAGGACGATCGCCGTCGTGATCAGCGACGCGGCCATCAGGTAGTTCCATTCGACCCGGAAGTGCCCGACGAACTGGAAAAGGCCGACCGTGATCGGGATCTTGTTCTCGTCGGAGATGAAGGTGAGCGCGAAGAGGAACTCGTTCCAGGCACCCATGAAGGTGAAAATGGCCGCCGCCACGATCCCCGGCCAGGAGAGCGGCATCGTCATCGCCATGATCGCGTGCAGCCGCGAGGTCCCGTCCATCATCGCCGCCTCCTCGATCTCGGCCGGGATCGACTGGAAATAGCCGGTCAGGAGCCAGACGGCGTAGCTCAACCCGAACGCCGCGTTGATCACGATCAGCGTCGTCAGACTGTCGAGGAGGTGATAGGTCGAGACGACCTTGAACAGCGCCAGAATGATGATGATCGGCGAGAACATCTGGATCACGAGCAGCGTGAAGAGATAGACCTGCCGAAACTTGAACGTAAAGCGCGCCAGCGCGTACGCCGCCGGGATCGCGAGGACGAGCGCCAGCACCGCCGTGCCGAGGCCGATGATGAGACTGTTGCGAAAGTACGTCGCCAGCGGCGCTTCGCTCCAGATGTCGCGGTAGTTGCTCCACATGAACGTGTCCGGCACCAGCGTCGGCGGTTGCCGGTAGACTTCCTTGTTCGTCTTCAGCGACGTCGAGATCATGATTGCGAACGGGAAGAGAAAGAGCACGAAAAAGGGGATCAGGATCGACCCGATCGCGAGGTACTTTACGGCTGAGAGCCGTCGATCGTCGGATGCCGCGCCTTTCATCTCGCCCGCCGCCCCAGATAAACCCGGCTGTACGTCACGCTGAAGACGATCAGCAACACGAACGTCACCACCGCCAGGGCAGACGCCGCGCCGAAGTCGAGGTTGACGAAGGCCAGTTTGTAGAGATAGGTGACCACGATGTCGGTCCGGTAGGCGGGATCACCCCGCGTGAAGATCCAGATGACCGTGAACGAGTTGAAGGCGTAGATCACCGAGAGCAGGGTGGCGATGAAGGTGATCGGTTTCATCAGCGGCAATGTCATGTCGAGGAACTCGCGGAGCGGGTGGGCGCCGTCCATCTTCGCCGCGTCGTAGATGTCCCGCGGCACCGATTGCAGCCCCGCCAGCAGCGTGATCGTCACGAAGGGCAGCGACGACCAGATCTCGACGAAGATCGCCGCCGCCATCGCCGTTTTGGGCTCGCCCAGCCAGACCCGGTATTCGTGGATGATCCCCAGCCGCATCAGCACATAGTTGAACGCGCCGAGCTGACCGTGAAAGATCCAGCGCCAGAGGATGACCGAGACGCTGAGCGGCGCCGCCCAGGCAAGCAGCAAGAGCGACTTGGCGAGCGTCCGCCCCGGGAACTCCTGGTTGAGCACCAGCGCCAGTACGAAGCTGATGACGGTGGTGATCCCGACGGTGGCGAAGGTGTAGATCACCGTCTGCCGGAGGACGTGGGGCAGATTCGGATCGTCCGCCAGCGTGCGGAAGTTCGCGAACGTCCCGACCGAGATGACGTTGCCGACGGGATCGACGTGCGAGAAGGCGGAGAGGAACGTGTTGACGACCGGGTAGCCGATCAGGACGACCAGGATGAGGAAGCTCGGGAGCACCAGTGCATACGCGAACCAGTGCTCCGCGAGCTCCTCGCGCACGGTCACCCGGACACCGCGACGCGCGACCGGCGGCACGTGTCTCTCTGCGGCTGGCTCAATAAGGGTCGTATCGATCGTTGCCATCGGTCTGCCGCAACCGCGGCGCCACCCTCACCCGTCATTCCGAGCTTGTCGAGGAATCTCCCGGAGCGCAGCGGAGGCGTCGGCTCTCTGTAAGTACGCTGCCACGAAGCGGAGAGAGATTCCTCGGCTGCGCTCGGAATGACGGGTGACGGGCGGGGCCTACGCCACGCCGTTGATCGCGTTGATCTGCGCCGCCGCGTTGTCCATCGCCTCCTGCGCCGTCTGCTCGCCAAGAACGGCTTTGGCCAACTCGGCTTTGCGGATATTCCCCGCCTGGTTCTCGTGGATGTACGGTGAGGCGTAGACGTTGATCGCGACCTCGAGCTCTTTGACGAAGAACTGGACCGTCGCATTCTCGGCGAAGGCCGGGTCCTGCGCCACGTCGGTCCGCTCCGGGATGACTCCCCGTTGCTGGGCAAAGAGCACCCGGTTCTCCTTGTTGAACTGATACTCCAGGAACTTGGCGGCCGCTTCCTTGTGCTCCGACTGCTTGAACATCACGACCACGTCCGGCCAGAAAGCGTTGTGATAGGGGATGCTCGCGTCGGCCATCGGCAGTTTGGCGAAACCGTACTTGATCTCCGGCGCATCGTTTGCCAGGATCGTCGGGAACCAGGAACCGGTCTCCAGCATCGCCATCTTGCCGGCCATGAAAAGCGGCTGGAGATCGGAGTCGCGATTGGCAGTGGCCGGACCGGGTTGCGTCGTTCCGTCGGTGATCACCAAATCGACCAGGAGCTGCGCGGCCCGCACCCCGATCTCGCTGTTCAGGAGCGATTTTCCGTCCGGACCGTACTTGGTGGTGCCTCCAGCGCCGAGATAGGCGTACTCGTAACAATCATCGAGCTCGATCCCGATACCGTAGACATCGGGCGGGTTATGGAGCGCTTTGGCGGCGGCGCGGACCTCATCCCACGTCGTCGGCGGTTGCAGACCGGCGGCCTCGAAGAGATCGGTCCGGTAATAAAGGGCGCGCGGATCGAGGAAGTAGGGCAACCCCATCAACTTGCCATCGATCCGCATCGCGTCGAGAGCTGCCGGGACGAAGGGGTCGAGGAACCCCGGCGTGAGTTTGTCGTCGAGCGGTTCCAGCGCTTGGATGCCGTTGAACTCGATCATCCAACTGGCCGAGACATTGGCCAGGTCCGGCGCCTTGTTGCCGCTGATCATCGTGACAAGCGTCTGATATCCATCGTTCCAGCTAACGACCTGCACGTCGGCCTTGACGTCGCCCTGCGAGTCGTTGAAGGCGTCGACCAGTTTTTCCGTGTCCTCCTGCATGGTGTCGTCGTAGTTCATCGCCACGAACTTGATCTGGTCGGCCGCAGCGGCGGTCAGCGTCGTCAGCGCCGACAGCGTCGGTACGGTGAACCCGACTGCCGCCGCCCGCCGCAGCAGCGTGCGCCGGTCCAGCGGGCTGTGTAGGACGGGAACGCCAAAGTCTGTCTCGGTCGTCATCGAACTCCCTCCTCGCCTCGGGGCGCTCGTCGCCAGACCTACGATTCGGATCCAGAAGGGCGTGCCGAAGGCCATTATTCACAATCGGCCGGTTGGGTCAACCGACGGGGCGCGCCGGTCACCACCGGGGAATGGGGTACCATCAGGGAGAGGCATCGGGCCGTCGCTGAAAGGAGTATCCGATGGCGGACGACGACGGTATCACGATCGTACAGATTCCGTTCCCGGGGGGAGGCGAGGCCCAACTCCGCATCTCGGTCGGGCCGGCGAAACTGAAAATGGCGCCCGGCGACGGTTCCGATTGGGTGAGCGGCACCTATCGCGATCCCTCTCACCGCGTGCCGTGCCGGGTCACGACCGACGGCAGCAGAGCCCGGATCTCGCAAGAGAGCCGGTGGCGCGGCGTGATGCACCAGACCCCGGTGTTCGACCTCCAACTCGGCAAGGGCCAGCCGTACCGGCTGACGATCGAATCGGGCGCCACCGACGACAGCACCTGCGACCTCGGCGGTCTCCCGATCACCTCGCTCGACGTCAGGCACGGGGCCGGCGAATTCGATCTGGACTTCTCGGCGCCGAATCCCGGCGCGATGGATCGCCTCCACCTGGTGGCCGGCGCGACCGAACTCGAGGCCACCAACCTCGCCAACGCCAACGCGGCCGAGATCGCGGTCGAAGGTGGCGCGGCCTCGTTCACCCTCGACTTCGGCGGGGTGCTGCAACGCGATGCGCGGGTCAAGATCAACGCCGGGGTGGCATCGGTCGAGGTGCGGGTCCCCGCCGCGACGGCCGCCAAGATCACGCCCCACGCCGTCCTCGGCAGTGTCGACGCCGGCGACGGGTTCACGACGCGCGAAGGGGGGTATTGGACGGCGGGCGCCGTCGCCGGCGGGTCGCCGGTGTTGACGATCGACGCCAGCGTCGCGCTCGGTTCCCTGAAACTGAGGACCACCGAACCGCAACTGAGCGGCGGCGCGGCGATTCCCTCCGCGTAGGCACGACGGGGTTCAGACGGATCGGAGAGCTGCGAAAGAGCCGGGGCCGTTCAGTGGCCGTTCGGGCTCGTCCCGTTCGTCCGCAAGCGATGCGCACGGGCTGTCGCGGCGACGACGGTCGGATCGCCGGCCGAGAGCAACGCCTTGACGTCTCGCCCGATGGTCGAGGGCGAAACGCCCAGCCAACCCGCGATCCGGGTGATCGCACCGCGCTCCAACCCTTCCTCTTCGACGAGGAGAGCGACGCGGATTTGGCGTTGGGCCACGGCACGGGTGCGCGACGCCGGTTGCGGGAGCGAGTTGGAGCGCGGCCGGAAGGTTACCAGGCCGTGGGCGTCGCGCACGTCTGATGACGCGGCGCGCGGCGGCCGTTCCTGCGAGGGAAGCGGGAAGAGATCGGGGCCGATCCGATCCTCGGATTGTCGGAGTACGGCGGGGAACGCCGATCGGGGCACGGCGTCGTCTCCTCGCAACGACGAGTCCGGAAGTGATGCGCTGCCGACGGGACTTCTGCCAGCCACGGCCGAGACCGTACGCTGGATGTTAACCTTTACTTCGCAATCTGGAAAGGGCTTCCGACGGCAAGTATCCCAGATTCCGGCTCGCTTGTGCAGGTACCTTCATCCCGCGTCGCCATACCTACCTTGTGATCGACCGAGCTCGCGGTATCTGCGCGTTTGCCGGGTCTGGTACGCAAGGGGACCGGTGACGGCGAATGCTCGTTTCCCCGGTCCCCTCCTCGCCTCGTCGGCGCGCATCACGCGGACGACTCCGCGCCCGCGTTGGCCTGGGCGATGTACTCGCCCAGTTTGCGCATCTCGCTCGTGTCGAAACCGCGGATCGTGGTTTCTTGCTGCCACATCCGCTGCAAGGAGCGCGTGATCTCCGGATTGCCGCCCGTGAACGCTTCGACCAAGGCCCGCCAGCGCCCGCACCCGTTCGCTTTGGGGGTCGGTGTCTTGCGCCATCTCGGCCCGGACCTCGTCGATCAACTGTTGCCAATCGGCTTCCGCCCGGCGCAACCCCTCCTCGCCGAGTTGCCGGCCGCGTTCCTGGAGTTCCGCCAATTGCTCCGGCGTGTAGTACGTGTCCATCGTCGTCATCTCCTGAATCGTCGCCAGGACATCGTCCACCGAGACCTCGGCCGCCGACCGCAACGTCGTGGCGATCCTGTCGAGACGCAAGGCGAGATGCCGTTGCGCCGCGATTTGCCGTCGCAATGCCGCAAGGTGCGCCTCGATCACCTGCAACGGCGACAAGCCGCGCCGGTTTAGCAGTTCCCCGATCTGTTCGAGACCGAATCCGAGCTGCCTGAGCGAGCGGATTTGCTGGAGGCGAAGGACATCGGCGTCCCCGTAGAGCCGGTAGCCCGCCGCCGTCCGCCGCGCCGGCGTCAGCAACCCGACCGCCTCGTAGTGGTGGAGCGCCCGCACCGAGACACCCGTCCGCTTCGCCAGTTGCCCGACCGTCATGCCGCCACTTGCCAACGCTTTACCTCCTTTCTCGCCGGCCTCCAACCGGTCGGTCAGGGCGGCCGGTGGGAGACGATAGACCCTCACGCAACGTGAGGGTCAAGAGGGCGTGGAAACCGAAATGAGGTCCTTCGCTGGCGCTCAGGATGACAAAGGGAGGACGGCCTCAGATCGCCATCCTGAGCCCGCGAAGGACCTCTCCGTCGTCAATGGGTCGCATTCACTACTCCATCGACAACGCGGTACCCAATCCAATGCGCCGATCCCGGTGTATTGCAATCCGTGGTCGGTGACCGAGACGAAATACCGGAGGCAGGATGAGCACGGTTCGATTGGTAACGCCGATGGACGACTTCAGCGACGAGGAATTGATGCGGTTCGTCGCCGCCGGCGACCAGGATGCGCTCGGCCCGCTCCACACCCGGTACGCCGGTCTCGTCTTCGGTCTGGCCGCCCGCAGTCTCGACCCGGCCGCCGCCGAGGAGATCGTCCAGGACGTTTTCCTCACCGTCTGGCGCAAGGCCGACACCTACGATCCCGAACGCGGCCCCGTCCGCCCCTGGCTCCTGCGCATCGCCCACCTGCGCGTGGCGAACGAGTTGCGCCGCCGCGGTCGCCGGCCGGCGGTGGTCCCCGATCCCGAGGGGATCCAGCTCGCGGCCGTCCCCGATCGGGCACCGGAACCGGACGAGGAGACCTGGCACGAATACCGGCGATCCGCGGTCCAGGCCGCCGTCGCGGCTTTGCCGCCGGCCCAGCGTCAGGCGCTCAGTCTCGCCTTTTTCGACGAACTCTCGCACGAGCAGGTCGCCTCGTTCCTCGGTCTGCCGCTGGGCACCGCCAAGACCCGCATCCGCGCGGGGATGCAACGCCTGCGCACCTCCCTCGTCCCGCTCCTGACGGTGCTTGCCCTCGTGTTTGCGGGGGGATTGGCGGCGCTCGGCGTGCGCCTGCACGATCGGCAGGAACAACTCGACCGCAACACCGACGTGCTCCACGTCGTCACCTCCAGCGACATGGTCGCCGTCCGTCTCGTCGCCGCGCCGGGGATCGATCCGACGACCCACGGCGAATACCGGAGCAGCCCGACCAGTGACCTGGCGGCGTTGACCGCCTCCCACTTCGCGCCCGCTCCAGCCGGCCGCGTCTACCAGGCCTGGGCGGAGTACCAGGGCCGGTGGGAGTCGCTCGGTCTCATCTCGCTCGATCGCGACGGACACGATCTGCTGATCGTCGATCAACAAGGACGCGGGATGCCGCAAGCACTGCAAATCACCCTCGAACCGTCGGGCGGCAGCGACACACCAACGGGCCCCGCGATCGTCGCCTGGACGGCCGGATGAAGTCGACGAAAGGAGGAGACACCTACCAGCATCGGCCTTCTTATCCGGGCGCCAGCCCGACCGGAAACATGAGCCAGCAGAGCAGCGCAGAATGGAGTACCCAATGCGACGGATCCTCGGTATCGGTACCCTCGTCTTGTTGATCGGCATGATGCTCGTCGCCGGAACCCGTACGATCGCGGCCCAGGAGGCAACGCCGACGGCAGCGGCCGGCGGGGGCGTCACCAAGCAAGAACTGGGGCGCGGTCAATCCGCGGTCGCACCCGGTCGCGACTTGATCCTCCAGGAACGGACCTTCGCGCCGGGCGGCGACAGCGGCGCGCACCCGGCGCCCGGACCGGTCGTCCTGTCGGTGGCGTCGGGCGAGATCGACTTCTACGTCGTCCAGGGTGCGGCACTACTCACCCGCGCCGGTGCCACGACCCAGGAAACCCTCGCCGCGGGCTCCGACACCGAACTCAAGCCCGGCGACTCCGTCTTCTACGATCAGGGTGTCGTCCACCAACTCATCAACGAAGGCAGCGAACCGGCCGTCACCATCGAAGCCCGGCTGAACCCGAGCGAGGCGACTGCGGCAACGCCGACCCCGTAGCCCACCCCCAACCTCCTCTTCCAGCGGCGGAGCCGGCGGCAATTTGCCGCCGGCTCCG
>DATBFX010000471.1:0-13959 GCA_036558305.1 Thermomicrobiales bacterium | reverse complement strand
ACCCGCTGCAGGGCGCGGGCGACCTGTGGCAGACTGGACACGCGGGGACCTCCTCGGGCAGGCGGGCGAGCAGCACACGCGCACCATGCCAGATCGGGTCCCCGTTGTCACCCCGTCACGCCTTAGCTTGATGCCTATGGGTTTCGACACCGCCCTCCCCTACCGCCGCCAACCCGACGGCTTCGATCCCCGCGTCGCCTGGATCTTCGACGGCATCGGCGACGACGAGCCCATCGGCGACTGCGGCAACCTGATCCTCGGCCACGGCGCCGCCGGTCACGAGATCGACCGCTACGACCGCGGGCTCGGCACTCCGTCCCACGCCTTCCTCCTCGCCACCGCCACCGGGTTCTCCGACGGCTACCAGACCGTCGTCGAGGAGGTCCTGATGGCCGACTCCCACCAGGGCGGCACCGTCAACCCCCGCGTCCGCGCCGACATGACCTACCTCGACGAGCCGAACGGCGGCACCGTCTTCGCCGTCGGCTCCATCGCCTGGTGCGGCGCCCTCTCGGCGAACGGCTACGACAACACGGTGGCGCGGGTGACGGGAAACGTGCTGCGGCGATTTGCCGATTCGTAGATCATGGTTGTCGTTCCATCAATGCGTCGCGATCGCGGGAAGGCGATGATCTGTGATCGGGAAATACCAGGCGGTCACGTATTCGCGGCACGCTCGGAACCAGATGCGTGAACGCAAGATCGGCGCGAACCAGGTCGAGAGGACGATCGCCTCGCCTGACGCGCTTACGTCCAGCCGCGGCAAGATGGTCGCCGAAAAGGCGACGGCAATGGGCAACATCATTCGCGTCGTGTACGCTGAGGAGGCATCCGGCACGGTGGCTCTTGTGGTCACCGTTATCCGGATCGGGAGGTAGCAATCATGGAGATCCGTTACGACGCCGAAGTCAAAGCGCTCTACATACGTCTCGCGGTCGGGGAAGTCGATCACACGACCGAGGTCGAGGAGTTCGTCTATCTGGATGTCGATCAAGAGGGACGACCGCTTGGGCTGGAGTTCGTCGACGCCGAAGACTTCTTCCCCTTCCTCGAACGCCACGGCGGAAAGATTTGCGTCCCGACGCACGTTTCGGCAGACGCTCCGCTCGTCCTCGCGAACTGACCGGATGGGTTGAAGGGCATGCACGCAATGGCACGCCCCTACTACAACGGGCGTTTCACTCGTCTCCAATGGTGGGACGCACGACGATGAAATCCCGGCCTTTTGCCGACATTGCTGCCGAGGCGTTGGCCGATCCTGTGCGCCGTGCCAGGATCGAGGAGCGCAAGCGCGCGATCGACGCCGCGCTCGCCCTCGCCGAACTGCGAACCGGACGGGGAGTCAACCAACGCGCGATGGCAGAAACACTCGGCGTGTCGCAGGCGAATGTCTCGCGCATCGAGCACGAAGAAGGTATTTACCCGTCGACGCTGCGGAAGTATGTGGGGGCACTCGGCGGCGAAATCGAGATCACCGTCGTCTTCCCCGACGAGAAGGTCTCGTTGGTCGTGGCCGGTGAAGCGGGCATCGCGCGCCTCACCTAGCGATCGACGCGTGTTTCATCTCGCCGAGGATCACCGAGCATCATTTATCTCCCCCGCGAACCGCCCCTCCACCTCCGTCAGCGCCTCGTCCGCGATCGCCACCATCCGGTCGATCTCCTCCCGCGTCACCACCAGCGGCGGTGCGAAGTGCATCACGTTCCAGACGCGCGTCAGCAGCCCCTTGCCGTGGACCACTTCGCCCAGCGTCTTGGTGAACGGGTGGCGGACGCCCCAGTTCTCCTTCGTCCGCTTGCTCTTGACCAGCTCGACCGCCGCCATCAACCCCAGCCCGCGGACGTCGCCGACGGTCGGGTGACTGCGCAGCCCTTGCAACCGTTCCAGCAGATAGGCGCCCTGCTCCGCGGACCGAGTGACAAGATCCTCCCGGAACAGGATGTCGAGGTTCTTGTTGGCGGCCGCGGTCGCGACCGCATGACCGCCGAAGGTCAGCAGGTGCCCGATCGAGGCGCCCTCCTGCTTGAACCCCTCGTACACCGATGGGCGGACGACGACCGCCGCGATCGGCGCGTACCCGGACGAGAGCCCCTTCGCGATCGTCATCAGATCCGGCACGACGCCGAAGTGCTCGGCCGCGAAGAGTTTGCCGGTGCGCCCGAACCCGTTGATGATCTCGTCCATGATCAAGAACACGCCGTGCCGGTCGCAGATCTCCCGCAGCAGTTGCCAGTAGCGCGGCGACGGTACGTGGTCGCCGTTGGAGACGGAGATCGGTTCGCCGATCACCGCCGCCACCGTCTCCGGTCCCTGGTTCTCGATCTCCTGCTCGACGAAGCGGGCGCAGAGTTCGTCGCCCTCCTCGCCCTCCAAACCGAAGTCGTTCTTGTAGCGGTTCGGCGACGGGACGTGGGAGACGCCCTGCATGAACGGTCCGAAATACTCCTCCTGCCGTCCCGCGGTCAGGCTCATCGCCGCGTGGGTCATCCCGTGGTACGAGCCGCGCCGGGCGATGATCTTGTACCGCTTGGGGAACCCGCGCAGCGCCTGCGCCTGCTTGGCGATCTTCAGCGCGCTCTCGACCGCCTCCGACCCGCCGGAGCAGAAGAAAACGCGACCCAGATCGCCGGGCGTGATCCGCGCCAGCGTCTCTGCCAGTTTCACCGTCGGGATCGTCGTGTAATTGGACGAGGCGGCGTAGGCGATGTCCCCCGCCTGCTCGGCCATCGCTTCGCCGATCTCGCGGCGACCGTGCCCGACGTTGACGACGAAGAGTCCGGCCAACCCGTCCAGGTACTCGTTGCCATGCACGTCGTAGAGCGTGCAGTCCTTGGCGCGGGCGAAGACCTTGAGCCCTTCCCGCTCCGTTAACTCCTCCCAATCCATGTCCCACCCGTGGAACCAGAGGTGGTCGATCGCGCCCTGTTCGAGCGCGGGGCGCTCGGCGACGGCGGCGGACCCGTTGCGACCGGCGGTAACCAAGGGGACCTCCTTTCGTGGCTGGTGCTCCGTCCACCGATTATCCACCAAGACCCGGCCGCAGACACCGTCGACCAATCCTTACCTGCTATCATGAGGCGACCCGCATGACCGGTCGGGCGCGAGCGACCAACCGGGAAAGGATCGCGGCGTGGCCGAGACGACGCCGGGCAGCGCCGAACTCCGCCGGCTCGCCTTCGCGATGGAGGCAGCCGAGGTCGGTTGCTGGGATTGGGACGTCAAGACCGGCGAGATTTGGTGGTCGGACAACCTTCCCGCCATCCACGGCATCGACTCCGCGACGTTCGACCGCACCTTCGAGGGCTTCCTCCGCCTGGTCCACCCCGACGATCGCCAGTCGCTGACTTCCGCCATCGACCGTACATTCAGCGGCGAGACCGACTTCGACACCGAATTCCGTATCCAGGGGAACGACGGGCGGTTGCGCTGGATGCAGGGCAAAGGCAGCGTCTTCCGCGCCGACGACGGGACACCGCTGCGGATGATCGGCATCGGTCAGGACGTCACCGCCCGGCGCCGGGCCGAAGCGGCGCGCCTGGAACTGGCGGCGATCGTCGAGTCCTCTGCCGATGCCATCGTCGCCCGCACCCTCGACGGGATCATCACGAGCTGGAACGCCGGCGCCGAGCATCTCTACGGTTATCCGGCCGCCGAGGTGATCGGTCGGCCGATGGCGATCCTGATCCCGCCCGAGCGCGCCGGCGAACTGGCCGAAAACATCGACCAGATCCGTCGCGGCGAACGGGTCCCCGTCTACGAGACCGAGCGGTTGCGCCGCGACGGCAGCCGCGTCGCCGTCTCCGTCGGCGTCTCCCCGATCGTCGACGCCGGCGGCAAGGTCGTCGGCGCCGCCACCATCTCGCGCGACATCACCGCGCAGCGGGCGCTGATTCGCCTGCAAGAAGACTTCCTGGCCATGGTCACCCACGACCTGACCGCCCCGCTGACGGTGCTGCGGGCGCGCGCCCACCTCCTCCAGCGCCGCGCCACTTACGACGAGCGCTCCGTCGCCGAGATCGTCGTCCAGACCGACCGCATGACCCGCCTCGTCGCCGACCTCTCGGACGTCCTCAGCCTCGAATCCGGTCGCTTCGAACTCCGCCGCCAGCCGACCGACCTCGTTGCCCTGACGCGCGCCCACGTCGCGGCCGCGGCCGAGCAATCCCAACGGCACGCTGTCCAGCTCGAAGCACCCGTTGAGCCCGTGGTGGGGGAGTGGGACGGCGCGCGCCTCGGTCAGGTCCTGCAAAACCTGCTCGGCAACGCGATCAAGCACCTGCCGACCGGCGGCACCATCGTCGTCGCCGTCGAGCCTCGTCCGGACGAGGCGCTGCTCTCGGTCCGCGACGACGGCCCCGGCATCGCCCCGGAGCACCTGCCGCGCCTGTTCGACCGCTTCTACCGCGCCGGAGTGGGGCCGCGGCCGCCTGGTCTCGGCATGGGACTCTACATCGCCCGCATGCTCATCGAGGCCCACGGCGGCCGGATCTGGGTGGAATCGAACGTGGGAGAGGGCAGCACCTTCTTCGTGGCACTGCCCGTCCGCGCCGGGGATTGATCGGCCCCCGCCGATCCGGTGCTACTCCACGAAGAGCACCCCGAAGTGGTGGTCGGTCACCGCCAGGTCCGCGCCGACGAAGAAGTTGGAGGTGATCAACCCCGTCGCCCCGGCGAACTGCCCCTCGCCCCCTCTGACCTGCCACATCACCGTCCCGTGCTTGAGGGCCGGGTCGGCGCTGTTCCCGAGGTAGCCGCTGCCGACCGTGCCGAAACGCAGGACGTTGCCGTCGCCGAACTCGATCGTACCGGTCTCCTGGAACGCGGTCTCCCCCGTGAACGTCACCTCGGACTCGAACATCGCCTCGCCGCCCTCCACCGGGTGCAGTGTCCCGGTCAGCCCACCCGCCCCGACCGTCGAGGTCAGGACCGAACTTGGTGCCGTCGTCGCCGCCTTGAGGACGGTACCGGCATCGTTGGCTGGGGTCGCCCGACCGGTGAACCGCATCGCGTAGATGATTTGACGCATGTCCCGTCGCCTCCTTTCTTTAGTGTTCGCGCGCTCACGCCTCACGCCATCGCCGCGGCGCCGCTAAGAGCCGGTTGCTCGGTTGTCGGGGTGGCGGCCGGCCCCAGGGCGCGCGTCTTGGGCCAGGTGGTCCAGGGCGAATCCGGTTCGCGCCAGCGCCAGGCCGAGTCCGCCGGTGCCGAGTCCGGCAAGGGCGGTGCGGCGGGAGACGGGTCGAGTCGAATACGCGGTCATGTGACTCCTCTTGTGCGGATAGTTGGGCAAGGTCCTCATCGTGAAGACCCTACAGGCGCCGACCACTCATTAGCCGGACACGTTGGTAAGGGGGTGCAACGGTTGTTACGATGTCGGGGTGGCCGCGGCCGACTCCTCGCCGTCGCCGAAGTTCAGGACGATGTCGAATGGTTCGTCGACCCAGTGGTCGATCAGGAGCCGACCGTTCTCCGCAGCAAAGATCATCAGGTCGACCGGCCCGGCGCTGTCCCGCCCGAACTGGACGATTGCGGCGACGCGCCCATCGGCCAGAACCTGAATGGCGGAGACGTCGTAGATGGCGAACCAATCGGCCGGATCGGCGAACATGGCTGCGTTCTCCGGCGAATTGAGGAAGTCGATCGACTCCTGGTCGAGACCGAGACTGTCCTCTATAAAACCGGCGTCGGTGTACAGACCGTCGTGCCCTCCCAACCCGTAGGCGTTGGTGCAGGCGGCGATCTCGATCACGGTGGCGATCACCGCATCGACCGTCGCCTGATCGGCCGCTTTCCCCGCGGTGAGGACGACCGGCTCTGGATGCTCGGGTGCCGGCGTGCCGATCAACGCTTCGGAATCCTCGACCGGACGCTTCTCCGTCTTGCAGAGCGAGGGATCGGGCGCGATCGGCAACGTCGGCGAACCCGTCGATGCTGCTGGCGTCGCGTTCTGAGCGGCGGCGTCCAGCAGGGGGCGACTGAGCGCGAACGCGGCCATGAGGGCGAGGAGGGTCGCGAGGACGAACGTCGAGTGTCGGCGACGGTGGAACATCGGGACAACTCCTTCGTAGATTGCGCGGCGGCGGACAGATTCCTCATTTGGACGTGGTTTACGAACGACAACGGGACGGCCGGGATGCGATCGCACCGATCGGCGATGCCAGGACGATGGCGCCAGCGTGACGGTCGATCCCCTCGTTGACCGAGGGCCAACGGGGTCGCGCACGCGCGGCGGTCCTCAGTGTCGTCGACAGCCCCGCGTCGAGCGATGGCTTCGTCGTTCCGCGTGTGATCGCGGGTTGATGCGGCGGACGACCGGCACTCCGGCGGTCCATCCTAGGGAGTCGCCGTCGCCTCGGGCGTGGCCGCCGGGGCGGCGAAGAGTTCGGCAACGGTCATGACCGGCGTGCCGGGCGCCTCGACCTTCATCCGCGTCGCGTACCCCGTCGCCGGGCCGGCCTGCCCGCTGAGCGAGCCGTCCGGGAGGGTGTGTTCGAGCGTGCCCACCGCGTGGTAGCTGTCGCCGCCGGGGTCGAGCGTCACCGTGAGGCGGACCGTTTCCGCGCCGAGGTTGGCCCCGGTCGCCGGGTCCTCGGTGTAGGCCGTGATCGTCAGGGTCCCGGTCGTGGGGCCGGTCGGCGCCCAGACCCCGAGCCGCACGTTGCCGTTGGCCCACGCCTCGACGTAGGTGCCGTCGGCGTGGATGATGAACAACTGGAGCGCGTTCGTCGGATCGGCGTCGACTTCGAGGAACCAGGTGCCGACGAGCGGGTGCCCGGCGAACGAGGCCGGCGTGGCCTCCTGGGCGGAGGCCCGCCGGGCGGGGACAGCCAGGGCGAGACCGGCGAGACCGCCGGCCCCGAGACCGGCGAGGGCGGTGCGGCGCGATACGGACAGGCCGATGTTCGAGATCGTCATTGGATTCCCCTCTCTCTGAAGTGTTGCGGCGGCTCGATTCCATCCAAGCGGAGTGGATGGGACGAGGGTGCATCCGGGCGCAGGTCGCACGCACCTCCCGATCGGCAGATTTCGCCACCGGATGAGGTCTCCGGCAGATCAGCCGATCGGCCGATAGTGGATGGATTTGCCGCTTAGGAGAGGGGTCAGACGAGCCCGTGGTGGACGGCGTGGGCGGCGGCGGCGGCGCGGGTCGGCACGCCGAGCTTGGCGAGGATGTTCGCCACGTGCGACTTCACCGTGCCGGCACCGACGAACAGCGCCGCCGCGATCTCCGCGTTGGACCGGCCCTCGACCAGGAGGCGGAGCACGTCCACCTCCCGCGCCGTCAGTCCATGGCCGGGAGCAGGCACGTCCGAACCGGCGGTCTCGGCGGCCTCGGCGAGCGCGGCGGCCACGGCGAGGGCCTCGGCGACCGCGTCCTCCTGCGATAGGGCCGATCCCGCGGTCCAGGCGGCGCGGAACGCCGGCTCGCCGAGTGCGGACCGCACCCGGGCGACGGTTCGCTCGCGGATGGTATGTTCCTCTCCGGTCGATTCCCCGATCGCCGCAAGCACCGCCGCCTCGGCACCGAACAGACGCGCTGCCTGCTCCGGTTGGTCGCATCCTGCCGCCGTGCGTGCCAGTTGCAAAAGTCCACCGGCGACCCACCCGCTCGCCCGAAGTCGCCAGGCGAGCATCAGGCAGTCACCGGCCAGTCTTGCCGCTTCGACGTAGGCGCCGATATCCGCATTGACACTCGCCAAGATGTAGAGCGAAAACGCGGTTCCCCACGAGACTCGCGCCACCGACTCCTGGAGGCGAAGGGCTTCGTCCGCGAGCGCGGTCGCTCGTTCGTACTCCTGCCGGAAGTACGCGACGGTGGCGAGGTTGTCGAGCGCGACCGCCGCCGAGACGTCGTCCCCGCGGGTCCGTGCGATTGCCAGGGATTCCCCGAGAAGCCGCTCACCAGCCTCGAAGTCTCCTTGGCGCCGCGCCACCACGCCCGACCCGAGGAGCGCGTACCCCTCCGCCTGCTGGTCACCGCACGCGCGGGCCACGGCGACGCTCTCGGCGTACAGTGCGGCAATCGTCTGTGGCGCTTCTCCACGGGTCGTCTCCAGTTCGGCCAATCCGCGGAGTGCCTTCGCGCGTGCCGACGTGCGCGCAGCGGGGTTCTGCCCGAGGGCATGCTGCAGGCGCTGCCGTCCTTCGTTCAGATGGTGGCGGCGCACCCACCAGAACCGCCACAGCCCCGCTGCCAGGCGCAAACCCGATGCCGCGTCCCCGTCCTCGTCGAACCAGTCGAGTGCCGCGCGCAGGTTGGGGTGCTCGGTCTCCAGGCGCTCCAGCCACCGCACCGAATCCGGTCCGATGACGGCCAGTTCCGCCTCCTCCGCCAGGGCGAGGAACCAGGCCGCGTGCCGCCGACGGGTCGCCGCGTCCTCCCCGCTTGCCGCCAACTGCTCCAGTCCGTAGTCGCGGATCGTCTCCAGCATGGAGAATCGGTGGGCGCCCGCACCGGGTCCACCGGCCGACCCAGGCTCCTGCCGCAGCAGGCTCGCGTCCACCAGCGCGGCAATGCCATCGAGGACTGAGGCGGAAGGGGATTCGTCCTCTCCCGCCTTCCGCCTCCCGCCTTCCGTTCGAACGTACTCGGCCGCCTCAAGCGTGAAGCCCCCAACGAAGACGGCCAACCGGCGGAAGAGCAGGCGCTCTTCCGGCGTTAGCTGGTCGTGGCTCCAATCGATCGCGTCGCGCATTGTCCGGTGCCGGGCCGGCGCGTCCCGTCGTCCGCCCGTCAGCAGTGGCAGCCGCTTCGCGAGGCGAGGCAGCATCGCGTCCGGCGGGAGGAGGGCGGTCCGGGCGGCTGCCAGCTCGATCGCCAGCGGCAGCCCGTCGAGGCGGTGGCAGACGGCGGCCACGGCACCGGCGTTGCCGTCGGTCAGGGTGAACGCGGGATCGGCGGCCCCGGCCCGCGCCACGAACAGCCGGACCGCGGCGACGTCGGCCAACTGCTCGACGACGGGCGGGCGCTCCGGATCGGGCACCGCCAGCGGCGGCACGGGGACGACGCGCTCGCCGTCCAGGCGCAGGACGACCCGGCTCGTCGCAAGGACCGTCAGCCGTGGGCACCGCCCCAGGAGATCGGTCACCAGCGGGGCCGCGTCGAGTAGGTGCTCGTAGTTGTCGAGGACCAGCAGCAAGTGCCGCGTCCGAAGAGCGTCCTCCAGCCGCTCGGCCGACGTCCGCCCGCCGGCCTCGACCACGCCGAGGGTGGCGGCGATCGCGGAGCCGACGAGATCGGGGTCGCGAACGGCGGCGAGGGACACGAACGCAGCGCCGTCGGCATATGCATCGGCCAATTCGGCGGCGATCTGGACGGCGAGGCGGGTCTTGCCGACCCCGCCCGGCCCCGTCAACGTCACGAGCCGAACATCGTCGCGGAGCACCAACTCGCGGACGGCGGCGACCTCGCGCTCCCGGCCGATCAACGGCGTGAGCGGACGCGGCAGACTCGACTCGACGGCCTCGGCCTGCACCGGGATCGGGACCAATCGCGGCGTGCCGTGCGCCTTGGGCGTTGGGAGTGGCGTCGGCAGGCGGCGGGTCGTGCGATAACGATCCAGGTCGGCCGGTGCAATGCGGTAGAACCCGGCGTGCTTGGTGGCCGGGAGGTCGCCCCGGGCGATCGCGCGGCGGACCGTACGCTCGTTGACAGCCAACACCGCGGCGGCCTGGCGTGCGGACAGGGGCCAGGTGTCCGCGGCACCGGACACGCCGCCGTTGGCCGTCCCCTGCCTCGCCTGCTCGTCCATGACGAACAAGCATCCCCGATCGGGCTGCGCGGCACAAGGGCGATGACCGCGAAGGCGGCTTGACACGCACACGGCATCCGAGGCGACCCCGATGACAACAGTCCCCACCCAAAGGGCCGGAAAGCATCTTTCCGGCCCGTCGCCCCGCGCGATCGATTGGCGTGACGGCACGTTACTCCACGAAGATCACGCCGAAGTGGTGGTCGGTCACCTCCAGGTCCGCGCCGACGAAGAAGTTGGAGGTGATCAGCCCCGTCGCCCCGGCGAATTGCCCCTCGCCCCCTCTGACCTGCCACATCACCGTCCCGTGCTGCAACGACGGATCGGCACTGCCACCGAGATGCCCGCTGCCGACCGTGCCGAAGCGCAGGACGTTGCCGGCGCCGAACGTGATCGTTCCGATCTCCTGAAACTCGGTCTCACTCGTGAACGTGACCTCCGACTCGAACGTCGCCGTTCCTCCGTCCGTGGGTTGCAGCGAACCGGTGAGCCCGTCAGATCCGACCGTCGAAGTCAAGACCGAGCTCGGCGCCGTCGTCGCCGCCTTGAGCACGGTGCCGGCGTCGTTGGCCGGGGTGGCCCGGCCGGTGAACCGCATCGCGTAGATGACCTGGCGCATCGCCGATTACCCCCTTGGTGAAGTGCGTTGGGTCTCGTGGTCGATCCTAACACGGATCGTCCGTCACGCCTCCGGCGTCGCCGGCGCTTCGCGGACCGTCACCATGACCGGGGAGTGGTCGCTGGTGCCGGGGGTTACGCGGTCGGCGTGGCCGGCGGGGCGGGTGCCCAGGTCGGCATCCCGGGCAACGGCGTCCCGACCGCCTCGATCGGTTCGATCTGAAGACGGCGGCCGGTCGAGTTCCCCATACCCGACGTGATGACGGTTCCGTCCGGGGCGACGACCGTGAACGAGTAGGGCGCCGCCAGGGTGTTGCCGTCCTCGGCGATCTCCGCCGTACTGCGGACGGCCACGTAGCCCCCGTTCCCGCCATCGATGAGGACGACCAGGGTCCAGGCGGCCGACCGCCGTCCGGTGGGTTGCCACGCCCCGGCGACGCCGTTGGGGGGCCAGGAGACCGCCATCGGCGGTGTCGACGACGACCGAGGGAAAGTCGTCGTTCGTGGTGACGTCGCGATCGGTGAGCCAGGTGCCGACCAGCGGATGCCCGGCCATGCTGGTCGGGATGGCGTCCTGGGCATCTGCCGAGCGGGGGGTGGCGGCGAGGGCGACGCCGAGTCCGCCGGCACCGAGCCCGGCGATTGCGGTGCGACGGGAGACGGCCGGACCGGTGGTTGATGTCGCCATCTGACTCCTCTCCTTTCTGTTGTCCCACGACGGATCGATCCCATCCGAGAGGAAAGGGCGGTCTGAGCATGAGCCCCGCACACCGTCCGCCGCATCTGCCGATCGGGAGAATTGCCGGTCGGGCTGGGGCAGAGATGCCGCCGGTTCGTGACCATTTGGAAAGACACCGGCTGCTATCCGCGGTCTGCTAAGGCACCGCGCCGGCGTCGTTCCCGATCGCGAAGGCGAGGGTGACCTGGAGGTCGGCGGCCACGACCGGCGGCGCCTGCGGGTCGAACGACGGCACCGTCAGCCCGACCGATCCGGGCGTCCACCAGGCATCGGCGTTCGTTCCGCGGGCCGGCGCGCAACCGTTCTCGTCGTCGGGTTCGGCCGGTGCCGTCTCGCTTGAGACGACCAGTGTGCCGAGGACGACACCGAGCACCTTGGCCTGCGCCTCGGCACGGGCGCGGGCGTCGGCGGCAGCGGCGGCACGCGCCCGGTCGTGCAGCGGCCGGCAATCGGCGATGCTATACCCGACACCGACGTCCTGGACCGTCAGCTCCTGCGCTCCCGCCGCCTCCCCGGCCGCATTGACGATCGCGTTGAGCAGATCGAGGTTCGGGTTGTCGACCGTCACATCGACGCGGACGGCCGAGCACTTGGCGCTGCTGGTGCAGACGCTGATCAACGACGGGCTGGAGACGACCCGGATCGCGCCTTCTTCGACCCCAACCGATTGGATCGCATCGATGACCGGCGCGATGGTGACGTCACTGCCGTTCGCCGTCGCCGGTGCCGCCGTCTCCGAGGCGAATTCCTCTGAGAACGGCGCGGCTCGCACGATGAGGAGTTGGACGGTGGCCCGCTCGGCCGGCGCGGTGGCACCGCCCGAACCGGTGACGACGATGCTCGGTTGGGTAGGTACGTTTTTCCCGCCCGGCTCGATGTTCGCGAGGTAGACCGTCTGCCCGCCGCTCGCGAACGCCTCGGAGAGGAGGGCGAGACCGCCGATCGCCAGGGCGACGACGACGGCGCCTGCCAGAAACGGCCGCAGCGAGAGCCGCGGCGGCGCCTGCACGTCGGGAATGCTCCGCATGAGTTTGCCCTCGTCTCGACGCGGTGGCCGGAGGTCACCGGAAAGCCCACCGATTGCTAGGGCGTCGGCGTTTCCGGATCGGGCGGCGCGGGCTCCGCGACCACCTCGATCTCGTTGACCGGCTCGCCGTTGCTCCAGTAGCCCATGAAACGCACGTCTGGTGTATCGCCGAAGGCGTATTCGCAATCCTGTCCGGCGAAGGTGCACGACAGCAGGGCGTCGCCCAGTTTCCAGGTGCCGTACCAGTCCAGGGCATTGAGCGTCCCGTAGTCGCCCGTCGCCGGGAGCTGGTGGTTGGCAATCAAGGGCGGGAGACCGCGGAGATCGTTGTTCACCTTGACGAAGGTGCGGTGGTCCGGCGGCACCGTCGTCAACGCCGCCCAGATTCGCCGGGAACCGTGGTCGCTCCACCCGTACTCGTCGGCGTCCACCAGGACGACCACGCGGGTCGTGGCGGGGATCGCGCTCAGATCGGGAGTCGTACCCGGGTCGTAGGCGACGGTGCTGAGGATGGCCTGCGGCACCGGCAACCCTTCGGCCGCGCTCGCCGCGGCGAACAGGGGCGCATTCCAGCCGCCGAACGAGTAGCCGAAGACCACGAAGCGCGTCCAGTCACCCGCCACGTGGGTGCCGGTTCCCAACCGGGCCATCGCGTCCCGCATCGCCGCGACCGTGTCCTCCAGGTGCTGTTCCGGCCGGACGATGGGGTAAATCACGATCGCTCCGCGCTGGGTCAGGTGGTCGAGCCAGGCCTGGACGTCGGACGGCTGGTTGCTGTACGGTCCATCGCCCGTCGGGCCGCAGCAACCGCCGAGGAAGAGGATCACCGGGAACGGCCCGGTGGTTGCCATCGGCGTTCCGGGATGCGGATCGGCCGGCTCGTAGAGCCAGTAGCCCTGGTCCTCCGGTCCGTAGTGCGTGGCGACGACGCGATCGAAGGCGACGTCGGCCCCGCCCGGACCGTGCGCGGGTTGTTCCGGTGCGCGTTGTCTGGGGCCACCGGCCGGTTCGATCACCAGCACGAAGGCGTCGAGCGCCTCCGCGCGGGGATTGGGCACCGACCCATCGGCGGCCCGCGTGACCGGACCCTCGCCGTTCTTCGCCGCGACGAGCTGGTACCAATCCGCCCGGGGCGCGAGCACCATCCCACCGGGGGCGATCGCGGTCTCGCCGAGGTCGACCGTGGTCCGCCCTGCCGGCAGCGTCGTCAATCCAGACTCCTCGGCCAACACCTCGACGTCGAGGTCGGCCGGGAACGTGGGCGGGTCGCCGGCGGTAACGCGCACGTCGAGGATCACCGCCGGTTCGGACCCGTCGTTGCGCAGCGCGTGCATGGTCCAGATCGGGACCGGAGCCACGTCGCCGGGATTGAGGATGACGTCGGTCGTCGGCGTCGTGAACGGGTCCGGCGTGGGTGACGGCGTCGCGGTTGGACCGGCCGGCTGCTCTGTGGAGGCACGGATGATCCGCAGGGTGCCGGTTGCATGGAGCGCCAGCGTGCCGGACTCGACCAGGATCAGCCGGGGACCGGGGAGTCGTTGGACCGCTTCGCCGGCTCCGGGCGTCACGATAACGCGGGCAATGGTCACCGTGTGGGGTGCCAACCCGATGTCGTCGAAACTCGCCCGCGCCAGCGGCGCCACGACCGCCACCTCGGCTTCCCCGGTCTCGGCGCGAACGATGGACGGCGAGACGAGCAGCAGAGCGAACACGAACAAGATGCGCCACGGCGCACCGGCCACGTTGACCACGGCGGACTCCTCTCGACAGGTGCGCCCGGCGAGACCGGGGACGGGCAACCGAGTATTCACCCGACCGAATCC
>DATBFX010000470.1:0-2584 GCA_036558305.1 Thermomicrobiales bacterium | reverse complement strand
CCGCTGAAACTCGCGCTCGGGCGGGCGACGCTGGCACCACGATCCGAGTTGTCGCTGCACCAAACGAGCGGTATCGAATTAGTGGCGATCGCCTCCGGTAACCTCTCTCTCGTGTTGCCACAGGGCTCGGCGTGGCTGAATCCACTCGTCCACAGCGCGGTGACCGCGCACGAGTTCGAGGACGTTCCGGCCGGTCAGGGCGTCACCGTCGCTTCCGGGGCCACCGTCGCCTACCGCAACGACGGGTCGTCACCACTCGTGGCTCTCATCGTGACGGTGGAACCCGCAGCATGAACGCGCGAGCCACGTCACCAAGCGCGACCGATGTGGCACCAGGCGTCGCAAGTCGATCGCTTGCGCGCAAAGCGCCATACGGTATACTGGCACCAACCCGCACGAACGTTCGAGGTGTACGAACATCGGAGGGACGGGCGAGCGGTGACCTTTGCGACGAGCGTGGCCCGGCTCCACGCCGAACTGAAACGGATGGGGCTCGATCTCCAGGACATGCGCGCCGAACGCCACCTGGAGTTGAGTCTGGTCGCCGATCCCACGCTCGACGCGGATTCCGGGCGCACAAGCGAGCGCCCCGAACTCCTCTGGCGCGAACCGATCGCTCCCGCCGCACGGGAGATTCCCCCGATCCCGACCCGATCGCGTCTGCGCTACTTTCTCGACGGCACCCAACGGACGTTGCCCGGTTACTTCTCCTCCTCGGTGCCGATCATCGCCAGCATCAACGCCGCCGCCATCCTGCGGCGCGACGACCGGGGCGATTGCCGCGTCGCCCCCGGTCTCCTCTCCTTCGGTCACTCCTGGTTGGTACCGCTTCGAACCGGTGACGAGTCGGTCGACCGCTTCGTCGCCGCCGTCGATCGCCAGGGCGGACGGGTCGTCGATCCCCTGTCCGACATCGGTGACCCCGAGACCTACGCCGAGGCGCTGGGTGACTTCGGTCACCTCGTCCAGATGGCGTACAAAAAGGCGCGCGAACTGCGACAGACCCTCGAAGAAGACCTCCTCGAAACCTGGGTGCGGGAGACGAGCGTCGAATCCAGCGGCGATTGGGTCGTCGTCGATGGCGCGCTCCGCATCGCCCAACCGCGCATGGTCGGTCTCGTCAAATCCTTCACCCGCCAGTACCTGGCCGGGCAAGAGGCCGCCGCGCTCCTACGCCTACCGACGCGGCACCGCACCGCCGCCTTCCGGGTGCATGACCACTGGTGGCGCGACACGCCGGTCACCGCCTGGTACCTGCGGATGCACGACGCCACCGGTCGCGATCCCCGCTACGCCCTGGTTCGCGTCGAGACCGCGGCCGACATCGGCGAGACGGCGCAGATCGACGAGATCTCCGCCTGGTTGCTGGCCGAACGGGTCCCGCGCGCGACCGCCGACGAGCGGTGGGCGACCCTCCTCTATCCCGTCCACTACCTCGAAAAGATCCTGAAACGCTACCTGGAGGCCGAGACCCGCGGCTGGCCGTCGCCCCGCTGACCTTGAGGGCATGCGATGATGATGCTTCTGGTGGACACCGACCCGGTCGGCCACAGCCCCAACGGCCACGGTGCCGCCGTCGCCGACGAGGAATCCGGAATCCACCGGCGAGACCTCGATCGCCTCCTCACCGAATTCGGGGACATGGTCGACACCCTGACCGGTCCCATCGGTCGCGTCGTCGGCAGCGAGAAGGAACCGGCCGGTGCCCACCAGTTCTGCATTTGGGCCTCGGAGCAGGCGCGCAGCCTCGACGTCGGGCACATCGTCGCCGCCTTTTCCGAGGACGCGGCCGTCGTCGGTGTCGTCGACGAGCCGCGCCGCTACTCGGACCTCCGCACCTTCCTCGACGACTTCTACGACCGCCATCTGGAAGAGGCGCTGGAGGACGAGCCGCCGACCCGCCGCCCGGAAATACTCGTCTTCTGCGTCAACGTCCTCGCCACCAAACACGTCCGCGCCGACGTCACTTCGCACCGGCCGCCCGTAGCCGGCCCCGTCTACTTCGCGACGACGACCGCGATCGACTTCGCCCTCGGCAAGAAGAATTTCAGCGGCGTCGCCATCCCCGCCCTGATGCACACCAACGGCAACGCCGAACGCGAGAAAGGCGACGAACGGTTGGACGCCAATGGCAACGTCGTCTTCCAGCGCGCCCCGATCTGGCTCGACGAGGACTACCTGCTCGGCCCCGAAGCCGGGCACGCCAACTGGACCGGGCAATCGGGGCTGGCGACGAAGACCAGCCACGCCCTCTTCCTGACCAGCGCCGTCTTCCAGCAGATGCGGCGGGAAGGAAAATCGGTTGCTGCCCTGATGTTCAACGTCAAGGGCCCCGACCTGCTCTGGCTGGACAAACCGGCCGTGCCAGAACCGGCGATGAAGGCCGCCTACGAGGCAGCGAAGTTTCGGGGATTGTCGGACGAGGATCGCGCGGCATACGAGTCGCTCGGGTTGGTTCCCCAGCCATTCGAGCACCTCCGGGTTTTCGCCCCATTCAAACCGACCCAGGAACCGCGCCTCGATCGCGGCGAAGACGCCATCTATCTCGAACGCGAACGGTCCCGAATCGGTGGGCGACTCAACA
>DATBFX010000469.1:0-1811 GCA_036558305.1 Thermomicrobiales bacterium | reverse complement strand
CAACCAGCCGTCGGGCGAGAGATGCCGGAGCGCGGTGGTCATGGTACGAGAGCGCGGGGCACCAGCCGATCATAGTGCTCCTGCCCACTTCGGTTGAGGTGTCGCGCGGCAGCGCGATTGCTTGATTCACAGCCGTGATCGGTCGCCCCGCGGGCGCGTTGATCGTCGGCGCGCTCGCTGCCGTCGCCGGGTGTTCGTCGTCGGCAACCACTTCCACCAACGTCGTGGGACCGACGCCCGTATCCAAGTGCGCCGTCGGCGCGACGGCTTCCGCGTCGAGTTTTGGATCCTCCGGCGGCAACGGGACGATCAAGATCGATACACAACGTGAATGCTCCTGGAACGCCGCGACAACGGCGTCGTGGATCGCGATTCAGGGTGCGACCAGCGGTCAAGGCAGCGCGACCTTGCCGTATTCGGTCGCCAACAATTCCGCGCCGGCAGCGCGCAAAGCCGCGCTGGTCGTGGAGTCGACGCAGGTCGATATCAATCAAGACGGGGCGCCGTGCCGGTTTTCCCTCGACCGGTCGACCGCGGGCGTGACGAGCGAGGGGGGATCCGTATCGGTGACGGTCTCATCGATCGCGGGCTGCGTGTGGAACGCAACGAGCCGTGTGGATTGGATAGCGGTCGCCGGCGCGGCCAGCGGAACCGGAACCGGCGATGTCGCGGTTTCGGTGAGGCCAAATGTGGGCGGCCCACGAAATGGCGCGGTCGCCATCGCGGACCAACTGCTGACGGTCGCTCAGGATGGGCCGGTCGCCACGCCAGCGCCGGTTCCAGCGCCCACGCCGCCAACGCCGGCACCGACACCAGCACCGCCAACGCCGGCTCCGGTGCCGGAACCGACTCCGACACCCGAGCCGACTCCACCAACGCCGACGCCGACGCCGACGCCGAGTCCGACACCCGCGCCGACTCCGCCGACCCCGACTCCGCCGACCCCGACTCCGCCGACACCCACGCCGCCGACACCCACGCCGCCCAAGCCGACTCCGCCGCCGCCGGGTCCTCCGCCGCCGAACCCCGACCCACCGCCGCCGGGTCCCTCAGGACCGATGATCGAAGTGAAGGGTCGGTCGAGCGACCTCCGCGGAACGTGTCCGAACGTCACATTCACCGTCGACGATCGGAGCGTCGCCGCCGACCCGAATACGGACTTTCACAAACGGTCGTGCTCGGCGCTCAGCAACGGGGCGAAGGTCACGGTGAAGGGTCGAGTCCAGGCCAATGGCGTCATCCTCGCCTCGAGGATCGACATCAAAGACGATGGCCATGACGACGATGATCAGGGTCAGCCCTGAAGCCGAGGCAGGGCTAAAGCCCTGCGCTACGTCCGTGGCGCAGACCTTCAGGTCTGCCGATGCAGAGCTAAAGCCCTGCGCTACGTCCGTAGCGCAGACCTTCGGTCTGCCGATGCAGGGCTGAAACCCTGCGCAACGTACGTAGCGCAGACCTTCAGGTCTGCCCGACCTCAGAACGTCAGACTCAGCAAGTACTGAATCAGATCGCGCTTCTCGTTGGCCGACAATCCCAGCTTGAAGCACGTGTTGTAGTGATCGACCACGGCGTTCAGCGTGGGGAAGCGCCCATCGTGAAAGAAGCCGCCCTTGCTGTGGGTGAAGATCGCGCCGATCGGCGATGTGCGGTACCGCTGATCGGGACCTCTATCGGCCTGGAACGAGTCGACGCAGACGTCGGCCGGCAGATGCAGATTCCAGCCGGGTTCGGTCCAGAGCGGTTCGACGTGGCAGGTGTTGCACCCGGCCTTGCCGCTGAACAGCTCGTCGCCTCGTTTGGCGGCCGCAGGA
>DATBFX010000468.1:0-2167 GCA_036558305.1 Thermomicrobiales bacterium | reverse complement strand
CGGATCGTTCGTCGTCGGCGAACGAGAGCAGGATCTCCTGATACATGCCCGTGTAGTCCATCGTGGTTCCGTCCCCTGCCCTAGCGAACGCCGTCGTGGAGACCCTGGAACCCGGCGTTCCAGTGTGCGACGTGGTCGTGCAAGAAGCGCCCCGCCGCCGGCAAGCGGCCGGCCGAAATCGCCGCTCGGGCAAATCCATGTGCCCCATGCCAGCCGCCCGCAAGCAATTCCCCCGCGCGGGGCAGCCAGGTCGAGAGCGTCAGGGCCGGTACGTGTTCCGCAACCTCGGGGTCGGACGTCGGCAACGGCCGCAGCACGATCGTGTCGGCCTTGAGCGTCAACGACAGCCCGTACGCCTCGGCCATACTCCGGTAGTACATGAGTTCGTCGTAGGTCGGCCGTTCGGTGATGGCGACGTGGATGCCGCCGATCGCGTCCTGACCGGCCAGCCGGCAGGCGATCTCCATCACCTCGTCGAGGCGCTCGGCCGCGGACGTCTTGGGGGTGCCATCAATTGGTGTGTACATCGTCGTATTCCTGTCTCAAACGGTCGTCTCGCCGGTCCTCCCCGGCCGCACCCCTAAGTGGGCGCGGCGACTGCCTCCCCGGTCGGCGGACCTTCAGCGTTCCGCACCAGGCGCAGCAGCGCCTCGATCGGGAACGGTTTGTGCAGGACCCCCAGCGGGCGGAACTCCTTGACCCGGGTCGCGCTCGGCGGCACCGCCGAGACGATGACCGCCGGCATCTTCCGTCCGTTCGCGCGCAGCTCCCGCAAGACGTCCCACCCCGTCGCGTCCGGCAGATTGACGTCGATCAGCAACAGGTCGTAGTGCCGGTTGTTGACCGCCTCGATCGCCTCCTGACAGGTCGCCGCCTCTTCCACGCGGTGACCGTGCGCCGTCAGCGACCGCGCGATCGCCTGGCGCAGCCGTGTCTCATCGTCAACGAGGAGAATCGACATCCCTTGATCCCCAGAACTCACGGACCGTGCTCCTCTCGACGAACCGGGTTCCCGGTGCGCCGAACGGCGACATCGTAGGACCCCGGACGTTAATGAGGCGTGTTGGGATCGCGTTGCCGCATAAGAAACTCATTAGAGTCCTCAGCGGTACTCAGCACCTCCCACCGACACCGATTGTCAGAACACCGCGCACGGTTCGCGTGCCAGGTGACTGCGCGTTCTAACGATTTTCTTATGCGATGCGTGACGGTTCTAACACGCTCCTAATGCCGTGCCACCCATCCTGCGCGAGCGTCGGCACAGCTACCGTGCGCGCGCTGGCGGAATCGTTCCACCGCGACGGCGAGAGGTTCACGGGTGTCGAACCGTCCTGAAACACGCACCGTCATTCGACCGCAACGCAACGGCTCCCGCTCCACGACGCTTCCGCCCGACCTCCTCGACGAGGAGCCGCCCGAATCGTTCTCGGTCTACCACGACCGCGCCCAAACCGTCCGCGGCCGCCTCCCCGGCGACCGCTACGTCCGGCCGGATCGCCGCCTCCCCGGACAGCTTCCGAGCACCGGTGATTACCACGTCCTCCCCGGTACCGCCAAACCCGAACCGAAGGGCGGCGTCCGCGGCGCGGCGACGCAGACGAAGCGCGTCCTCCTCGGCCGTCCGATCGCTTCCGCCGACGAACCGCACGAGCGCGTCAGCGTCTTCACCGGTCTCGCCGTCTTTGCCTCCGACAACATCTCCTCCTCGGCCTACGCCACCGAAGAGATCATGCGCGTCCTCATCCTCGCCGGTGTCGGCGCGTTGTCGCTCACCCTGCCGATCACCATCGTCATCGTCGCCGTCCTCGCGATCGTCGTCACGAGCTACCAGCAGACGATCCGGGCCTACCCAACCGGCGGCGGCTCCTACATCGTGGCCAACGACAACCTTGGGCCATTGCCGGGTTTGACCGCGGCCGGTGCTCTCCTGGTCGACTACGTCCTGACCGTCGCCGTCTCGATCGCCGCCGGCGTTGCGGCTCTCACGTCGATCTTCCCCGGTCTTTTTGCCCACCGGGTCCTCCTCGGCGTCACCTTCGTCGCACTCATCTGCCTCGGCAACCTGCGGGGCATCCGCGAGAGCGGTGCCATCTTCACGGCACCGACCTACGTCTATATGGTCGCGATCTTCGGCCTCCTCGCCTTCGGCTTCGTCCGCTACGCCATC
>DATBFX010000467.1:0-10271 GCA_036558305.1 Thermomicrobiales bacterium | reverse complement strand
CCCCTGCCCCCTCTCCCGGTGCGCGGGAGAGGGGGGACGTTCTCGTGAGAATCTCCCCTCCCCCTGCGTAGGGGGAGGGGTTGGGGGTGGGGGCCGCGGATGACCAAACAAGAAGCAATCGACGCGCTCTGGCGGGCGATCGACGAGCGGCGCGATGAACTCGTCGGCATCGTCGCGGAACTCGTCACGCGACCGAGCGTGCTCGGCAAGGAAGCGGAGGTTCAGGCGTACGTCGCCGACCACCTGCGCGGTTCGGGGCTGGCGACGGAAGCCTGGGATCTCGACGAATCGATCAAGCAGCAACCGAACGCGGGCGACAGCGGGGTGCCGTTTCCGGGGCGACCGAACGTGACCGGGAAACGAGCCGGTCGCGGCGGTGGGCGATCGCTGATCGTCAACGGGCACATCGACGTGGTGAGCCCCGAACCGGTCTCGGCCTGGACGCACGATCCGTGGGCGGCCGAGATCGTCGGCGACCGGATGTACGGGCGGGGCGCCTGCGACATGAAGAGCGGCGTCGCCCTGAATCTCTTCCTGCCGCGGTTGCTGAACGACGTCGGGATCGATCTGGCCGGGGATCTGACGATCCACAGCGTGATCGAAGAGGAATGCACCGGGAACGGCGCCCTCGCGGCGAGTCTGCGCGACCGCGCGGACGCGGCGCTGGTGACCGAACCGCATTTCGATTCGTACACGCAAGCGCACCTCGGCGTGATGTGGTTCCGGGTCAAGGTCGAAGGAAGAGCGGTCCACGCCGGGCATGCCTGGCGAGGGGTGAACGCGATCGTCAAGGCGGTGCCGGTCATCCTCGCCTTGCGCGATCTCGACGCCCGGATGAACCTGGAGGTTCACCCGATCTGGGAGGGTGTCGAGCACCCGATCAATCTCAACATCGGCGTGATCCAGGGCGGCGACTGGCCGAGTACGGTTGCAGGTGCCTGCGAGCTGCATTGCCGGGTCAGCTTCTTCCCCGGCGTCGGCGTCGGCGGTATGCGTGCCAAAATCGAAGAGGCCGTGCGCGCCGCGGCCGACGGCGACGACTGGTTGCGCGAGCACCCGCCGATCGTCACCTACGACGGTTTCCAGACCGACGGTGCGATCGTCTCGTCCGACGAACCCTTCATCCGCTCCCTGAGTGACGCCTACCGTCTCGCCAATGGCAAGGACTTGCCGCCGCACGTCGCGACCGCCGTCAACGACATGCGCTATTACCTCTTCCAGGGAATTCCCTCGACCTGTTACGGCGCCGCCGGCGACAACCTCCATGCCGCCGACGAATGGCTCGATCTCACCTCGATGGTCCCCGCCGCGAAGGTCATCGCGGCGTTCGTGGTCGATTGGTGCGGCGTAGCTTGAGGGCGGAAGGCGGGGGGCGGAAGGCGGGAGAAGGTCGTCCAATCCGCCCTCCGCCCTCCGCCCTCCGCCCTCAGGAGCGTAGCGAGTGAAGTTCGGCGTTCAGGTCCGGGCCACGGTCGAGGGGGTCGATCTGCGCTGGATTGCGCGGGCGGTGGAGGAGCGCGGGTTCGAGTCGCTGTTCTTGCCGGAGCACACGCACGTGCCGGTGGTGCGGCGGTCGGTACATCCGGGTGGCGAGGAGTTGATGGAGGCGGCCCTGAAGGGGTACGACCCGTTCATCGGGTTGGCGATCGTGGCGGCCGCGACGGAGCGGTTGCGGGTGGGGACGGGCGTTTGTCTGATCCCGCAGCACGACCCGATCGTGCTGGCGAAGCAGGTGGCGACGCTCGACGTGCTCGCCGGCGGTCGGGTCATCCTTGGGGTGGGGGCGGGTTGGAACCGGGAGGAGATGGCGAATCACGGCGTGGAGCCGGGGCAACGGTGGGAGGTGATGCGGGAAAAGGTGCAGGCGGTGAAGCGGATATGGACGGAGGATGAGGCGTCGTTCGATGGCGCGTTCGTCCGTTTCGGGCCGATCCGGCAGGAACCGAATCCGGTCCAGCGACCGCATCCGCCGGTCCTGATCGGCGGCGAGGGACCGGGTGTGCTGGCGCGCGTCGCGGCCTACGGCGACGGGTGGTTGCCGAACGATCACCCCGAGCTCCTCGACCGGATCGCCGGGTTGAACGAGCTGGCCGCGGCGGTCGGGCGCGGTCCGCTGCCGGTTTCCGTCTACGCCATGCCGGACGACGCGGCCGCAGTGGCGCGGTATGCTGAAGCCGGGATCGAGCGCTGCGTGTTCAATCTGCCGTCGCGGGACGTGGGGGAGACGACGGCGGCGCTCGATCGGTTGGCCGGGATCGTGCGGCGGTGGTCGTGAGGATCGACGTCGTCTGACGACCTGGGAGGGATGGGATGCCGAAAAAGGTGCGAACCCTCCGGCGAGTGACAACCGCCGCCGAGGTCGACGAACTTCTGGATCGGTTCGAGGCCGCCCTCCTCGCCGTCGATCGCGCTCAGATCGAAGCGGTGTCGCAGCGGCTGTGGGAACTGAGCGATGGGAGTACGTTGCCGGCGGAGGCGATCACCCGCCGGTTGATCGCGGGCGCGTCGAAGGCGCCGGCGATGGCGTTCTCGATGCTGGAAGTCGTGGCCGGCGAGGAGGCGTACACCTACCTGCAACAGATCTTCGACAACCGCGACGCGCCGGACCTGACCCGGTTTGCCGCAGCTCGCCGCTACGGTTGGCCGCAACGCGGCGCGGCGAAGTTGCGCCGGGAGTTCCTGGATTCGCTTTCCGATCCCGCGGGCACGCTCGCGGCCGCGGTCCAGGTGGCTGACGCCGGGCCGCTGACCGATGGCGAGGTGTTGGAGGAGGTCCTCGGCTACCTGACCGCGCTGCCGTCGGAGCGGCGGCGAGAGGTGGCGACCCGCATCGCGGCGGAGGCGGGGCGTGCGGCGCTACGCTTGTTCCACGCCCTCCTCCATGTCAAGGACGCGCCAACGCAGCGGCAGGTCCTGGCACAACTCGTCGCCTGGCGGGAACCGGGAACGATCGGACCGGTCGCACGGCTGGCGGCGACGGCGCGGACGAAAACGGTCAAAGCCGAGGCGGAGAAGGCGCTGGGCCGGCTCCGCCTGCGGGACGTCACGGCGGGAGCGGACGGGGTCGATCTCGGCAAACCGCTGCCGCCGGTGTCGGCCGCCTACCTCAGTCTGATCGACGGCGACGGCGGGCAGATCGCGTTCGTTGTGCGCGAGTTGGCGGAGGGGATCTACTGCTTCCTGAACGTGTTCCACAATGAGGCGTTCGGGATCAAGGACACGATCGCCAAGCAGACCGTTCCGGCCGAGATGCTCGACGAGATGATGGAGGATTTTCAGCTCACGGACCTGGAATTGATCGAGGTGGATGCGGCGGCGGTTCGGGGCGCGATGGTGCGCGCGGCGGAGGTCAACGCGGCGGTGAAGAAGGCGATCCCGCCGGCCTACGAGATCTGGGAACCGCTTCTCCACGACGCCGAACCGGCGCCGGTCGACGAGGGAATTGTCTTCCCGGAGTTGGACGACGCTCCCTACGCCGGACGAGACGATCTCCTCAACGACAGCGACGAGTTGTTGGAGCACATCTGGTTCTCTGCCTGGGTCATCCCGTACGAGGAGATGTTCCCGGCGATGATCCAGACGCCGGTGCCCTCCCGCGGTCGCCTCTCCGACCGGCAGATCCGGCCGCTCGTCGAGCGCTTCATGACGCCGGCGATGTGCGTCACGCTCCGTTCCCGGTTGCGGCGACAGGCGTGGTTGCTCGACCGCGTCGGCGATACGATCGAGCGCGACCAGGCGCTGGCGGTGGCCGCCTCGCTGGAGGAGACGTCGCCGGACCGGTTGGTGCGAAATCGTTTCGTGCGGAAGTTGATCCGGGTCAGCGTCGAAGCCGCGGCCGAGATGATTTATTGGGGAGAGTGAGCGGGATGCGCTTGATCGGTTCGATCGTCCGCTTGCAGGTGCAGGAGACGAGTCTAAAGGTCGGCAAGCTGCGCTGGCGACACTACGACCCGCGCGGTCTGCGGAGCGTCCCGGTGTTGGAGGTGAGCGATGGGGGCGTCCAGGGATGGACGAGCGACGACCGGCCGATCGCCGACGTCCACCACCGCGACCACCCGGCTTCGAAGAACCGTGGCGGCGAGAACGGGATCTCGATCGGGTTCACCAGCCACTACGGCAGGATGCGCGAACGGTTCGATGACCACCTGACCGACGGCATCGCCGGCGAGAACATCCTCGTCGAAGCCGACGACGTGCTGAGTGCGTCCGATCTCGCGTCGGGTGTCGTCATCGCGACCGCCGACGGCCGCGAACTCCATCTTGACGAGGTTTTCCCGGCCGCCCCCTGCGTCGAATTCAGCCGTTTCGCCCTCCGCTTCCCCGCCGGTGCCCGCCCGGACGAAACCGTCACCGACGCCGTCCGCTTCCTCAACGACGGCATGCGCGGCTACTACGCCAGCTACCGCGGTCCGGCAGCACGGATCGCGATCGGGGACCGGGTGTTCCTACGATAGACGGACAGACGGACAGACGGACAGACGGACAGACGGACAGTCGAGAGAGTGCTGGGGACTGAGTCTGCGGACGACTAACGACTCGCGTCTACTGTCCGTCTGTCCGTCTGTCCGTCTCCCGCTATACTGCGCGCCGCACGCACCGGGCGCGTTCGGTGCGTGGGAAAGGGTCGCGTCCACGGCGAACGTGGCCGGCCACCAGGGAGGAGCCCGTTCGGATGCTCGATCTCGTCGCGGGAGACACCCGTGTCTTCCTCTTTCACAGTCCCGGCGCGTCTGGTGATCCCGGCGCCGCGATGGACAAGGTCAACGCCTGGCTCGGCAAAGACCGCTCGACGTCGCCCTACGCCAACCTGCGCGTGAAAGACATCTCCATCACCTCCGATGGGCAGGGCGGGGTCTACACGGTCATCGTCTGCAGTCTCGGGCAGAAGACGGCGGCGCCCTCTACGCCGATGCCGTAATCGGGCCGCCGTAGGGGCACGGCTCGTCGTGGCTCCGTCATGAAGGTGGCGTTCGTGCACACGAGGCGGGCACGGCATGCCGCGCCCCTACCTTCGGCCCCCGATCTCCTGATGGATCTCAGCGCAACACGACCTCGCGTCATTCTCCTGATGGGCCCTGCCACCTATCGCGCCGGGGCGTTTCTGGCCGCCGCCGAACGGCTCGGACTCGACGTCGTCCAGGGGATCGACGTACCGGCGCCCCTTGCCGGTAAGTGGCGGGTCACGCTCGGGCTCGATTTCAACGAACCGGAAAAGGCGGCTCGGCAGGTCGCCGATTGTGCGGCCGCGCACACGGCGGCCGCGATTGTGGCCGTCGACGACGGCGCGACGCTGGTGGCGGCGATGGCCGCCGAGCGGGCAGGGCTGCCGCACAACGACCCGAAATCGGCACTGGCCGCGCGCGACAAGCTCGTGATGCGCGAGCGATTGGCCGCCGGCGGGGTGCCGGTGCCGGCGTTCCGACCGTATCCTCTCCCGTCCGACCCCGCCGAGATCGCAAACGAGGTCGAATACCCGTGCGTCGTGAAACCGACGCGGTTATCGGGGAGTCGCGGCGTGATCCGGGCGGACACGCCGGAGGAGTTCGTCGCCGCGTTCGAGCGGACGCGGCGGATGCTCGCCGGCGACGGGGAAGACGCCGATTCCTGCCTCCTGGTCGAGGAGTTCATTCCGGGAGTCGAGGTCGCGCTGGAAGGGCTGCTGACGGGCGGAGCGTTGCACGTCCTCGCGCTCTTCGACAAACCCGATCGGCTCGACGGGCCCTACTTCGAGGAGACGATCTACGTGACGCCCTCGCGCTTGCCCGCCGCGACGCAGGCGGCGATCGGGCGGCGGACGACCGAGGCGGCGGCGGCATTGGGTCTGCGCGAAGGGCCGGTCCACGCCGAGCTGCGGGTGAACGAGCGGGACGTCTGGCCGATCGAGTTGGCGGGTCGGTCGATCGGCGGGCTCTGCTCGACGATCCTGGAATTCGGGGCGGGGATGTCGCTGGAGGAGTTGATCCTCCGGCACGCCGTCGGGTTGCCGCTGCCGACGACGGAGCGCGCCGGCGAAGCGGTCGGGGTGATGATGATCCCGATCCCGCGCGGCGGTGTCCTGAAAGCGGTCGATGGTCAAGACGAGGCGTGCCGGGTGCCGGGGATCACCGGATTGGAGATCACGGCGAAGTCGAACTACCCGATCGTGCCGTTGCCGGAAGGGGCCAGCTACCTCGGGTTCATCTTCGCGCGCGGCGCCAGCCCGGAATTCGTCGACGCCGCGTTGCGGGAGGCGCACGGGCGGTTGCGGATTCGGATCGACCCGCTCTTGAGCTTGCGACGGATGGGATAGCCGTCCGCTACGTAGGAAGCGGATTGCGCACCTGCGTGCTCTGCACTACGTTTGCCTCGTACAGACGCCGATGCGTTCTATCGGTCCAAAAGGGAGGTCAGTCACGGTGGGTATCTTCGATCGGTTGTCCCGGTTGATCCGGGCGAACGTGAACGATCTGATCGACGGCGCCGAAGACCCCGAAAAGATGTTGAACCAGATCCTGCGCGACATGGAGTCGGCGATCCCACAAGCGCGGTCGCAGGTTCAGGAGATGATCGCCCAGGAGAAATTGATCGAGGCGGATCGCAACGAGGCGCAGAAACTGGCGCTGGAGTGGGGAAACAAGGCCCAGCGCGCCGTCGCGGCCGGCAGGGACGACCTGGCGCGCGAGGCGTTGCGCCGCAAGCGCGACAACGAGCAGAACGCCCAACTCTACTCCGAGCAGTTGGTGACGCAAGAGCAGGTCGTCGCCAAACTGAAAGACCAATTACGACAGCTCGAAGCCAAATACCAGGCGACGTTGAGCAAGCGCGACACGCTGCTCGCCCGGCACCGCGCGGCCCAGGCGACCGAGCAGGTGGCAAGGACCCTGACGACGTTCTCGCCGATGGACCCGAGCGCCGATCTGGAGCGGATGGAGCGCAAGATCCGCTCGCGCGAGGCGAAGGCGGCGGCGATGGTCGAGATGGGCAGCGAGACGCTCGACGCGCAGTTTATGGAGCTCGAAGACCCGGATATCGAGACCGAACTCGCGATTCTGAAGGCCGGCGGCGGTCTCGACGACGGCATCGAGGCGGAGTTGAAGGCGCTGAAGAGCGGAAGTGCCGCCGAAACGGCAATAGATGGGGGTTCGCAATAGGCGCGTCGAATCGGAGAGAGATTCCTCGGCTACGCTCGGAATGACGGTGGAGGGTAGGCGCCGCCTACCTAAAGACGGTCATCCTGAGCTTGTCGAAGGATCTCTTTCCGACTCCTGGTTTCATGCTAGCTGGGCGCGTGTCGCTGCGGAACCATGAATCCGTAAACCCTACTTCTTTCGGGCCGGACCGCCGCCCTTCCCCTTCGCGCCACCGGCACCGGGCGGCACCCAGCCTTCGGGCATGCGGGCGTCGGCGCCGAAGAAGAATTCCTCCATCTGCTCGCGGAGGATGCGGCGGGTTTCGGGGTCGGCCGGGTTGAGCCCGTAGTGGTTGATCAGGATCGTCATGTGGGGTTGCCAGAGGGCGTAGCCCTCGGCGGAGACGTTGTCGTAGATCCGCTGGCCCAACTCGCCGGGAAAGGGCGGAGCGTCCAGTCCCGGCAGTTCCCGACCGAGCTTGACACACTGGACCATCCGCGGCATCGGGGTACTCCCTGTTGAGTCGTCAGTCGTTAGGGTCTGTCGGCAAAATGTGGTAGGCTGTGGTGCATGAAGCGACATGCATTGACGGACGCGCAGTGGGAGCGGTTGCGTCCGCTGCTCCCGCCGCCGCCGACCGGCCGCGGCCGGCCCCGCAAAGACGACCGGACGATCATCGATGGCGTCCTGTGGCACCTGGCCACCGGCGCCCCCTGGCGCGACCTGCCGGAGCGGTTCGGGCCCTGGCGGACGGTGTACTCCCGCTTCCGGCGCTGGCACCAGGCCGGGGTCTGGGACCGGGCGTTTGCCGCGCTCTTGGCCGCGGGCGATGCCCGTGGCGAGTTCGATTGGGCGCTGCACTTCATCGACGGGACCGTGGTCCGGGCGCACCAACACGCCGCCGGGGCCAAAAAGGGGGCGGCGATCAGGCGCTCGGGCGCAGCCGGGGCGGCTTTTCGACCAAGGCCCACCTGCGGGCGGAGGGCGGCGGCAAGCCGGTCGCCGGCGTCCTGACCGGCGGCCAGCGCCACGAGCAGACCGCCGTGCCGGCGCTGCTCGACCAGGGAGCGGTCAGGCGACCGGGACGGGGGCGGCCCCGCCTGCGGCCGGAGCGGCTGGCGGGCGACAAGGGCTACAGCAGCCGCAAGGCGCGGGACGAGTTGCGCCGGCGCGGGATCGCGCCGGTGATCCCGCGCAAGGCGAACGAGCGGCGCGACGCCCGGTTCGACCGCGAGGCCTACCGGGCGCGCAACCGGATCGAGCGGCTGATCAACCGGCTCAAGCAGCACCGGGCCATCGCCACCCGCTACGACAAGCTGGGCGAACACTACCGCGCGCTCCTGGTCATCGCCTTCATCCTCCTCTGGTTGTAGATTTTGCAGACAGACCCTAGTCGCAATCACAGTTGCAACAACGCTGGGATCGGCAACTGTAACTGCGACGGATGGGCATCCCTTCTGGGAGAGCGCGAGGCATCGCTGGGTAAAGGCCGACGATCTCGCTCCAGGAGACATGCTAGAGAACCCAACACATCACCAGATACGCGTTGTGGCGACCCGCATCTACTCTGAACGGCATCGAGTCTATAACCTGGCGGTTGACGACCTGCACACCTACTTCATCGCAATCGGCGATGAGGACGTTCTGGTACATAACACAAATTGCCCGACTGAACCCAACTCTACAATACTAGCCAGGAACTTGGAGGCGGCCGGATTCCCACGTCCAGGGCCAGGCTGGGAGGCACACCACATCGTCCAGGGCAAGGACGAGACAGCGATCAAGAGCCGTCAACTCCTTGAAATGCTCGGGTTCGACGACATTAATGCGGCAGAGAATGGCGCCTGGGCCACAAAGGCGGTGAACAACACAAAACTCCGCGGTTATCGATATAGCTGGGCAGTTCTTCGGAGAATTGGCTCATCCAAGAACTTAGATCAGCTAATCCAAGCCCTTGTAAATATTCGTAGTGACATTCACTCGGGGACATTTCCATGACCAAGGCTGAGCCGTTGTCGCTCTATACAGTTGAACCAGCAGCGGGCTTCGAATGGGTCTCACCAGACTCTCCGGACGACATTGAAGCGTTGATTTTCGACGGCTCTCCGAGGGCGCACACATGGGTACCTGTGCAAGTTGAACTGCAGCGCGTTGATGAATGGACCGGACGACGTTTACTCGAGGCAGATTTTCTCGCCTGCCCGGTGTTCCAGGTTGCCCTCTCCTCACGGGCGAATCGTGCGATCGGGCATTTGCTCGCTGCGGTCGGAGAATTACTGCCACTGAGTTGCGAAGACGACGATCTCGTGATATTCAATCCTACCCAAGTCGAACGTGTTGCCGATCAAGGACATCGGTCTGACAAAGAAGAACGGGAAGGCGGCATATTCGCCGCTCATTTGCTCTCGGAGAACCGTCACGCTGTGGTGGTCGAGGATCCGTCAAACCTTCGAACTCGTCTCATCGTGGACCAATACTTCGTGCGACAGGTTAATGATTTTGATTTACGGGGGATTATTCTTTCACCTTTTTCAATCGACAGACGCGATTCAGAGCTTTCTGGCGTCGAAGTACTGCGACCGGCGGATCACCATCACTCCTTGGCAAAACGCGGGAACAGGATACGGAGCGACTCACAGTTCTTCAAGGTCTTGATTAACGGTCAATCGTGTTTCGGCGGAGAGTTGACGTGGCCATTGCCAATCGAGCGAGAGCGCGGAGTGTGGACCCCGGGTGAATGGGTGCACACGAGCGGTCCGATTGAGTTGTGCAGAGCCGGATTTCATCTTGTCGCCGAGGATCCCTTCCGTAGTTGGGCAATCTGGGGCATGACTGTCTACCTCGCGGAGGCCGGAAGAATATACGATTGGACCCGAGACAAGGCGGTGACGGATGCAGTCCGGTTGCTTCGACCGGTCCCTCGACCCATATGGTGGCAAGCGGCTGTGCAATTCGTTGAAGAGGAGTTGCCCCGGACCCGATGGTTCGAACCAGATGGTATGCCAGACTCGTCATGGCGCCTCTTCACGGCCCCGACCTGGGGAGAGGCACACGCAGCAGCATATGACGCCGTCCTGGCGTCGACCGGAGGTCACGCGTGGCAAGCGGGCTGGAGTGAGGCCGAGGATGCAGCGAGAGCGGCGGCCAAAGCCGCAGGGCGAG
>DATBFX010000466.1:0-5770 GCA_036558305.1 Thermomicrobiales bacterium | reverse complement strand
CCGCCCCTACGACGAGAATCCCAAAGGATGCGTCATGAGTGAGCCTGATGATGTTCGTTTCATGCCCAATCTCGTCGAGACCGCCGGAGCGATCGCGCGCCGCGAAGTGTCGCCGGTCGAGGTGGTCGAGGCGGCGCTACGGCGGATCGAGCTGCTGAATCCGATGCTCAACGCCTACATCACGGTGTTGGGCGATGAGGCACTGGCCGAAGCGCGAACTGCGGAACGGGAGATTGCCGCCGGGAAGTACCGCGGGCCGTTGCATGGTATCCCGGTCTCCGTGAAGGATCTGTTCTGGACGAAGGGGATTAGAACGACCGGCGGCTCGCGCCTCCTGGCCGACTTCGTACCCGAGGAAGACGCGACGATCGTGGCACGGTTGCGCGCCGCCGGGGCAATCCTGATCGCCAAGGCCAACCTGTTGGAATTGGCTTACGCGGTCGCGCATCCAGACTACGGGCCGACGAAGAATCCCTGGGATTTGACCAGGACCGCGAGCGGGTCGAGCGGCGGTTCGGCCGCGGCCGTCGCCGCCGGGCTGGACTTCGGCTCGTTCGGCAGCGACACGGCGGGGTCGATTCGTCTCCCCGCCTCCTTTTGCGGCGCCGTGGGGTTGAAACCGACGTTCGGCCGCGTCTCCCGCTACGGGTTGCAACCGCTCTCCTGGTCGCTCGACTACGCCGGTCCGTTCGGTCGTTCGGTCCGCGACGTGGCGGTGCTGTTGCAGGCGGTCGCGGGCGCCGATCCGCGCGATCCGGCATCGGCCGCGGTTACCGTGCCCAACTACGCGGGGGCGCTCGGCGGTCGGTTGGACGGCGTGACCATCGGGTTCGTGACGAACGTGATGGGGGCGGGGCTCGATCCGGAGATCGACGCGGCGGTCGGGCGCGCGGTGCCGGTGCTGGCGGAAGCCGGGGCCGCGGTCCGCGAGGTCGCGATCCCGGAGTTGGAGGGGAGCGCGGCCGACGCGGCCATGACGATCATCGTGCCGGAGGCGACCCACACGCACCGGGAATGGTTGGAGAGCCGGCCGGACGACTATTCGGCGACGGTGTTGGAGCGGTTGCTGGCCGGCCGATCGATCCCGGCGGTCGAGTACTTCGCGGCGAAGGACGCGGGCGAGCGGCTGCGCGCCAAGATCGAGGAGATCCAGCGCGAGGTCGATCTCCTGGTGCTGCCGACGATGCCGGTCGTGGCGATGCCGCTCGACGAGACGACGGTCGAGGTGAGCGAAGGCGAGCGCGGCATGACCGTCCTTAACCACCTCGTCTCGCCCTTCAACCTGACCGGCCAGCCGGCGCTATGTCTGCCCTGCGGGTTTACCGAACGCGGGTTGCCGATCGGTCTGCAGATCGTCGGGCGCGCCTTTGAGGAGGACCTTGTCCTGGCCGCCGGGCACGCGTATCAATTGCGGACGGATTGGCACGGGAGGAGGCCGACCGCGGCCGGCATTTGAGGGGCGTACTGGTAGGAGCGATTTGCCATGGCGGCGACAAACGATGAGGTGGCAGATCCATTCGCGGGATTGGGCAGCCGCGCGGAAGATTTCGAGATGGTGCGAGGTGTTCTTCGCGAGGCGGAGGGGATGGGCGGACGGGACGGAGCGTTGACGGGCGACCTCCTCGGAGAACTGGTGCACTTCGTCCGGGAACAAGACCTGGGAATCGTGTGCAACTCCATACCGCAATTCGAAATGGTTCGCAAACCGCGTACGATCTTGAAACCGGACATCTCCTTCGTCGCGAAGGAGCGGCTGCCCGACGAGGTGTGGGTCGGGATTGTTCCGATCGCGCCCGACCTGGCAACCGAAGTCGCTTCTCCGTCGAACCGGCGGGCGCAGATCATCGACAAGGTCGGCCTCTACCTCGCCGGCGGGACGCGTCTGGTCTGGGTGGTCCGGCCGGAGCACCGAACGGTGACGGTCTTCCGGCCGGATCGGCCCGAGCGGATTCTGGGGATCGACGACGAATTGGACGGGGAAGACGTCCTCCCCGGTTTTCGGCTGCCGCTGGCGAGACTCTTCCGCCCACGCGGTCGCTTCGCCCGGTAAGTTCGACCGCCTCGTCTACTCCCCCGCCAACGCGTACTCCAGCAGCGTCCGCACGCCGACGCCTGTCGCTCCTTTCGGGGTGTAGGGGCGGTTCTTGGTGGTGCGGTTGCTGCCGGCGATGTCGAGGTGGGCCCACGGCAACCCCTCGGCGAAGTGCTGGATGAAGAGGGCGGCGGTGATGGCGCCGCCGGCGCGACCGCCGGTGTTTTTGATGTCGCCGACTTCGCCCTTGATCTGGTCGTTCATCTCCTCGGTCAAGGGAAGGCGCCAGATCAGCTCGCCGGATTCGGCGGCGGCGGCGAGGAGGCGGCCGGCGAGGGCGTCGTCGTTGCTGAAGAGCCCGACGGTTTCGTCGCCGAGGGCGACGACCTTGGCGCCGGTGAGGGTGGCGAGGTCGATCAACTCCTGCGCGCCCTGGCGGGCGGTGTAGACGAGACCGTCGGCGAGGACGAGGCGGCCCTCGGCGTCGGTCGAGAGGATTTCGATGGTGACGCCGTTCATCGCGGTCAGGACGTCGCCGGGCCGGAACGCCTCGCCGGAGATCATGTTCTCGGCGGCGCAGATGACGCCGTGGACGACGTGGCGGACGCCGAGCGGGCGGAGGGCGGACATGGCGCCGAGGACGGCGGCGCCGCCGGCCATGTCGCCCTTCATCTCCAGCATGCCCTCGTACGGCTTGATCGAGTAACCGCCAGTGTCGAAGGTGATCGCCTTGCCGACGAAGCCGAGTTGCCGGGTGTCGGCGGTGGCGCCGTCCGGGCGGTAAACGAGGTGGATCAGGCGCGGTTCGCTGGCGCTGCCGCGACCGACGGCGGCGATGGCGCCCATGCCCTGTTGCTCCATCTCGGCCGGACCGAGCACGGTGATCTCCAAACCGTGCTCGGTGGCGACGCGGCGGGCGTGCTCGGCGAACGCCTCGGGGTTGAGGACGCTGGCCGGTTCGTTCGAGAGGTCGCGGGCGAGTTGGACGCCGGCCGCCGCCGCGTCGCCGCGGGCGATCGCATCCTGGGCGGTGCGCGCGTCGAGACCGTCGCCGGCGAAGGCGAGGGAGGCGATTTCGCGGGGGGCGGGGTCGTCCTTGCGGGCCTGACCGTAGTAGCGGGTGAAGCGGTAGGTGGCGAGCCGCGCCCCCTCGACGGCGGCGGCGAGCGAGCGGGCGGCGTCGATCCCGTCGCTCGTGGGTGGGAGCGCGGAAACGATGTTCTTGGCGCCGGCGTCACGGGCGGCGGTGGCCGCCGATCCCCAGGCGCGGCGAATCGCCTCGGCGTTGAGTTTGGCGAGCGGGCCGGCACCGGCGAGGACGACGCGGCGCGCCGGCAGCTTGCCGAGCGTCGGGACGACGAGCGAGGTGCCGCGCTTGCCGGAGAAGCGCGCGTCCCTGGCAAGGTTGGCGAGTTCGCCGCCGAGGGCGTCGTTCGCCTGCCCGACCGCTCCCGAGAGATCGAGGTCGCCGTTCGCGGGGGTGGCCGGCAAGACCACCGCGTCCGCGGCTTGGGTCAACGGATCGCCGGTTTGGAAGGTGATGTCCACGTGTGTTCGCTCCCTGTGCGTGAACGCGTCCCACCGGCCGCGACGGCCGGTGGGGTCTCGATGCGGGTGATTGTCGCACGCGGGAGCGCGGTTGGGGTGGGGCTAGCTCTGGCCGCCCATCATCTGGCGAATCAGCTCCTGCTGCATGGCGAGGGCGGTGTCGCCGTCGACGATGGGAAGCACCTCGTTCTCGCTGTACGGGCCAAAGGGGAACTCCATCATGATCCGGGCGAGGGTGTCGTCGTCGGGGACGTTGACGATGCCGCAGCCGCCGTTGCCGGAGACGAAGAACTCGAACTTCTCCATCAGCGGTTTGTACCGTTCTCGCCAGGCGGCGAACGCCTGCAACATACCGGGGAATTCGGCCTGGGCGACGGGGAATTTCTGGCGGGAGATGATCAGCGCGCGCAAAGGGGCACCTCCGTTCGGCGTGACGTCCGACCGATCGTCGAGCTTTGCACAGGATACGCGACCGGCGACCGACCGGATCACCCAGCGACGGGTCGCGTCAGTGCGCAGGATCGGTCGCGTCGACGACCGGAGGTGCCGGCTGGCGGTCGATCGTCGGGTGGAAAACGTCCGGGCGGGCGTAGTGGCCGGTGACGTTCAGGCTGTGCTTTTCCTCGACGACGCTGCTAGCAAGTCTCTGCAGGCAGACCTCTGTCGTCAGTCGTTAGCCAAACAGACAGACGGCCTACCGTTCTCACGACCGCCGACCGACGACCGCCGACGAACGACTACCCCTTCACGTAGGCGAGTTTTTCGGCGACTTTGCCGTCGCGGACGCGGAAGACGTCGACACCTCGGATGTGGCCGGCGGCACCGGCAGAGTCCACCCAGGTGTAGCGCCAGCGTTGGGTAGCACGGTCGTCGACGGCGAAGATCTCTTCGAGGTCGAAGTGGGCGGCCGGCGATTCGGCGATCAGGCGCTCCCAGAAGGCGCGGACTGCGGCTTGGCCCTCGTAGCGCTCGCCGTCGGGCGTGGGCCAGGTGTTCTCGAAGACGCAGTCGTCGGTCATCAATGCCATCACGGCGTCGACGTCGTGGCGGTTGAGTGCGTCGTTGAACGCGTGGACGGTCGCAAGGGTGTCGGCAGTCGTTGTGGGTGTCGTCATCTCTGCTCCGGCCGTTTCGTTCTATCCGATTGATCGTTACCCCACCTGTCCCTCCCGCACCACCGCGCCCATCAGATTGAGCGTGAGGCGAGCGGCGAGGAGACTGGTCAGGTTCTGGACGTCGGCGCTGGGGACGACCTCGACGAAGTCGAAACCGACCACCCTCCCCTTGCGGGCGACGCCGCGGAGGAGGTTCGACGCCTCGTAGTAGGTGAGTCCGCCGAAACCGGGGTCGTTGACACCGGGGGCGATCGCCGGGTCGAGACCGTCGGCGTCGAACGTGATGTAATACCGGTCGGACGACGGGATGCGGAGGAGGATCTCTTCGACGCCGCGCTCGTGCACCTCTTCGGCGCGGACGAGAACGCTGCCGTAGGCGCGGGCGTCGTCGACCTCCTGCTGGCGGGCGCTGCCGATGCCGCGCAGACCGATCTGGGCCATCCCCGTCACCCACGGCAGCTCGGAGGCGCGGCGCATCGTGCTGCTGAGGCCCTCACTGATCCCGTACCGCTCGTCGCGCCAGTCGATGTGGGCATCGAGTTGGACGATGACCATGTTGCCGCGTCCCTCGTAGGCACGGAAGACGGGGATCGGGATGGCGTGGTCGCCGCCGAGGACGATTGGGATGGCGCCGAGGTCGAGGATGGCGTTGATCGCCGCCGTCGTCCGCCGGCTGTTTTCGGCGAACTCGCCGGGCACCATCGTCACGTCGCCGCAATCGACGACCTTCACGTCGCGATCGCCAAAGAGCGTCCCGTCGAAATCCCAATCGAAGTGCGCCAGGAACTTGGCGTACCGGTTGGACTGCTCCCGGATCGCCCGCGGCGCGGGACTCGACGGCGAGGTGACGGCCGCCATCTCGTACGGCCACCCATTCGGCACCCCGATCACCGCGATATCCGCCTCGAGCGTCGCCAGATCGGCGCACCGCGGCGCATCGATGAAACTCGGTTCGCCGTTCGGAATCGGATCGATCATCGTCGTTCTGCTCCTAGGCGGCAAGGCGGCAAGGCGGCAAGGCGGCAAGGGAGAGGCGGAAGGCGGAAGGCGGGCGAACTCCTGTTCCCCGTTCCCC
>DATBFX010000465.1:0-16506 GCA_036558305.1 Thermomicrobiales bacterium | reverse complement strand
CCAGGCTTACGCAGGCATGGGGTGCACTCAGTCACAAAATGGCGGGCCGAATCCTGCGCTAGACTCCCACGACCGGCTACCGGCTACCGGCTGGAGGTCCAGAGATGCCAAATCGCTACGCGGGCACGGTGCGGGCGCCGGAGTTTCCGGCGGGGGTGGAGTGGTTCAACACGGAGCCGCTGACGCTTGCGCGGTTGCGGGGGAAGGTGGTGATCCTCGACTTCTGGACGTATTGCTGAATCAACTGTCTGCACGTGCTCCCGCAGTTGCGGGAGTTGGAGCACGAGTTCGCGAACGAGTTGGTGGTGATCGGGGTCCATTCGGCCAAATTCCCGGCGGAGAAGCTTTCTCAGAATCTGCGGGCGGCGGTGCAGCGACACCGGTTGGAGCATCCCGTCGTGAACGACGCCGAGTTCGCGGTCTGGCAGGGGTACGGGGTGCGGGCGTGGCCAACGCTGATGTTCCTCGATCCGCGGGGGTACGTGTACGCGAAGCACGAGGGGGAGTTTCCGCTGGCACCGGTCCGCGATCTGATCCGCGACATGATCGCCGAGTACGACGCGGAGGGGTTGATGGACCGCACGCCGTGGCCGGTGACGCCGTTGGCGGAGCCGGACGGGGTGCTGCGATTTCCCGGTAAGGTCTTGGCAGATGGCAAGAATGGGCGGCTCTTTGTTGCCGACTCGGGGCATCATCGGGTGCTGGTGTGCGATCTCGACGGGGTGATCCGGCGGGCGGTCGGGGCGGGCGAGGCGGGATTGGTCGACGGTGGGCCGGGGGAGGCGCGGTTTCGGGAACCGCAGGGGATCGCGCTCTCGCCGGATGGGCGGACGCTCTACGTGGCGGACCGGGCGAACCATGCCGTGCGAGCGGTCGACCTCGCGCAGGGGCGGGTGACGACGGTTGCCGGGACGGGCGAGCGGGGCAATGCGCGCGGCGGTGGGCCGGGCCGTGAGACGGCGCTGGCCTCGCCGTACGATCTGGTTTTTCGCGAGGAGTTGCTCTGGATCGCGATGGCGGGGACGCACCAGTTGTGGACGTTCGAACCGTCGACCGGGTTCGTGCGGGTCGGCGCGGGGACCGGGGTGGAGTCGATCCACGACGGACCGTTGGCGGAGGCGACATTTGCGCAGCCCCAGGGGATCACGGAACTGGAGGGGGTGCTGTACGTCGCGGACAGCGAGACGAGTGCGGTGCGGCGGGTGTCGCCGGTCGAGGACCGGGTGCGGCGATTGGTCGGGCGCGGGTTGTTCGAGTTCGGCGACGTCGATGCGCGGGGCGACAGCGTCCGGTTGCAGCACGTGGAGGGGGTGGCGGCGACCGAGGAGAACGGCGAGGCGGTGGTTTACCTGGCCGACACGTACAACGACAAGATCAAGCGGTTGCAGCCGGCGACGCGGGAGGCGGTGACGGTCGCGGGCGGGGCGGGGCACGGGTTGGTGGACGGCGACCTCGCGACGGCAGAGTTCTGGGAGCCGGCGGGGGTGAGTCTGAGCGGGCGGACGTTGTACGTTGCGGACACGAACAACCATGCGGTGCGGGCGGTCGATTTGGATGGGGGTGAGGTGAGGACGGTGGCGATGCGGGGTGGGTGAGCGGAGCCGAGTTGTTATGGTCAACCGGGCACGGCACGCCGTGGCCCGACGACGCACTCTTCGGTGCGCAAACAGACGATCGCCCTACGCTGATCCGACCGCCACGAGGCGCTCGCCGAGGCGCCGGCGCGTCGCGATGCCGTGACCGCCACCGTTTGTGGTCACGTCCGTGAAGTTCTGGAGATTCCTCCACGCCGATTCGTTCCGTACGGCGCGAATCGGACGGACCCAGCCAGTATCCTCCCCAGCGCCCGTTGCCGCCGTGCGGCCGGATCTAGCCGTCGGTCGCGGTGGTCCCTACGTCGTGGCTCCAGATCCAGTCGAACCGAGCGGCGGCCGCGTCCGGGTTGTCCCGCAGTCGCGCGTTCCGCGCCTCGACGTCCGCCGGGTCCGTCAGGTGCATCATCCGTCCGGCGTCGCGCGACGCGGTCTGGATGGCGGCGGTGCGCTCCCGGCGACGGTCCGCGTACATCCCGATTGCGCGCTGGGGATCGTCGCGGTCCGCGGCAAGGCAGCGCGCCAGCACGAACGCGTCCTCGATGCTCTGGCTGGCGCCCTGGGCCATGTACGGCAGCATCGGGTGGGCGGCGTCGCCCAGCACCGTCACGCGCCCGCGCGTCCACCGCGCCAGCGGCGGCCGATCGAAGAGTGCCCACTTGAACACCTGGTCGGTGCCCGCGATCAGCGCGCGGACCTGGGGATGCCACCCCGCGAAGTCGCTCAGCGCCTCGTCGCCGTCGCCGCGCGCCGACCACGACTCCTCCTGCCAATCGTCGTCGCTTTGAGAGTTGCCGACCCAGTTCACGAGACGCCCCGTCGCGACGTAGTAGCAAACGAACATCTTGCGCGGCCCCCAGATCGAATGGTGGCGTACCTCCAGCCCGCATGCGTGGCCGACCGCCGCGGGGGCCAGGCCACGCCAGGCGATCTGGCGGGACCAGATCGGCCGGTCCGGTCCCGCGACGTGTTCGCGGACAACCGAGTGGATGCCGTCGGCACCGATGAGGAGGTCGCCCGTCGCCTCGCGGCCGTCGGCGAAGCGAACGTCGACCGCGCAGTCGTGCTGCTCGACGGCAAGACAGCGGGCGCCGAGGGTGAGGTGCCGATCGCCGAGGGCGGCGCGCAGCGAGTCGTGGAGATCGGCGCGGTGCAGGTGATAGAAGGGCGCGCCCCAGCGGGTCACCGCCGCCTCGGCGAGCGGCACTCGGCCCAGGACCGCACCGGTCTGCCAGTCGCGGGCGTCCAGCGAGTGGGGGACGACACCGACGGCGCGGAGCGCCTCGGCGAGTCCCAGCCGGTGCAGGACCTTGACGGCGTTGGGGCCGACCGCGACCCCGGCGCCGACCTCGCGCAAGACGCCCGCCTGCTCGTAGACGTGGGCGTCGAAGCCGGCTTGGCGCAAGGCGAGGGCGGCGGTCAGGCCGCCGATTCCGGCGCCGACGATGAGGACGCGCATGGTGCCTCCAGCCCGTGTCGGACCCCCGAGTATGGGTGCGTTATCGCGAATGTGACGATGGGCCATTCTAGCGAACAAGCGACCATTTGAGACGAGTTGCTGATCGGCCTGGTCGGCGCGATGCGGCCACCAGCCACACACGACGTACCCCATGAGCATGCCGCGCCGGCAAGTCGTGGAGATGGCCCAGAGGTTTGGGGACGACCGGTATCTTGTGCGGCTGGCGGCGGCGTTCGTGATTGGCAAGACGGCGATGGGGTCGGCGGTGGTGTACTCCGGCTCGTACGACGGCCGGCACGCACCGTCCGACTTCGTCGCCCTCGGCGCGGCGACCGGTGCGGAACGGTGGCGCTTCCATGCCCAGGGGGAGACATATTCGTCGCCGGCGGTGGTCGGCGGGACCATCTACATCGGTGCGGGATTCTTCAACAATGACCGGCCCGGCTACGTCTACGCCATCGGCGGCGGTCCTGCCGCGACCCCCGCCGGCACGGCCACGCCCTGACCCATCGCTCGCCCCGATCGGAACGCGCGCCCTCGGTCGATTCGACCGAGGGCGCGTCGCATCACGACACCAGGCAACCAACCCGGTCACGGACGTCCGGCCGCAATGCATACCCTCCCTTGCGGGGACGGCCTGTCTCGGCGAAGCGACCGGTCCCTTATCTCCGCCAAACGCGGTCCTTGCGCCATTGGGCAGCGCAGGCCAGCGCGAGGAAGCCGGCGACCCACGCGAGCAGCACCGTCCAGGTTTTCAGGAGGTGCGGGCGCCGGCTCTCCCGCGCCGATGCGATCGATTTCGGGCCCGGGTCGTCGTCGTAGCTATCCGGGTTGAAGACGACCTGACCGAGTAGGGCGGTCACCCGGTCGTCGTTGGGCAGGTCGGCCGCGGCGGCGTAGTACATGCGGTTGAGATCGGCGGTCGTGCCCAGGGCGTTGACGGCCCATTTGCCGATCGTGGCGTTGCTGAGGAAATCGACGGAGCCGGGCAGGGCGAAGAGGGCGCCGGCCAGGAGCATCTGCGGGATGATCGACGACGGGGTGATGCTGAGGGCGAGGTCGAGGTTGGCCGAGGCGGCGGAGATGAACAGCCCCATCGCCAACCCGGCGACGCCGGTCAGCCAGACGGTCAGCATCAGCTCCAGCCAGGCCGGGAGGAAGACGCCGTGTGCGGGCACGCCGGTGAAGAGGAGGACGACCCCGACGTAGCAGGCGGTCTGGACGACGCCGAGAAGGGCAAGGACCAGCGCCTTGGAGAGGACGTAGGGCGGCACCTTGAGGTTGACCAGCCGCTCCCGCAGGTAGATCGGGTTCTCCTTGACGATCTCGCGGGAGGCGGTGTTGGCGCCGATCCAGAGGTTGAAGATCATCAGCAGGACCAGCGTCACCTGGGCGGTGCTGAACGGTCGGCCGGCGCCGAAGACGTCGCTGCCGGCGACCATCCCCAGGAACAGCCCCATCACCGGTGCCTGGAAGACCGAGAAGGCGAGGGTCGGCCGGTCGCTCCAGAGGAGGCGGACGTAGCGCCGGGTCAGCGTCGCGAACTGGCGCCGGGTCGACGTCGTCACCCGGTCGTCATCCGGCGCGTCAGCGGTCGCGGTCGGAGTGGAGGCGGCGGTTTCGGCGAGCGGGGCGGCGATGTGGCGGGCGTGGTAGGCGGAATCCCGGTAGACCGCCTCCCAGGTCGCGGCGGCAGCGGGGTCCTGATCGAGCATCGCGAAGATCTCGGGCAGGGCGGCGACACCGAAGAAGGCAAGCGCCTCGGCGGGCGAACCGAAGAAGCAGAGCCGGCCGCCGTGACCGAGGAAGACGATTTTGTCGCAGACCGCCAGGTTGGCGACGGCGTGCGTGGTCAGGACGACCGTTCTCCCCTCGTCGGCCAGTTGGCGGAGGAGGAGCATCAGCCGCAGGTCGAGCCCCGGATCGAGACCGGAGGTCGGCTCATCGAGGAAAAGGAGCGGCGGGCGCGAGATCAACTCGGCGGCGATCGAGGCGCGTTTGCGCTGGCCGCCGGAGAGCCGATGGACGGCAAGCCGGCGCCGCTCGGTCAGGTGGACTTCCGCCAGGACCTCGTCGACCCGCCGGGCGATCTCGTCCTCGGGGGTGCCTTCCGGCAACCGGAGGCGGGCGGTGTAGGCGAGTCCTTGCTCGATGGTGAGTTGGCGGTGGATCAGGTCGTCCTGGGGGACGTAGCCGAGGCGGTCGCGGAAGGCGGCCGGGGCGGCGGCGGTGTCTCCGTCGCGATAGAGGACGCGACCGCCGGTCACCGGGCGGAACCCGGTCAGCGCGTCCATCAGGGTCGTTTTGCCGGCGCCGCTGGCGCCGACGATGGCGACGAGCTCCCGCGGCTGGATCGAGAGGGAGACGTCGCGCAGCAGTGCCGTCCGCCCGCCCCCAACCGTCTTCGTCAGGCCCAGCGCGTCGATCCGGATGCCCCCGTCGATGACCCGAAACGCTGCCGGCACCTCGTCCAAAACCGTCGTACCCAACGTCGATCTCCTTCTTATGAACTAACCAGACACCGCTGCCGCCGCGTTGACCGGGCCGGCGAACGTTGACTAGAGTATGGGCAGCGTTTGGCGTCGCAACATCGGGGAGTTCCCCCATTTTTCGCCGCGTCGGAGGGGCCGTCGTGGGGCAGACCGACCTGCAAGCCGTCGCGTCCGCGGACGCGGAGGGATCGCGGGCGGAGACACGCCTGGCCGAACTCCTCTGCGCCCTCTCGTTTGCAACGGGGCTGGCGACGGGCGCGCCGATGGAGCACGGCCTACGCAGCGCCTACCTCGGCCTGCGCGTCGCCGAGGCGCTCGGTCTGCCGGCGGCCGAGCGCGGGGCGGTCTATTACGGGGCGCTCCTGAAGGACGTCGGGTGCACCGCCTGCGCGGCCGGAATCGCCATTTTCTTCCCGGAGGACGAACTGGCGCCGCGGCTCGACATGTTGACCGTCGATCCGACCCGAGCCGGCGACGTGCTGTCGTGGCTGTGGCGCAACGTCCCGGTCGATGCGCAACTGCCCGGCCGTGTTGCCAAGTTGCTGTCGTTCGCCGCCCAATCGGGGCCGGTGGTGAACGAAGCGATGCGAGCCCACTGCGAGGTGGCGGAGCTCTTCGCCCGGCGTCTTGAGTTTCCCGAGACGGTCCAGCAGACGGTGCGTTACCAACTGGAGCGGTGGGATGGGAAGGGCTTCGCGGCGTACCACCTGAAGGGGGAAGCGGCACCGACGCCGGCGCGGGTGCTCCAGTTGGCGCAGGTCCTGGAGTTGACCCATGCCCTGGGCGGTCGGGCCGCGGCGCGGACGCTAGCCGAGGGGCGGGGTGGCGGCCGATTCGACCCCGCGGCGACGGGCGCCTTCCTCTCGCTGGCCGAGGACTCCGGTTTCTGGGAACCGCTGGACGTGCTGGCGTCGGAGGAGGCGGTGGCGGCGATGATCGCGATGGCGCCGCCGACCGCGATCGAGGGTGCCTCGGCGGACCGGACCGAGGAGGTCTGCGAGGCGGTGGCCGACTTTATCGACGCCAAGACGCGCCAGGACTGGCACCATTCGCCCACGGTGGCGGGGGTCGCGGTCGAGATCGGGCGCGGGTTGGGGTTCGGCGGCGACGATCTGACCCGGCTGCGGCGGGCGGCGCTCCTGCACGACGTCGGGAAGGTGGCGGTGCCGTTCGGCATCCTGGAGAAAGGCGACCGCCTCTCGGCGGCCGAGCGCGAGCAGGTCCGCCTCCATACCTACTACACGCAGCGGGTGCTTGAGCGGGTGGGGCCGTTGCGGGAGTTGGCGCCGGCCGCGGCGGCGCACCACGAGTGGGTCAACGGCGAGGGATACCACCGACAGTTGGCCGGAGAGCAGATTCCGCTCCACGGTCGGGTGCTGGCGGTGGCCGATGCCTACGTGCGCGCGACCCAGGGGCGGGACGACGGTCGCGGGACGGAGGAGGCGCTGACGGGAATGCGAGGGGGTGCCGGCGTCCAGTTCGACCGCGCCTGTGTCGAGGCGTTGGCGGCGGCGCGGGGTCAGACGGGTCCGGTGCGGCGGGTGCGGCGGCGGCGCGGGGAGGGGCTGTCGGAACGGGAGGAGGAGGTGCTGCGTCTGCTGGCCCAAGGGATGAGCAACCCCCAGATCGGCCAGGCGCTCTCGATCAGCCGGAAAACCGTCGAGCACCACCTGGAGCACGTCTACACCAAACTCGGCGTCACCTGCCGCACGTCCGCGGTGGCGTGGGCGGTGCAGCGAGGGTTGGTCTGACATACTCGATCTGCCATCGGCGGCGCGGGGTCGGTTTTCGAGAGGTATCATCCGGGTGGGTGATGCCCGCAGGCAGGCCGTCGAGAGGAGTCTCCCATGGTGCAGCAAGTATCCCGACCGTCGGTCGTACGGGGTCGGTGGTATCCGATGAGTTGGGAGGAGTTTCTGGACTGGGCGCCCGACGAGGGGCAGGCCGAATGGGTGGACGGGAAGGGGATCGCCCACGTGTCGAACAGCCCGCGGCATATCCTGATGGTCTTCTTCTTTGCGCGGTTACTCAAGCGCTACTGCGAGATCTTCGACTTCGGCGAGGTTTACGTCGACAAGCTCCTGACCCGACTCCCGGCGCGGCCGGCCGGGCGGATGCCCGACATCGTCGTCGTCGGCCGTGGCGACGCGCCGGGGGCTGACGACCGGTGGTTCGAGGGGCGGGCACGAATCGTGGCCGAATTCCTCTCCGAGGACAGCGTCGAGCGCGATACTATCGAAAAGGCGGACGAATTCGCCGCCCGCGGCTTTCCCGAGTATCTCTGGGCGGACGCGCGCCCGAACCGGCGCGACTTCCGGTTCCTCCGGCTCACCGACCAGGGGGCGTACGATCCTGCCGCGCCCGACGACCAAGGGCGCTATCACTCAGAGGCTCTACCCGGCTTCTGGTTCCGGCCGGAATGGTTCTGGCAAGACCCGCTGCCGGACCCCGAGGACCTGATGCTGGAGATCGCCCCCGACGCCTACGAGGCCTGGCTCGCCGCCAAACTGCGGGCGCGACGGGAGCGCCGAGGGGAATGGTGAGGTAAGAAATTCCAGGACGACGCAATGGTGTTCGTGATCCACACGGCGGCGTTGACTCGGGGGTCGCCGTTGCCCTCTTCGTGGGCGGTCGACGTGGTGCTCATCTGCTGATAGGCTCTTGCCATGTCCGTCGCACGCGCCATCACCGAAGAAGACCGCCAGATGCTTGACCTGCTCCATGAGCTTGGCTTGGAGGAGCAGGCTCGCCAGTACGAAGGGCTACTGCGGGGCGAACTGCCGTCTGAGCGGGAACCGACTTCGCCTTCCGCTCCGATCCTCGGTGCCGTCCCCGTCGCGGAGGCAGCCGTCCGCCTTGGTCTGTCCCCCAAGGAGGCTCACCGCCACGTCGCGCTGGGTCTGCTGAAAGCCGAGTCCGATCCCGCGGCGGGTGAATATCTGATCACCAACGCATCGATCGCCTGGTTGCTGGAAGCCAGGCACGACCTGGCGACGATCGTGCCGTTCCCCTGGGAAGCGGACGAGCCGATCGACCCGGACTCGCTGCTCGGACAGATGCTGGCCGCCAATCGGCGCGACGAGGAAGACGACGGCGAGGCGTGGCGGCGTCGGGATCGCCTCGCGCGTTTTCGGGCCCCCCGACCCCTCCGCCGGGAAACCACGATCTCCGTCTCCGTCCCGATCGTGTCCCGATCGTCATGGTCGACACGAATGCGATCTTCCAGGTCTCACACCGGAAACCGCTGGCCGCAAGCGCCAGGGCCGGTGATCTCGTCGTCTATTGGTCGAGGGCCACCGAAGAGGAGATCATCCGAGTCGCCCGGCGTCGGGTTGTGGCCGCCGTGGAACGCCGTCTCCGGGAGCGCGATCCGGAGGAGCGGCAAGTGGCCATCGAGGACGCACTTCACGCGCTGCGTGCCGACGTCAATGCCCAGGTCGCGGCGCTTCGCCGGACCCTCCGGCTCGCCCCCGACGTGGCTGCCGCCGACGCCGCGCTGCTCACCGAGGTGCCCGATCCGGACGACCGTCTGCACCTCCTTGCGGCGCAAGCCGGCGGCGCTGCCTATCTCCTGACACTCGACCGCAGGCACCTGCCCCACGGCGCCGTCAGCCGGTGTCCAGTGCTGGCACCCCGACACCTTCCTCACGCTCTTCTATCAGCAAAACCCGGATGCCTACGCGCGTGCGCTCCGGTTGATCGAGGAACTCACCGACGCACTCAGCTTGCGCCTCCTTCCGTAGCCCGGTTGACGGCAGGGAAGTGGCGCGCCTCCGCGGAGGGTGCGGAGGCACCCACTCTCGATGACGGCTACGCCGCCGGCGTCTCCGCCGCCGGTGGCGGGAACGGCCCGACGACCTTGAACTTTTCGAGCCGGTTGCCGTGCCAGTCGACGACGAAGACCGTCGTGCCGCGATAGATGGCGATGCTGCCCGCCGCGTTGAATTGCCCATCGCCATTGCCGATGCCCCCGAACTGGTAGATAAATCGGCCCTGGCTGTCGAAGACCCGGACCAGGTTGTTGTTCTGGTCGGTGACGAAGGCGTTGCCGTCGCGGTCGAACGCGACTTGCGAGGGGAAGTTCAGGTTGACGGACCCGTCCTGGCCCGCCTGACCGATGGCGAACTTGAACGAGCCGTCGGGATTGAAGACCTGGACCCGGTTGTTGCCGCCGTCGGCAATCCAGACGGCGCCGTCCGCGGCGATCGTGATCATCAGAGGGCTCTTGAATTCGCCCGGCCCGTTCCCTGGCCCGCCGAACACGCCAAGGAAGGCGCCGTCGGGGGAGAACCGCTGCACGTTATTTCGGAGGACGTCCGAGATGAGGAGGTTGCCCTGCGCGTCGAACGCCATGCCGACGGGCGCGAGGAATTGCCCGTCGCCGGTACCGCGCGTCCCCCAGGATCGGACGAAGTTGCGGTCCTTGTCGAACTCTTGGATGCGGGCATTGAAGGTGTCGGCGACGAAGAACGATCCGTCGGGGGCGAAGAGGACGGCGCCAGCGTCCCCGTCCTGGGGATCGGTAAAGTCGAATTGGCCGTCGCCGGGGCCTGGGGTGCCCCAGGTTTCCAGGAGGTTGCCGTCGAGGTCGAAGATGAAGAAATCGCCCGGCATGGACGTGACCCAGAGCCTCCCCGCCGGGTCGATGGCCACGGTCCCGGGCCGGCTGAGCTTGTGTTGGGTATCGCCGGCGGTGGCCCAGACGAACGCGATCGGGTCAGCCGTCGAAGCGGACGGGGAACTGTTCGGCGAATTCGCCGCGGCGCTCGGGCTCGCTTGTGCCGTGGCCACGGCGACGGGCGCCGACTCCGAGCCACCGATGGCGTAGATCGAACCGGGGCCGGTCGTGACGTAGACGACGCCGTCGAGCACGACGGGGCTGAACATGCTCTGCCCGTCGATCGCGAAGCGCCACCGCTCCTGTCCGGTCGCGGCGTCGACCGCGTAGGCGAAGCCATCGGTCCCCGCCTGGTAGAGCGTGTCGCCGACGATGACCGGCATCGCGATCAGTTCGCCGTTGGTTTGGAACTTCCACCGGAGTGCGCCCGTCACCGCGTCGAGTGCGTAGACGCTTCCGTCCGTACAGGGCACGTAGACCGTGGAGGCGTCGACCGCGGCATAGTAGAAACCGCCGCCGCCCGGCGCCGCGAACGTCCACTTCAGGTCTCCGGTGGCGGCATCGAGGGCGTAATAGGTGTTGGTCGGGCCGTCCTTGGTACTGAGGTAGACCATGCCATTGGCGACACTCGGGACGCCGAGCGTTGTGCCGTCGGTCTGGTGCGTCCAGAGGACATCCCCGCTTCCCGTTTCCACCGCGTAGAGCTTGCCGGCCTCGTCCCCCACGTAGGCGGCCCCGTTGGCGATGGCCGCACCGCGCGAGGCGGGGGCGTCGAGTTTGGTTCGCCACTTCACCGCGCCGGTCGCCGGGTCGAGCGCGATCAGGTCGCTGGGACCGCTCGGGATGTAGATGACACCGTCCTCGATGGCCGGGAACCAGGTGACGCGCTGCTGCCCGACCTCCGCCGTCCAGACGACGCTGCCATCCGACCGTCGCAGGCGCACGAGATCGACGCCGTCGGCTTGCCCCGTCTCGGTCCGAGCAATCAGACCGTCGCCGTCGACTGCGGGTCCGCCGCCGTACCCCACGGCACGCCAGAGTTCCGAGCCGTCCTTGACATCAAGGGCGAGCAGGCCGCGGCCGGTGCCGACGTACATGACGCCGTCGGCAATAGCGGGAGGATCTGAGATCTCGTCGTGGCCGGCGCCGCCGGTCGGGTGCGCCTTCCACAACAGGACCGGTTGCCCGACCGGCCCGGGACCGGGCATATTGCCGGTACGGGCGGCGTTGCCGCGAAACTGGAGCCAGCCACTCGGTTGGGGCGCCGTCGGGGTCGGAACTGCCGTTGGCGTCTCTTGTGCCGGCGGGACGACGGCGGGTTGCCCGTTGCGGAAGACGAAGAAGATCATCGCTAGGACGACGACGACGAGGGCGACGGTGGCGAACCAGGAGAGCCCTACGGCGACGCGGCGTTGGGGTCTGGCCGGACGCGGTTGAATCGCCGGATGGCGGGGTAGGGCGCGGCCGTTGCCGTGGGGTAGGAGCGTGGGGCGGAGCGGGATGCTTGCCCCGAGGCTGTGCGCATGCATGAGGTCCTCCCAGAGTCGTGCTTCGAAGTCTGCGTCGGTGGGCGCGGGACGGTTGAGCGCCTGCAGGCGCCGGGCGACCGCGACCACGTCTGGATCGAGCTCGTCCGTGGGGCGCGCCGTCCGGCCGGACACCAGTGCATCCCAGAACCGCTCGAAAACCCGTGCCTGTCGGAGGGATCGCTCGTCAGCCATGACGCACCCTCCTCTGTCGTACGACGCCGAGGTCGCGGGCCAGTCGCTCCAACGCGCGGTGGTGGGTCAGACGGACCCAATCGGCGTCGTGGCCGACGGCCGCCGCCACTTCGGCGCAGCGATAGCCCTGGTTGCGCAACTCGACGACGAGTTGCCACTCCTCGGGCAGCCGGGCGAGGGCGACACGGACCTCGGCATCACCGACCGCTTGCAGGGCCAGTTCTTCCGGGCCGGGCGCCGGATCGGAGAAGGTTGCGAAGAGTTCGACCGGCGGCGCGGGACGGTCGGCGTGGTCGCGGAGCGTGTTGATGGCGATGGTGTAGAGCCACTTGCGGAAGGAGCCGCCGTGGAAGGTGTCGCGCTTCGCCAGGGCTTTGCGGAAGATCTCGCCGGTCGCGTCTTCGGCGTCGGACTGGTTGCCGAGGCGGCGGGTGCAGAGGGCGAGGATCTCCGGGAGGTAGCGCCGGTAGAGCGGGGCGAAGGCGGCGGGGTCGAGGATCGAGCGCAGCGCGACGAGTTCCTCGTCGAGGGGTTCCCCCGACGCGGGATCGTCCGCATCGTGCCCGTTGCTGTGCCCACGCCGCCACATGCGCGTCCCAGGGTGTCTGCGAGTGTGCCTACACCCTATCAGAACGGTGCGCGAGGCGAAATGTTGCACATCCCGAAAATCGAGGGGATTAGCCCTCATCCCCGGCCCTTCTCCCTTCCGAGGGAGAAGGGAGACGCTTACTGGGGATGGCGTCCCTCAGCGTGGCGAAGGCTGATCAGGCACCGGTAAGGAGCGCATCGGCGGGGTGAGGATCGGGGATGGCCTCCGCGTCCTGGTCGCTGCTTGGGCGGGACAGGCGGCGGGGGAGGCGGCCGGCGGTGAGGATGGCGAGGGCGAGGACGGCGATCATGAGGAGGTATTGCCAGACGAGACCGGCGCGGGCGGCGGTGTCGCCGGTGGAGAAGAGGTCGATGAGGACGCCGCCGATGCCGGCGGCGACGGCGGAACCGAGGGCGCTGGCGAGTTGCATGGCGGAGGTGGCGGTGCCCTCCTGACCGGGCGGGGCGGCGTCGAGCACGGTCAGACTGAGGGAGGAGTAGGCGAGACCGATGCCGAAACCGCCGATGCACCAGACGAGGGGGCCGAGGAGGACCGAGACGTCGGTCATCAGGATGCCGATGATGCCGGCGATGCCGACGGCGATGATCGCCAGCCCGAGGCGGATCAGGGTGCGCGGACTGACCTGCCGCGCGTAGTGCGCCTGGAGCCAGGCGGCGATGGTCCAGGTGATGGTGCCCGTAGTGAGGGTGAGACCGGCGAAGGTGGTGCTCGTATGGCGGACGTCCGTCAGCCCGAGCGGGACGAAGGCGTCGACGCCGAAAAAAGCCAGATTGAGCAGCCCCATCGTCGCGATCGCGGCCGGCAGTACGGGTTTGGCGCGGAGGGTCCCCGCGGGTAAGACGGCGGGGAGGGCGATCCAGGCGATGGCGAGACCGCCGAGGACCAACGGAATCGCGAGGGAGAGACGGGACAGGCCGAGGCCGGTGAGGAAGAGGGCCATGCCGGCGGCCACCTGGACGGCGCCGCGCAGCCGTCGCCAGTTGCGTTCGGTCGCGGCACCTCCCGGAATGCGCCGGACGGCCGGCAGCGCCAGGATGAGCGCGATGACCGGCATCGGGGCGAGACCGAGGAAGACCCAGCGCCAGCCGATGTGGGTCGCGACCAGACCGGCGATGGCGGGACCGATCAACCCCGGTACGACCCAGGCGGTCGACAGCAGCGCGAGCATACGCGGGCGGATCGCTTCGGGATAGCCGCGACCGAGGGTGACGTAGGCGACCGAACTGACGAGACCGCCGCCGAAACCCTGGATGGCACGACCGGCGATGAGGACGAGCATAGACGGGACCAACCCACCGACGAGGAGACCGCTCGTAAAGCACGCGACACCGACGAGGAAGGGACCGGCGGGGCCGCGGCGGTCGGCCTCGTCCCCGGCGACGACGAGACCGACGAGGTTGGTCAGCATGAAGGCGCTGAAGGCCCAGCCGTAGTAGGAGAGGCCGCCGAGGTCGTCGACGGTCGCCGGCATGACGGTGGCGACGGCGAGGGCTTCGAAGGCGATACACACGATCGTCAGCAACAGCCCCGCGGTCGTCTGCCGGTAGGGACGGCTCCACGGACCGCCCGGTGGGAGGGCAGAGAGGGAGTGGGTGGCATTGCCGTTCGATGGTGAAAGCGTCGCTTCGGTCATGGGATCAGCAGGTTCTTATCGGTGGTGGCCACGACATGAAAGGTTCTCCTGCGCGGCCGGTTAGGACACGGAGCGCGCGTTGAACGGGGCGTCTTCGCCCTCGATGCCGAAGGCGACGATGCGGCGGGGATGGATGCGGATGAGCGCGTCCTCGAACCGGGGCATGATCTCCTTACCGCCGGCGTCCAGGAGTTCGGCTTGGCCACGGATCTCGAGCATGCGGACGCGCCAGGGATCGCGGGAGGCGATGTCGTCGACGACGAAGGCGATGCGGGGGTTGCGGGCGAGGTCGCGCCACTTCTTGGTTTGGGAAACGCGGAGCCCGCCGATGTCGATCGTGCCGAGGTCGGTGTTGACGCGGAAACCCATCGGCACGACGTGCGGCTGCTCGTCCGGGCCGACGGTGGCGAGCCGGCCGAGCGGTTGGCTTTGCAAGTAGGCGATCTCGGCGGGGGTGAAGACGCTCATGGGTGTGCTCCTTTCCAGGCGTTAGGCGTTAGGCGATAGGAGAACGAACGGCGCCGTGCCCCTAACGCCTAACGCCTAACACCTCGGTTTCCGTTGCCGGGCTGCCGTCCCAGAGGGTGCGGCGCTCGGTGAGTTCGACGACGTTGCCGTCGGGGTCGTCGAGGTAGATGGCACGGTTGCCGCGGCCGAAGTCCCAACCGTCCTCGACGTCGTAGCCGAGGGTTTCGAGGCGAGCTTGCATGGCGTCGAGGGTACCGACGGGGACGCGGACGGCGAAGTGGACGTGGGCGCCACCGCGGCCGTGGTGGATCGCCTTCTCGCCGCCGGCCTGGCGGGTCCAGAGACCGAGGAAGGCCTGGTTGCCGAGGGCGACCCAGAGGGCGGGGCGGTCGTCGCCCCAGCGCTCGGCGACGCGGAGACCGAGGTGGTCGACGTAGAAGCGTTCGGCGGCGGCGAGGTCGGCGACTTCGAGGGTGAATTCGAAGAGGCCGATCGTGGACGGGGCGGCCGGGGCGGTGGTCGGTTCGGGGTGTTGGAGTGTTGTGGCGGTCATGTGGTGGTCCTTTCGCATCATTCGCGCGTCGGTGGAGGCGGGGTGGTCTGTATGGGCGCACTGCGTGCGCCCTGCCCGGCCGGGCGGCGCTTGTGCCCTTCAGGCGAGGGCGCACGCAGTGCGCCCCTACATCGTGGCGGACAGGACGTGGATGTCAACCATCCGCCGCCAGGACGGTCTCGCCGATTTCATCCGGGTCGGCGGAGAGGTCTTCGCCGCGGTGGAGGCGGCGGGCGATTTTGGCGGTTTGGAGCATGGCGCGGCTGGTCGGGGCATGGGCGGCGAGGTAGCGGGCGACGGCGACGAGGGCGCGGTTGGCGGCGGCGGGGTTGCGGGGGGCGAGTTCGGCGAAGAGGGCGGCGCCGGCTTCGAGCATCTGGTAGGAGTGGAATTCGCCGTCTTCGCGGAGGAGGAGGTGGCCGAGGGTGGCGACGAGGGGGGCCGGGTCGAGGCCGAGCGCGAGGTAGCGGTGGGTGGCGTCGGCGGCGGCTTGGACCTGCTGCTCGCGATCGAGGAGGTCGCGGAGGTGCGTGAGGAGGGCATCAGCCTCCGTCGGGAGCGCCGCCAAGTCGGACGGGCGGTCCTCGGGGAGACGGGCGGCGGGGATGTTGAGGAAGCGGTCGAGGTAGAGACGCATCGCACCGTGGAAAAGACCGCGGACGAGCTCTGCGGATGGGGCGCGGCGCATCGATTGGTGGACGGCGTTGGCGTGGGTGAAGGTGTGGAGGACGGCGATCCAGTCGGAGAACTCGTTGGCGGTGTGGAAACGGGCGACGCGGAGGGCGGCGGCGTAGCTCACGGTCTGGCTGAGGGCGGTGAGGGATGCACCGGCGGTGAGGGCGGTTGTCAGCGCCTCGACGATGGCGGTGGGGTCGTCGCCGAGGAGGGTGGCGACGAAGGCGTCGGTGGCGGTCCAGGTGGGGTCGGTACCGGCGCCGCGGACGAGGTCGGGGAGGGTCGCGAAGACCGGTTCGAGGAGTGCGACGAGGTCGACCGGGTGGCGCCAGTTGTTCAACTCTTCGGAGCGGCGGCTCTGGGCCAGGACCGGGACGAGGCTGGGGAGGACGGCGGCGGCGGTTTCGCGGTCCCACCCGATCAGGTCGAGCAGTTCGCAGGCCTTGTTGACGAAGTCGAGGGTGTGGCCGCCGTCGAGGTAGTAGTGGTCGGTGGCGGCGGCGAGGAGGAGGTCGGCGATCTCGGCGGGGGAGGAGCCGGCGTTGATGGCGGTCAGGAGGGCGCGTTCGGCGCCGTCGGCGTCGCGGACCTCGACGAACTGACGGAACCAGGTTTTCAGACGCGGGGTCGGCACATCCGCGGTCGAAAGGGGATCGAGGGCGAAGCGGGGCGGTTGACCGGCGCA
>DATBFX010000464.1:0-10687 GCA_036558305.1 Thermomicrobiales bacterium | reverse complement strand
GCCGCCTTGCCGCCTTGCCGCCTTGCCGCCTTGCCGCCTCGCCGCCTCGCCGCCTTGCCGCCTCGCCGCCTCGCCGCCTCGCCGCCTTGCCGCCTCGCCGCCTCGCCGCCTCGCCGCCTGTCCGTCTACTCCCCGTAAAATTCCGGCGCCTTCTTGTACGTCTTGAACTCGTCGGGGTCGTGCGAGTAGAAGATCTTGCCGCCGATCTTGTGGGCGATATTTTCGATCTTGATCATCGAGCGCAGCAGGTCTTCGGGGTCGCTGTGGAGACCCATCAGCACCTTGTCGACGAGGTTGTGGCGGGTGTAGGCGACACCGACCGGGAAGACCATCGGCACGTCGTTGGTCGGGCGGACGACGACCGAGAGGTGGCCGTTGGAGTGGCCCGGTGTGTAGATGAGGGTGACACCGGAGACGACCTCGTACTCGTAGCCGTCGTTCAGCTCGATCAGCTCCATGCGGGCGCCAGGCATATCGACGAGGTTGCGGTCGTAGCCGAGACGCTCCCAGGGATCGGGGACGAAGGCGTGCCGCAACTCCGACTTCGACATGATGAACTTGGCGCCGGGAAAATACTTGTTGCCGGAGCAGTGGTCGAAATGGAGGTGGGAGTTGACGACGACGTCGATCTCCTCGGGGCGGACGCCGATCTTCGCGAGTTGGTTGACGATCGTCTGATCCTCCGTCTGCTCCGGTTTCTCGAACGGCAACACGCGATCGACCCAGGCCTTCTCGAACCCGGTGTCGATCAGTACCTTGGCGTCGGGATGGTCGACATAAATCGCGAAAACCGGAAACCGGAACTCGATCCCGTGCCCGTGGTTCCAGGTCGCGAACGACATGTCGCGCATCAACGTGCCGTTGTCGAGGAGGTAGACGCGCGTGGCCATCGGCGAAGAACCCTCACCCCCGACCCCTCTCCCGGTGCGCGGGAGAGGGGAGCGTCTTGACGGTGCGCCGCGCCTCGGTGCGCAACGCCATATTCATCTCCGATTTCAACCACCCGTCTCGTCAGCGCGCTCCCCCTCTCCCGCGCACCGGGAGAGGGGGTCAGGGGGTGAGGGTCGTTGAGCCACCGCCACACCCGCTCCGGCGTCGCCGGCAACTCGGTCACCCGGATGCCGAGATCGCCAAGCGCGGTGACGACCGCCGCCGTGGCGCCGGCCAGCGACCCTTCGCCGACGCCCTTGGCACCGTAGGGACCGGGACCGTCGCCGTTCTCGACGATGGTGGCGGCGAAGGAACCCGGCAGATCCTCGAACGTGGGGACATGGTAGTCGAAAAGCGTGCTATTCAGCAGTTGACCAGTGGCGGGATCGTAGAGCATCTCTTCATGAATCGCGTTGCCGATCCCTTGTTGGACGCCGCCCATCTCCTGGGCTTCGACCAGCTTCGGGTTGATCGCCTTGCCGACGTCGGCGACGCTGACCGCCTTCCGCACCGTCACCTGCCCGGTGTCGGGATCGACCTCGACCTCAGCGCCGCCGACGCAGACCTCCCAGAAGACCGGTCCGGCCGCGTACGATCCGTCGTCGTTCTCCGGCCGCACCTCGCCGCGACCGATCAACTCGCCGCCGGCCATCCCGAAGTGGGCGCGGATCAAATCGGGGTAGCTCTTCGACTCCCCCTCGTGCCAGACGGCCGCCTCGCGCATCTCCAACGCCAGCTCGGGCAGACCGTAAAGCCGCTCCGCGATCGACAGCAGTTGGGCTCGCACCTCCCGCGCGGAGCGCTGCACGGCCAGCCCGGCGAGCGTGGTCGAGCGGCTGGCGCCGGTCGAGCGGTCGTACGGCGTCACCCGCGTGTCGCCGCCGACGACCTTCACCCGATCCACGGGCAGCGCGAGCTCTTCCGCGACGATCTGGCTGAAGACGGTGCGCGCTCCCTGGCCGACCTCGGTCGAACTGACGTAGAGCGTGATCGTGCCGTCCGCCTCCATCCGCGCGAACGCCGTCGACACCGGGTGCGCGCCCGCCGCCAGCAAGCCGACGCCGACGCCGCGTCCGACGTTCGCCGGTTTGGGCGAGTCCCAATCCAGACCGGTGGCAGCCTTCTTGACGTCGCCGATCAGGTCGGCGTCGAGCGGTTTGCCGCCGGGGCGGACGGATTCGCCGGGGGTGAGCAGGTTGCGCGCGCGGATCTGGATCGCGTCGAGACCGCACCGACGGGCGACCTCGTCGACCTGGGCTTCGCCGATCCATTGCAGGTGGGTGGCGCCGAAGGCCCGGTAGGAACCGGCCGGCGAGGTGTTGGTGTAGACACCCCAGGCGTCGACCTTGACCGCTTCCCAGCGGTAGGGACCCGGCGCCGCGTCGGCGCCGGTGGCGACGACGCGCGGACCGTTGTCGGCATACGCACCGGTGTCGAACCAGGCGCGGACTTCGCGGGCGAGCAGGCGACCATCGCCGGTCGCGGCGGTCCGCATCCACGCGTTCATCCCGTGGCGGCGCGTCGTCACCATCGCCTCGTCGACCGAATTGGCGATCCGGATCGGGCGCCCTGCCTGCCGCGCCAGCGCGACCGTGATCGGTTCCATCTTCGTGTACGACTTGGAGCCGAACCCGCCGCCCAGGTACGGGACGACGATCCGCACGTTGGCGACCGGCAACCCGAAGAGGTCGGCGATCTCCGCCCGGACCAGGAACGGGTGCTGGCAGGACGACCAGACCGTGACCTCGTCGTTCCCCCACTGCGCGATCGTCGTGTGCGGTTCCATCGCGTACTGGTAGACGGCGGGGAAACGGTACTCGCCCTCGACGACGATCTCCGCCCGCGCGAACGCCGCTTCGACGTCGCCGCGCGCGAACCCGTGGACGGAGCAAATGTTCCCCGGTTGCGGTTTCAGTTCGCCGAGTCCGTGGAAGAGACCGGTCTTGAGCAGTTCGGTGACGTGCAGCCGGGGCGCGCCGTCCGCCAGCGCGGCCTCGATGGTGACGGCACTCGGCAACTCTTCGTAGTCGACCTCGATCAGCGTCAGCGCCTCGTCGGCCGTCGCCAAATCCTCGGCGGCGACGGCGACGACCGGTTCGCCGACGAAGCGGACGCGATCGATCGCGATCAGCGGCCGGTCCTTGATCGCGTGCCCGTAGTAGGGATTGACGTCGAGTACGTCGTCGCCGGTCATGACCGCCACGACACCGGGCAGCCGTCTCGCGCGACCGGCGTCGATCCGTCTGATGCGCGCGTGCGCGAAGGGGCTCCGCAGAATCTTCCCGTGCACCATTCCCGGTACGAGCAGATCACCCGCGTACTTGGTTTCACCGGTCGCCTTGGCGCGCGCATCGACCCGCGGCACGTTCTGCCCAACGACGTGCATTTCGGTTTTCGGAGCGACCGGCGTCATCGGTTTCCTCAGATCGTCAGCACGAGGCCGTCGTCGGCCAGGTCCGCGTCGGCTTCGTGCCGGCGCGCGAGCATGTCGTCGCTCATGTGGGTGAGGATCAGGCGGCGGCAGGCGAGCCGCGCCCGGTTTCGGTCCAGCGTCGCGTAGTCGAGGTGGTACTTGATCGGCTTGTCGAAGGTGTAGGCCTCGGCGATCAGGAGATCGGTCCCGCGCGCCGCTTCGACGATGCTCTCCGACCACTCGCCGTCGCCGGTGTAGGCGACGATGGCGGAGCCGATTTCGAGGCGAAGGGCATAGGCGGGCGCCCCGCTCGGGTGCGTCACCGCGAACGCCGTCACCCGCGCCGGCCCGACCGCGGCGGGCACACCGGCGACGAGTTCGCCGAAGCGAAGCTCGAACCGGCGTCGCGCCTGGGCGGAACCGGGGAAGAAGAGATCCGTCGTCCGCAGCACGCGCTCCTCCACACCGGGCGGACCGACCACGAGCAACGGGTGCTCGCGCCGCCGAAACTGCCCGTGCAAGACCAGGAAGGGAATCCCGGCGAAGTGATCGCCGTGGAGGTGGGTCAGGACGACGGCCTCGACGGTGCCGGGGTCGATCCCATACCGGATCATCGCCGGCAGCGTGGCCGGACCGCAATCGAGCAACAGATGACGCGACCCGGCGCGAATCGAAATGGCGGTGGGTAAACGCCCGCCGCTGCCGATCGCATCGCCCGAACCGAGGAACTGGACGACGGTGCCGGCTTCGGGATCGCTCGCCGGACCGCCGGTGACGGCGTTCACTCGGTCTTCTCCCCGGCCATCAGCCGCGCCGCCATTTCGACCGCCTCGATGATGTTCCAGTACCCGGTGCACCGGCAGAGATTGCCGCTCAGATACGCCTTGATTTCCTCGCGGCTCGGGTGCGGGTTCTCGGCGAGGAGTGCCTTGGACGCCAGGATCATCCCGGGGGTGCAGAAACCGCATTGCAGCGCCGCCGACCGGACGAACGCCTCCTGGATGGGATGCAACTCCCCGTAGCGCGCCAGCCCCTCGATCGTCTCGACCGCTTTCCCGTTCGCCTCGTAGGCGAGCGTGCAGCACGAACTGACCGGCGTTCCGTCTACCAACACCGTGCAGGCGCCGCAGACCTGGAGATCGCACGACCGCTTCGCCCCGGTCAATCCGAGCCGATCACGCAAGAAGTCGAGGAGGATGGTTCGCGGTTCGACCTCCGCCTCGACCGGCCGGTCGTTGACGGTCAGCCGGAGCGAGAGGGGCTGAGGTGCCGCTTCTGGCTGTAACTGGTGGACCAGGTGTTCCAACATGGCCGCCTGATCACCCGATCCGCCCGTGGTTTGAAGCACGGGCGGATCGGGCGACAATCCGGTATCGGTTCATAATCCGTGCCCCGCCCGCTCCGCCGCCGCCGTCAACGCCCGTTCCGTCAGCACCTGCACCAGATGGCGCTTGTAGTCGCTCGATTCGAACGGATCGTCGGTCACCACGGTCTCGTCTCGCGCCCGCTCCGCCGCGGAGGCGAACAACGATCCGACCGGGCGCTGCCCCGCCAGCACCGCCTCGGCGAGTGGCAGGCGCATCGGTTTCGGGCCGGCGCTGCCGGCGACGATCCGCGCCTCGACGATCTCGTCCGCCGCCAGACGCAGCACCGCGGCAACCGTTGCCGCCGGTCGTTCGTGGATCTTGAATCGCTCGTAGGCACTGCCGGCGTCGGGTGGCAGGAGCGGGACGCGGATCGCCGTCAGCACCTCCTCGTGGCGCCGCGCGGTTTCGAGCATGCCCAGGAAGAACGCCTCGGCCGGGAGTTCCCGGCCGCCTTGCTGCGACGTCAACATCAGTGTCGCATTCCAAGCGACCAGCAGGGTTGCCGGGTCGCTGTGCGGTTCGGCGAAGCAGAGGTTGCCGCCGATCGTCCCCGCCGCGCGGACGCGGACGTTGGCGACGCGCGCCGCGAGATCGGCAAGCGCCGGCGCATGCTCGCGCACCAACGGCGAACGCTCGATCGTTCGGTGCGTGGCGAGCGGTCCAATCTCGATTGCCTCACCGGCCGTGTCGAGGGAGATCTGCGCCAGACCCGCAATCGTCTTGATGTTGACCAGGTGCGGGAAATGGACGAGGCGCTCTTTCATGACGACGAGCAACTCGGTGCCGCCGGCGTAGATGGCCGCCTCGGGACCGTGCGCGGCGAGGAGGGCGGATGCCTCCGCGACCGTCTGCGGTTCATGGATGGCGAATCGGCTGAGCATACGCGTCCTCGGGCAGCGACCAGGGCATGTCGTCGTCCAGGCCGGCCCGTCTGACCCGGTGGATCAGGTAGTCCCAGTAGGTGTCGAGGTATTCGTCGCGGTACTTGGCGGGGTAGACCTGCTCGGCCATCTCGGCCGACATCGGTCGCAGCTCGCCGAGCGCGCGGGCGATCGCCTGGATCTGGATCGCCCGTTCCAACGTCAGCGCCGTGTAGACGGCCCACGGCACCGACTTACCGGCGACGAGCACGCCGTGCCCGCGCAGCAGCACGGCCCGTTTGTCGCCGAGCGCACGCGCCACTGCCGCCCCCTGTTTTGCCTCGGTGATCAACTCGGCCGTCTCGTCGAACAGGGCCAGCCCGTCCTTGAACAGGACCGCGTCGTGGTTGAGCAGTTCGAGCTTGGCGCCGGTCGCGGCGAGGGCCGTCGTGTACGGCGGATGGGTGTGGATGACCGCGCCGACGTCGGCCCGGACCTTATAGACCTCGGTGTGCAGCACGGCTTCGAGGTGGACGCGACCTTCCCCCGCGATCTTGCGGGCGTCGAAGTCCAGCGTCAGCACGTCCTCGGGCGTCACCTCTTCCAGCCCGATTCCGTTCCGCTTCATCAGGACGCGATCGCCGGCGCGGGCGCTGACGTGCCCGAGCGTGAAGTCGCCGTGCCCGCCCATCGCCAGGATGCGGCACGCCCAGGCGATCTGCTCCTCGAGCGTTTGGTCCATCTACGACCCTCGCCGCTCCGTCGGCGGATACGCGGGATGCGGGAGCCCGAACACCATCACCACGTCCTCGTCCCCGGTGTTCGCCACCGCGTGCCATACCCGAGGCGGGATGTGGAGCGCCTGCCCCGCGCCGAAGGGAACGACCTCGTCCTCAAGCCGCAACTCGCCTCGCCCGGCGACGACAAAGGCGACCTCCTCGACCTCGTGCGAAACCATCGGCAGCACCGTCCCCGGTGTGAACACCGAATACCCGAGCGACGAGGCGATCCCCGGCACGGTGGCGCCGGTCAAGACCATCTTGCTCCAACTCCCACCCGGCAGCGGGGTCTCCGCGACTTCGGCGAGGGGAACGACGGTGACGGTTGGCTCGGGCATCGCTTTTGTCCGTTGTCCCAGGGTTGAAACCCAGGGCTGATGTAACGAAACCCCTTTGGGGTTAGCACGATGTCCGTCTGTCCGTCTGTCCGTCTCGAACCTACAACGCCCACTTCCCATCCCGCACGATGTACCGCCCGGTGTCCTCGATCATCAGGGAGGCGTTGAGGCCGTTGCCGTCGAGGTGGAGGACGGAGACGTTTTGGCCGCCGGGATAGGCGTTGTGGTTGTCGCCGAGGGCGAAGTGGACGGTGCCCAGCAACCCCTTTTCCGATGGGGAGCCGGTCGGGGATTTTTCGCTGGTGCCGAAGGCGAATTCGCCGATGACGTCGGCGCCGGCGACACCGTCGATGACCTGTTTCAAGCGGTCCGCCTCAGTCCCGCCCTCGATCGCGACGCAGCGACCGGCCCGGAGCCGCCACTCGATCGGGTTCGGCGTCTGCCCTTTTAGGCCGATACCGAGCATGATCCCGTCGACGACGATCCGCCCTTCCGTTTTGTCCTCGACCGCGGCGAAGGCGACCTCGAAGATGCGTGCCCGCCGCTCGAAGTCCAGGCCGAGGGCGGTGTATTCGCACCGGACGCCCTCCTCGGGGTTGCCCATCCCGGTGCCGAAGATCGTTCGCCCGTTTGCGAGGTGGTCGAGGGTCGCCCACTCCAGCGCCAGGTAGAGCGGGTTGCGGGTGCCGGAGATCATGCAGGCCGTCCCGAGTTTGACCCGCGTCGTCCGCTGCGAGATCGCCGACAGCAACGCAATCGGTTCGTAGCGCGGTTTGGAGAACAGACTGTCCCCCACCCAGACCGAGTCGAATCCCGCCGCCTCGACCCGCTCGGCCAACTCGAGCAGATCGCTCAGGGCGTATCCCGGCGCGATCAGGGGTTCCCGGTTGTTGAGGTTGACGCCGAAGTTCAACCCTCACCCCCAGCGGCAAAGCTGGTCAGCCAATCGTCCATCGGCGTTTCCCTGACGACCCGTTCGCGATCATAGCATGGGGCGATGATGAGACGCGGTGCTCGGAAGTCAGGAGCCGCGATTCCAGAAAATCGATGTCATCGACGGACGAGGGGTCCTCCCCGAGACCCGATCCTGCGTCGCTTCCGTCACCGGATGGGCGGAAGGTCGGATCGCCTACCCAAAAGAGCATCGCGATATCGGCATTTTTGCCGATGCGCGGGGTAGCGAAGCACGGCATGATGTGCACGTCGGCAGCGACCTCCGTCTTCACCCCGACGGAGCTGATGCGAACCGGCACCCCGGTCGTTGATCCAGTGCTTTGCTGCCTGGGCGGATCGGGGTTACATCCTCACCCCACTCCTCTCCTCTCCTCCCTCTCTCCTCTGGGCGGGCCGGGTTCCCCGGTCCGCCCTTTCCTCATCACCGCAGGCGGCGAGGCGGCAAGGGGGCGAGGCGGCAAGGGGACAAACGATCCGTACTATTCCTTGCCGCCTCGCCGCCTTGCCGCCTCACATCGAGTCCAGCGCCGCCAGCGTCGGTCCGAACGCCTCAACCGCCTCAACGCTGAGCGGGTCGAGCCAGACGACCAGGTGATCGACCCGGCCCCGCGTTTGATACTCGCGGATCGCCGCGGCGAGTTCGTCCGGTCCACCGGTCAACGGCCAGGGCGAGACCATGAACTGGCGCGGACGCATCGCCTCGCGGGAGAAACCGGGCAAATCGACCTGGATCCCGATCGCCCGGCCGAGCGTCTTCGGATCGCGGCCGACCTCGCGGCAGACGCCGTCCACCCGGTCCTGCAAGGCCACGACCACGCCGAGGTCGTTCCGCCTATCCTGGTTCCAGAGGTCGGCGTACCGCGCGGTCAGGCGCAGCATCCGCTCGCCGATGCCGCCGACGAGGATCGGCGGACCCTGGGGGCGCGGACCGCGCGGTCGCAGTTCGCAGTCACGCGCCCGGTAGTACTTCCCGTCGAAGTCGATCTGCCCGTTCTTGAGCAGACCGTGGACGATCTGCAACGCCTCTTCGAAACGACCGACCCGGTGGTCGTGGGGAAACCCGAAGGCGTCGTACTCCGGTTTGTGCCAGCCGGCGCCGAGTCCGAGGATGAAACGGCCGCCGCTGATCTCGTCGATCGTGTCGGCCATCTTCGCGATCAGCGCCGGGTTGCGGAAACTGGAGCAGGCCACCAGCGGCGCGATCTCTAGCCGCCCCGTCGCCGCGGCCAACGCCGCCAGCAGCGACCAGGCATCCCAGATTCCCTGCTGGTTGACGTTGTCGAACCGGAAGATCAGGTGGTCCGGCAACCAGAACGAATCGAACCCGACCGCCTCCGCCCGCTGCGCCATCGCCAGGATCTCCCGCCACCCCGGCGCCCGGCCGCTCCACGGCTCCTCCCACTGCGGCACGAACAACCCGACCTTCATCGGCCTCTGCGATCCCATCCGTTGCCCCCTCCGACCCTCGAACGCCAATCGCCTCAAGACACCGGTGCCAAGGCCCCGCCACCCCAGTGGTCGAAAATCAACCGCGACACCCGCCCGATCACCCGATTCCCTTCGTTTTCGGCCCAGAAGCGGGTATCCGGGTGGCCGTCGGAATAGATGCCGATCGCGTACCGGGTGCCCGGCCACTCGACCAGCGCCATGTCGGCCCGGAACCCGCTCCAACTGCCGGTCTTGTTGGCGATCCGCAGTCCGTTGTCGGGTTTGTTCAACTCCTCGGCGTACGGCGTGTACGGCAGGTAGCGCGGTACGTTGTCGAGGTAGTGCTGCATTCGCATGATGCGCAGGATCTCCGACCGGCTGTCGTCGTTCAGGATGCGGCCGGTCGCCAGCGCCTCCATGATCCCCGCCAAATCAGCCGCCGTCGTCACCGCCAGGTTCTTCACGTCGTCGCCGATCTTCGGGAAGTCGATCCGGTTGCGCAGTTGCGTGCGCGGAAAACCAAACTCGGTCATCGTCGCGTTGACCCGGTCGAGCCCGACCAGGTCGATCAGCATGTTGGTCGCCGTGTTATCGCTGACGACGATCATCAGGATCGTCACGTCGCGTACGCTGAGCGGGTTACCGACCGAGAGATCGCGCAGGATGCCGGAACCGGGTGTCCGCGTCGCCGGCGAATCCGCGATCTTCGTCTCCAGATCGACCTGCCCCGCCTCCACCTGCCGGAACACCTCGATCAAGATCGGCACCTTGATCGTGCTGGCCGTCCCGCTCTCCGCATCGGCGCTGACCCGGATCTCCTCCCCGGTCCCCAGATTCTTCGCCGCGACCCCGCCCGTTCCCGCGAACGCGGCAAATTCCCGCTCGATCGCCTCGACGACGTCTGCCACCGCTCCCTCCCCAACGAATAGTTACGAGCTTCGAGCTTCGAGCTTCGAGTTATGAGCCGGCAGCTTACCGCCGATCGCGTACGTCGGCACGATGGTTGCTTACGCGAAGCATGCGAACTCGAAGCTCGTAACTCGTAGCTCGATAGGAGGCTGCCGAATGGGAACCAAGATCACCGATCGCCTGGTGGCGGCGATGCCGTGGCTCGACGGGGTGGCGGGGGTGCTGCAAAAGGTGGGGGACCCGATCGCCGGGCAGAGCGCGCCGCGACCGCTCAAAGACGCCCTGGTCGGCACCTGGCTCGGTCACCCGCTCCACCCGGCGATGGTTCAACTGCCGCTCGGGTTTTGGACCTCGTCGCTGGTCCTCGATGTCGCCGGTCAGGAGCAAGCGGCCGATCTCACCCTGGCGCTCGGGCTCGCCAGCGCGACCGGCGCCGCCCTCACCGGCGTCGCCCAATGGCAGGACGCCACCAACGACGAGGCGCCGCGCCGGCTCGGCGCTCTCCATGCCTCGCTCAACGTCGTCGCCACCGCGTTCTACGGGGCGTCCCTCCTCCAGCGGCGGCGGGGCAGTCGCGCGTCGGGTGTCGCGCTGGCGACCGCCGGGTTCGCCGTGGCGAACGTCTCGGCCTGGCTCGGCGGCGATCTCGCCTACGACCTCGGCCTCGGCGTCGATCACACGGCCTTCGAGCAGGCGCCAACCGATTGGG
>DATBFX010000463.1:0-39686 GCA_036558305.1 Thermomicrobiales bacterium | reverse complement strand
CGGCCCCCCAATCCTGGGGGGTGAACGACGCGTGCTCTCGTCTCCCCCCAGGATTGGGGGGCCGGGGGGGGCCGACCGCTCTACCCTCCGAACGTCCGCAACGCCGCTTCCGCGCCCTCCACGAGAAACGACCAATCGTTGCCGAAGGGGCAAAAGGCGTAGCCTCCGTCGACCCGCCGCCGCGCGTCTTCCGCGCTGAACGGAGCGATCCCGGCGACGAGACCGTTGGACCGCGCGACGTCGAGCACCCGTTGACAGGCGTCGCGGAAGCGCTGATCGGCGGCACCGCCGGCGGGCGGCAAACCGAGACTGATCGCCAGGTCGCCGGGGCCGATGAAGAACCCGTCGATCCCCGGCACGCGGGCGATCGCCTCGATCCTTCCGACCGCATCGATGTGCTCGATCATCACCAGGCAGATGATCTCGTCGTTCGCGTGCTGGACGTAGTCGGCGCCGGCGTAGTACTCGACCCGGTTGGGACCGATGCTGCGAAACCCGAGCGGCGGGTAGCGACAGGCCCCGGCCGCCCGCGCCGCCTCCTCGGGCGTGTTCACCAACGGCACGATGACCCCATAGGCACCCGCATCGAGGACGTATTGAAGATGAACCGGATCGTTCCACGGAACCCGGACGAGTGGCACCGCCGCGGTCGTGCTGATCGCGTGGAGCAAGGTCCCGACCCGTTCCACGCCGATCGTAAACCCGTGCTGCATGTCGATCAGGATCGCGTCGAATCCGGCGTTGGCCAGGATCTCCGCGGTCAGCGGATCGCCGGTCAGCGTCCAGGCGGCGCGAACGGCCTTTCCTTCACGCCAGAGTTGCTTGACGCGATTTGGGCGCATTCCGTCTCCTTCGAGTGGCAAGTGGCAAGTGGCAAGTGGCAAGTACGAGCTTTGAGCTTGGGCGGCGCACCCTTCCGTACTTGTTTCTTGCCACTTGCCACTTGCCACTTCCGTCTAGTTGATCTTCGAGCGCGGGTCGATCGCGTCGTGCAGACCGTCGCCGACGAAGTTGATGGAGAGGACGGTGAGCGCGATCGCCGCGCCCGGTGCGATCCAGCGCCAGGGTTTCGTCACCAAGACGTCGAGGGTCTGTGCCTGCTGGAGCATGTTGCCCCAGCTCGCCGTCGGCACCTGGACGCCGAGTCCAAGGAAGGAAAGCCCGGCTTCGACCAGGATGATGCCGGCGATGTTCAGGGTGGCGAGGACGACGACGTAGGGGAGGACGTTCGGCAGGATGTGGCGGAACATGATCGTGTGATCGCGCGCGCCGATCGTCCGTGCCGCTTCGACGAACGCCACCTCGCGGACGGAGAGCACCTGACCGCGCACGACGCGGCAGAAACTCGTCCATCCCAGCAAGCCGAGGACGGCCATGATGTTGTAGATACTCGGCCCGACGTAGGCGACGAGGGTGATGATGATCAACAGCGTCGGGAAGGTCATCACCATCTCGGTGAAGCGCTGGATCACCAGATCGACGGCGCCGCCGTAGAAACCCGACAGCGCACCGCAGACCGTCCCGATCGACGCGGCAATCCCGGTCGCCACCAGCCCCACCGAGAGGGAGACGCGGGCACCGAAGACGAGGCGGCTCCAGTAGTCACGCCCGTTGCCGTCGGTGCCGAGCCAGTGTTGCTGGCTCGGGCGCTCGTTGATGTGCCGGAAGTCGCCCCGGTTGGGATCGTGCTGCCCGACCACGGGCGCGAAGATCGCCATCAGACTCAGGATGACCAGCACGACGAGCCCGGCGACCGCCAACCGGTGCCGCCGAAAGCGCCGGGCGGCCTGCGCCCAGGGCGATTCGACACGCGTAGACTGCGAGGCGGCGAGGCGGCGAGGCGGCGAGGCGGCAAGGGCTGGATCGGGATTCGGGATCCCTGTCCTCGTGTCCTCGATTTCGGAGCCACGAACGTCGTACATCGTCCTTGCCGCCTCGCCGCCTCGCCGCCTCCGTTACCGGTAATTGATCCGCGGGTCGATGTACGCGTAGGCGATGTCGATGACGAGGTTCGTCACCAGCACCATCGTCGCGCCGACCAGGTTGATCGCCATCAGCATGTTGTAATCGCGGCCGTGGACGGCGTCGATCGCCAGACTCCCCATGCCCGGCCACCCGAAGATCGTCTCGATGATGATCGAGCCCCCGATCAGACCGGGGAGGTAGAGACCGAAGAGCGTCACCAGCGGCAGCGCCGCGTTCCGCAGGGCGTGGCGGTAGACGACGGCGTGCTCGCGCAATCCCTTCGCCCGCGCGGTGACGATGTAGTCCTGACCGAGCGCCTCCAGCATGCTGGCCCGCGCCTGGCGCATCATCCCGGCGACGTACTCGATCGCGAGCGCGGCGGCCGGCAGCACGAGATGGTGCAATTGGTCGGTCAGCGACGGATCTCTGAGCGGGCTGCGGATACCGCTGGTCGGGAACCAGCCAAGCCGAACCGCCAGCAGGTAGATCATGCCCAGCGCGACGAAGAAGCCGGGGGTCGAGATGCCGAGGAAGGCGGTCACCGTCAGGAAGTAGTCGAGCACCGAGTACCGCTTGACCGCCGAGATGACGCCCAGGACGATCCCCGTCGCGTTGGCGATGAAGATGGCGGCCAGCATCAACTCGATCGTCCGCGGGATCCGCTCCTTCAGCAACGCCCCGACCGGGCGATGGTCCTGCACCGACATCCGGTACCCGAAGTTCCCGGTGACTGCCTCCTTCAGCCAGTAGACGTAGCGCACCGTCAGGGGCTTATCGAGGCCGAACTTCTCCCGCAACCCCGCCAGTTGATCCTGACTCAGCCCGATCTCCGGGTTCATCATCCGGCTGAGCGGATCGCCCGGCGCCAGGTTGACGATCAGGAAGTTGATCACCGTGATCCCGAACAGCAGGAAAACGGCGAGCAACAACCGGCGGAGGATGTACCGCTGCACGGCAGCCTCGCATGAGGACTGAGGACTGAGGACTGAGAAGACCAACCCACTCAGTCCTCAGTCCTCAGTCCTCCTAAATCACCCGGCCTTACCCCACGTCTCCGCCTGGGTGTAGAACGGGATGTGGAGTCCGGGCGTGCCCAGCTTGCCGTGGGCGCCGCTGACCGACTTGACCACGGCCCAGTGGCGGAGCGGCGTCCAGAGCGACAGCCAGAAGTTGAGGTCGTTGAGTTTGACCGCAAGCTGGTTGTAGATCTGGGCGCGCTTCTCTTGATCGAGGGTGTTCCGGCCGTCGTCGAGGAGTTTGTCGACGTCCGGATCGCTGTAGATCTTGTTGTACTCGCTCTTGCTGTGGAAGTAGATGTAGACGGCGTCGGGATCGGGCCCGCGCGAGCTGCCCTGGTACAGCAGACCGAAGTTGCCCACGGTGGCGTCGGCTTGCATGTTCTCCCAATCGGTCTGCAAGACGTTCGTCTTGACCCCGACGTCGCCGAGGTATTGTTGGAACGCCGCCATCAGTTGTCCGGTGAATTGGTCGGTGTAATAGGCCCAGAGGTCGACCGCCGTCCCGGTGTCAAAACCCGCGTCGGCAAGCAGCGACTTCGCCTTGTCCGGGTCGTAGTCGTAGGAATTGACGCCGTCCATCGGCACCCAATCGACCACGAACGGGGTGTTGACGATCTCCGCCGTCCCCTTATAGAGGGTGTCGAGGATCGTCTTGCGGTCGATGGCGTAGATGAACGCCTGCCGGACCCGCTTGTCCTTGAGAATCTCCGGTTTGTTGCCGACGCCCAGCGATTGCAGGACCATGCCGGGACCGGGGAAGACGTCGAGGTTGGTGTCCTTCTTGACCGTCTCGATGTCGTCGGGCGAGGTGAGGAAGATGGCGTCGAGCTCGCCGTTCTGTTGGGAGAGAATGGCGACGCTCCCCTGGTCGACCTTGCGCGCGACGATCGAGTCGAGCAGCGGTTTACCGCGGTAATAGCCGTCGTGGCGGACGACCGTGATGAACTGGTCGCGTTCCCACTCCTTGAATTTGAACGGGCCCGTACCGATGAGTTGTTCGCTGAAGTACGGTGCGTCGAAGAACTTGTCGTCGAGCGGGACATCTGCCAGCGCGTGCTTGGGAAGAATCCAGCACATCGCCATTTGATTGAGGAAGAGGGGCGATGGCTGTTCGAGCGTGATTTCGACCGTCAAGTCGTCCACAGCCTTTACGCCGGGCAGATCCGGCGCCGCACCGGTCGTGTAGGCTTCGGCCCCCTTGATCGACTTGAGGTTTGGCAAGATCCAACTGGCGCTGGCGGTGGCGACGGCCGGCTGGAGGAAGGTCGTGTACGACCAGACGATGTCCGCCGAGGTAAACGGTTGGCCGTCGTGCCAGGTGACGCCCTGCCGGAGTTTGAAGGTGTAGACGAGACCGTCATCCGACGCCGTCCAGCTTTCGGCCAGTGAGGGAACGATCCCGCTGTAGTTCTCGTCCCAGGCGACGAGGGTGTCGAAAACGAGTGCGGTCCAGACGGCCTGGCCGGACATCATCCAGGGGTTTGGAATGGTCTGGTAGAAATTCGTGGTAAACGATGGGCCCGTTTCCTGGGCGGCCACCGACGGCGCAAACCGGGCACTTGCCGGCACAACGAGGGTGGCGGCGGCGCCCGCGGCGGCGGTCTGCTTGAGTAGTGAGCGGCGCGACAACGGATGGGCCAGGATTCGCGATCGGGTCGGGTCGGACATGGATCCCACTCCTTTCGATCCTACGTCAGTCGTCAGTCGTGAGTCGTCAGTCGTCAGAACGCTACGGTGCGGTTGTCCTGTCCGTCTGTCCGTCTGTCCGTCTGTCCATCGTGCTGACGACTGACGACTGACGACTGACGACTTCGCGCCGGTTGCCGCTCACGCCATAGTCTGCCTCCTCCGTCGTCGGGTGCTGCCTACGATTGCCGGTCGTCCGCGAGTTGTCGACGCACCGACTCCATGTGTTCTTGCATCAACCGGATTGCCCGAGCGGCGTCCCGGTCGCGGATCGCCTCGTAGATGGCGGTATGATCGGTCAGGCACTCGTCGAGGACCCGCGTGGTCAACTCACCGCCTTCCCGCACGGCGACCAGAAATGGCGTCAGACAGGCATAAAGGTAGGCGAGGAGCGGGTTGTGGGTCGCCTGCACCAACAGATCGTGGAAACCCAGGTCCTCCTCGAGGACCAACTCCCCGCGGTCGATCCGCTGTCGCATTAGCGCCAGAATCGCCGCCATCCGGACCAGATCGTCGTCCGTCCGCTCTTTCGCGGCGAGATCGGCGGCGCCGAGTTCGAGGATTTGCCGCAACCCGAGCAGATGCCCGAAGGAGTCGACGTCGATCAACTCCAGGTGGGAGACGAACGTGTCGACCATCGGTCGCAGGTCCATCTCCTTGACGAAGAGCCCCTTACCCTGGCGCGCCTCGATCATGCCGACGCTTTGCAGCACCCGGAGCGCCTCCCGCACCGGTGCCCGGCTGATCCCGAGTTGCTGTTGGATCTGGCGCTCGGACGGCAGGGGGTCACCCGGGCGCAGCCGCTCTCGCACGACGTACTGGCGGATCGCCGCGAACGCACCCTCGTAAAGGCGGAGACGCGGTTCGAGTGGCTCCATGAGCACCCCGACGGGCCGAACGCGACACGAACGTCCGATGGGTCAAGGGGTCAAGCGCTACCGCGAGACGAACGTAGGGTTGAGGGTCGATTGCAACTGGTCTACTAAGTAGCGTAGGAGCGAGGCGACACATTGTCAAGAGCCGTGTCAAAGTCGGGTCTACCCGCAATTCAGCCGGGCGGACACGGAGGTCCGCCCCTACGGATCCGGGCGGCGCTCGACGATCGTCGGGGTGGACCTCCGTGTCCGCCCTTGCCACCAGCGCGCACATCGCGGTCTCGTCAAAGCCTTCGGCACGGGTTCGCGCGCCAGAGGGGGACCACTCACGGGCCGGCCTCGTACGCCGCCTTCGCCCGTCCGACCGATTCGATGCTTGCCAGGAAGCGGTCGCGGGCTGCCGGTACGACCGGTCGCCAGACGGTCTGGAGAAACCCCAGCAGCCGTTCGGGGGCAATCTGCTCGACGCAGAAGGGGACGGTCCCTTCGAAGTTGTCGACCGGCTGGCCGTAGGTGTGGGTGGTGCTACCGGTCGGGATTTGGTCGAACCCGAGCCGCTCCAATTCGAGGTAGCCGCGCAGCGGTGTCGTGCGCGTCCGCGGGTCGCGGATCGTGTCCTTGGTGTGGGTTTGGCGCGAACGCTCGTAGTTCGCGTCGTCGGCGGCGAGGTCGAAGTTGGGGTCGTAGTACCAGTTGCTCTGGACGACCGAGCGCGGCATCCGCGCGGCAAACTCGTCGAGGTGATCCCAGAGGTAGTCGGACCAGATCCAGGGGCGGACGCCCGCCCGCTCGACCTGCTCGACGAAGAAGAGGAAGTCGTGCCACCAGAGGTCGTGCTGGCGGATGACGACGTAGTCGTAGTCGCGCTGGTTGTCGAGATTCTCTTCGTCGTAACCGAGATGGAACAGGCGGGGGGTGTCGAAGATCTCGATGGTCTCGGCGATCAGGTCGGCGCAGACGCGATAGTACGCGTCGGTCGACACGGCACGGCCGTAAGGACCGAGCCAGACGTCGTGGCCGGTCGAGAAGTTGATCTTCGGGATCGGCTCGATCCCGAGACACCGCAGCCGTGCCAACTCCGTGCGCAACTCGGCGACCGACATCGCCCCCTCGGCGGCGAGTTCGGGGTGGGAGGCAAAGCGCACCGCCTCCGCCGGCGCGATCACGACCGCGTTCAACCCGGCCGCGACCATCGCGTCGCCCAGTTCGTGCCAGAGTCCGTGGTCGAAGCGGACGGCAGGACTGGCGCTGAGGAAGGGGTTGTTGGAGACGGCCCAGAATTCGGGGGCATCGCGATCGGCGTAGGTGTTGAACCCCATCTGCACCAGGAGTCCCCAGAGCAGGGGCCGGCGCTCACCCATTCTCGCCACCTTTCTCGCTGCGTTCGGACGGCGGCAGGGCGCCGTCTCCCGTGATTCCGCGCCTGCCGGTTTGCACCCATCCGATCCCGGAGTGACGGCGGAGGATAGGGAGACCGGCCAAACGTGTCAAGACGGATCGAGACCTGTCTGAGACAATGGCAACCGCGATCGGGGGAGCCAGGGTGGGGGCACCGAATCATCGACTTCTTGCCGGTAGTCCGATCGAGGTCGTCGACAGCCGGACGCTCTTCCGCGGACCGGCAATCAGCCAACGCAATATGGGCAGCCTCGCTCGCCTCGACGACGGCCAGCTTCTCCTGGCTTTTCGCCAGGGCACCGGACCGGTGCGACGCAACGATGGCGTCGTCGTGCTGAGCCGCTCCGACGACGACGGCGAGACCTGGTCGCAGCCGGTCCCCCTCTACGCCCAACCCGGTTGGGATTGCCTGCCGATGGGCGGTCTGGCCCGCCTCGGCGACGACCCGATCCGCCTCGTCGTCGGCCGGATCAAACTCGACTTCGCCCTCGGTGGACCCGAGCCCGTCGCCGACTGGTACGTCTGCTCGCTCGCGTCGCGCGACGGCGGCCGGACCTGGTCCGAACCCGGACCGGAGATCCGCCTCTTCCCCTGTTGGACCGAGCTCTACGGCGCCAGCAATCCCCACCCCCTGGCCGATGGTCGCTACCTTTGGGCGTGCATGGGCACCCTCGGGCGCGACACCGGCTGGCGGGCCGGCGTGACGTTTACCGGTCCTGGCGGCGACGACTTCGCGCCGCCGACGATCATCGCCGCCGCGTCCGATCGCGACTTCGCCGATCTCGACGTCGTCCGCCTCGCCGACGGTCGTTTCCTCGCCGTGATCCGCGAGTTCGTGACCGGCGAAAGCGTTTTTGCCCACTCCCGCGACGAAGGCAGGACGTGGCGTCCGATTTGCCCCACCGGATTCAAGGGCGCCAACATCAAACTGCATCGCCTCCGGTCCGGTACCATCCTCTGCGCCTATCGAGAAGGCGACGCGGCGCGCCCCGGCGTCGGGTGCAGCGTCAGCGACGACGGCGGCGAAACCTGGCGGTACATCGGTCGCCTCTACGACGCCGGAGCCGACAGGACCGACGTGCCGGGCAGCCCCTGCGGTTACCCCGATCTCGTTTCGCTCGGCGATGGCCGGTTGCTCTGCGTGCTCCACACCTATCCGGACGTCGACGGTCGGGTCGATCTCCACCTGCTCCGGCTGGAGGACCGATCGTGAGGGCGCTCGTCTCGTGAAGGGAGATACCGCGATGGCCGGAACGACCCTGGTACACGTCGGCATCGCTGCCACCGACCTCGAACGCTCCGTCGCGTTCTGGCGCGATGCGTTGGGGCTGCGTGTCGTCGGGACGATGGAGGATTGCTACGATCTCAGCGACGGCTGCCACAATTATCGCCTCTTCCAGCATCGCGGTCCCGAGCGCCCACCGCACGTCACCGGTCTGCTCGCCTACCTCCACCTCGGGGTGAAGGTCGACGATCTCGCGGCGGCGATCCGTCGCTTCACCGATCTCGGTTACCCGATCGTCTGCGACGGTGTCGACTATCCGAAACCGTACGATCCGAGTTCGCCTCCCACGGAGTCGTTCAAAGTCGAAGATCCGGACGGCATCGTCGTCGACGTCACCGCCCGCGACGATCAATGGCCAGGAGTGCAATCGCGCGACGAACGCGGTGATCCGCCGATTGCGTGAACCGGCAATGGAGGGGAGACAGTGAAACTCAGCACCTACGTCACACCGGATGGTACCCGCCGCGCCGGGATCGCCGTCGACGGCGGGGTCGTCGATCTTGCTCACGGGGCGGACGCGTTCGGTTGCAGGATCCCGGCCGACGTCGTCTCGCTGTTGCGGGCGGGTGAGACCGGGATGGCGGTTGCCCGTCGGGTGGCGGCGGAAGGGGCCGCCGGCCGGCTGCCGGTCTGGCCGGAGGGTGAGGTCCGGTTGACGGCGGCGGTCCCGGATCCGCCGGCGATGTACCTCCTTGCCGGCAATTACCAGGCGCACATCGTCGAGGGGGGTGCGGCGCCCGTCGACAAGAACCGGATCACCCCGCGCCCCTTCATCAAACCGGTTACCGCCGTCGTCGGCACCGGCGATCCGCTGCTGATCCCCGCCGATTCCGACACCCTCGACTACGAGATCGAGATCGCCGCCGTCATCGGCACGCGCGCGCACCGCGTCACCGGCGACCAGGCAGAGGAGCACGTCGTTGGCTACGTCGTCTTCAACGACGTTTCGGCGCGCAGTCTGAAGATTGCCGAAGGCCGAGTGGCCCGCGACGGCGACGAATGGTTCGATTGGCTCCTCGGCAAGTGGTGCGACTCGTTCGCCGCCATCGGTCCTTACCTCGTCACGCGGGAGGAAGCGGGCGACCCCGGTCGCCTGGAGATGGCGTTGAGGGTCAACGGCGAACTGCGCCAGCATTCCTCGGCCGGGGAGATGATCTTTACCATCCCCGAAGCGCTGGCGTTCTTAAGCCGCTTCGTGACCCTGGAACCGGGGACGCTGCTCTGCATGGGTACGCCCGGCGGTGTCGGCGACGCCACCCAGACCTACCTCAAACCGGGTGACGTCGTGGAAGCGGAGATCGAGGGCCTGGGGCAATTGGTCAACGTCGTGCGATAGGGAGGCGAAGGGAACGAGGGAACGGCGGTTGGCAACGGACTTGCACATATGTTCTAGCTCTGGAATCGTCGCATTGAGGAGGTGACTACGATGGCAATCAAGGAGCTCTCCGAGCAGAGTCAGAATCCGGTCAAGGACCCCGAGGAGTGGACGACGGGTGGGGAGCCGATGACGGGACCGCAGGCATCGTACCTCGGGACGCTGTTGCAGCAGGCGGGGAAATCGGAGGCCGATCTCGATCCCGATTTGACGAAGGCCGAGGCGTCGCGGTTGATCGACGAGTTGCAGAAGGAGACCGGGCGGGGACGCGAGGAGAATAACGGAAAAGACGACAAGTAGGACGAGCACCGCGAACGCACCCACCACTGCCTTCGCTCGCGTGTGGAGTCGACTGTGAGATGATCGCGAAGACGGCACACGGGTAGAGGAGGGCGACGATGGGTGTGGCGAGTGTGCAGTTTCGGAGTGCGGCGCTCGGCAAGCACGTCACGTACGAGGTGATCTTGCCGGAGGCGGGAACGGGGCCGTTTCCAGTGTTGTTGCAACTGCATGGGCTGAGCGACGACCAGAGCATGTGGATCCAGCGGTCCAATCTGGTCAGGCACGTGGCCGACTACCCGCTGATCGTGGTCCTGCCGGACGGCGGGACGTCGGGGTATCTGAACTGGCGGTCGGGCGACCGGCTGTGGCAGCAGCGCTACGAGGATTTGCTGATCGAAGATCTGCCGGCGCACGTGAACCGGCACTTCCGGGTCCGGCCCGGACCGTGGGCGATCGGCGGGTTGTCGATGGGCGGGTACGGGGCGATGCGGCTCGGGCTGAAGTATCCCGACCGCTTCGCGTCGATCTGGGCGCATTCGTCGGCGTTCATGATCGGGGAGCGGGTCGATGCCGCCCTCGTCGAAGATGCGGCGGACGCCGACGTCTACCGCCACGCGAGCCGGGTGGCGCGGGGGACGACGAGGTCGGAGATCGCGTTCGACTGCGGGGTGGACGACGAGTTGATCGGATCCAACCGGGATTTCCACGCCCACCTCGACAAGATCGGATTGGCCCACCACTACGCCGAGCATCCGGGCGCCCACACCTGGGACTACTGGGACGAGCACGTCAAAGAGGCGCTCGTCCAGCACGCGCGGGTACTCGGCATCGCCTGAGCACGGGCATCACTCCTGGACGCAACCCAGCACCGGGTCTCAGGTCATTTCGGATGCGAAGGCACCGGGCGCGATGGCGGCGAGGATGTCGTCGTTGGACCGCATCGTCACGGCGGAGTCTCCTTCCGGTTGCTCAACGGCAATCGAGCAAATTCGCGAGCTGCGCGACCGGGGAGCGGTAGCCCGCCTCGATCATCCGCCGGAGCAATGCTTCTGCCGGATCGACCTCGATGATCTCTCGCCGAATCGCCCGGAGGAGGGTGCCGATCGTGCCGGTCACCGGCACGCCGTGCGTCGTCGCAACGCGGCGCGCATCCTGGTCGTCCGAGACCAGAGCCCAGCCGTTGGCGATGCACGCGGCCAGACCGCCGGCCTCACCGCTGCCCAGGCGCGGGCGCTGCTGATGGAGCGCTTCCAGCGATGCCAATTCGGCGTCGGACGACAGGGGATGGCGTCGTAGCCAGCCGTCAGTCAGTGCCGCTTGCAACTGGTTCACCGCGGTGGGCGGCCGCAGGAGTTCCGCGACGACTTCGTCCACCACGAGTTTCGGATCGATGAGCGCGTGTTTGATGATCCAGAGTGATTCGAAACGGCCAAAGTAGAGGAGGACGGTCGTGTCGAGGACCCAGGTCATTGCGACTCGACGCGCTCGATGACTCGCAGCTCCTCGATCGCCTCTTCCGCGGTTCTCGGACCGATCCGCAGCGGCAGGCCCCGCGATGCGATGAGTGCCGTTGCCTGGTCGCGGTCCAGACCAAGGATCTCCGCGAGTCGGCCGAGCGAGATCAGCTCGCGTTCATAATCACGAAGCGCCCGATCGGTAGAATCCGCGTCTTCCGCCACGAGCGCGAATGGGTTAGTTCGTACGCGAGGCATCCGTGTGACTTCCCGGCCGGCATCGAAACCAGAATCGACCTGATGTCTGGACCCTTATCCCTGAGAGTGCATTATAGTCGAATGCCGATGACCGCTTTCGTGATTCGGTGCATGACCGGGATCGCCACACCGCTCTTGGAAATGCCTCGGCTCCCGACAAAGGCATATCTTCGGATCGCCAGCAATCATCGAGTCGACGGCGTTGGGCGCGTTATTGGTGCCAAAGTCACGGCGGCGTGAGCGTGCGTTCTGAGGGCCGAGCGCGTCATGGCTGGAAGAGATTCAGACCAGGGATGCGGATGAAATGGCGCACGTTGCGGGTGACGAGGGAAAGATTGTGGTGAAGGGCGGTTGCCGCGATCAAGAGGTCGAGGTCGGGGATGAGCATCCCGTGGCGACGCAGATCGGCGCGTATTCGACCGAACTCTTCCATAATCGCTTCGGACAAATTGAGGATGGTGTAACCGGTCAGGAACCCCTTGAGAGAGCGCAGGTGTTCGGCAGGATCGGGCGAGAGGTGAACCCCCTCGAAGAGCTCACCCAAGGACACCATACTGACCGCCACGCCGTCACCGCTGAGGCGGTTGAGCAGGACGCGGGCAGCCGGCACGCCGACGATGGCGTCGATGAGCCAGTCGGTGTCGACGAGATACGTCGTCACGGGCGGTCAAGGGGGCGGGTGCCTTCCTCGCGGCCGCGATAGACATAGGCCTTCAACGCCTCGGCGTCCATGTCGCTCCAGCTACCGGCATAGAGCCGTAGCCCTTCGCGGACCTTCTCGGGATCGTAGTCGGCCCAGATGTCGTTCTCTTCGCGTTCCAGGCGGTAGACGATGCCGTTGCGCTCCAGACGAACCGGGGCGGATGTCGCCGCGTCGAGCAGGCGGGAAAGGTCCGTTTCGTCGCCGACGACGATCGGATCGGGACGATGGAGCAGGCGGTTGGTCATCGGTGGCGATCGACCTCCTTTCTCGCCCCATCGTAGCATGCGAGAAAGTCGCGTCGCCTGAGCACCGCCTAGACAGGATCCGCCGCGCGGAAGATCGGGCGGGCACCTTGCCCGCCCGGTCAGTCCAGTTCCGCGAGTGGCGCGAAGACCCGCCCGCGGCGCCGGTTACGGTCCCTCCTTGTTGTGCGCGATGAGATCGTCGGCGACGTAACTGTGGTCTCCGTCGACGCGGAGGTTGTAGAGGGCCGTTGCCGGATCGGCGGCGTGACCGGCGATGCCGGACAGGAGGATCGGAGACTGGCGGATCTCGATCGCGTCGTCGGGTGCGCTCGCGCCGACCAATGCCGGTACGGCCACCTGCAGCGCGATCAACCGATCGCCGGGCACGAGGCGATCGACCGGGAGACCGGGAACCTCCTTCGAAGTCGCGGTCGGGTCGATCGACTTCCAGCCTTCGTCCGTCAGGAATGGGTGACCGGCGGTGACGAAGGGGGTGCCACCGTTGAGCGCGTAGAGGCGCCGGTCGCCGAGGACCGGTCGGGCGACGGCGAGGACGCGGTTGACGCGGCCGTCGCGACCCAAGACCCGATCGCCGGGCGCGACGAACTCGATCGGTTTCGAGGTGCCGTCCGCCATCGCGACCCGCGTCCCGGCGACGAAGCAACCGCCGCCACCACCGGAGCAGAAGCCGTTGGTGCAGGACTGGCCGGCGGGGCAACCGCCGCAGCCGACGGTGCGGCCGCAGTTGTCGGTGACGGAGCCACAATGCACGCCCAGCCGGCCGCAGGCGTCGGCTTCCGGGGTGCAGCAGGTCGTCCCGACGCAGACGTCGCCGGCAGCGCAGATCGAGACGCAGGTGCCGCCGGCGCACGTCTGGCAGGGCGGGCACTCCATCAGTGGACCGGGTTGGCAGACACCGTCCCGACAGACGCCGGTGGTCGTGCAGGGATCGGCGTCCTCGCACGGTATGCCGTCGTCGAGCGGGGACGGTTCACAGCCGCCGCTCTGGGGATTGCAGCGACCGACCGCGCAGGGGCCGTCCGACCCGCGGCAATCGCGCGGCGTACCCACGCAAACACCGGCGATGCAAACGTCGTTGAACGTGCAGGGATCGTGGTCGTCGCACGGCGTCCCGTCCGCTGCTGGCGCGTAGGTGCACTGGCCGGTCATCGGATCGCAGACGCCCGGTGCATGGCAGTCGTCGGGCGGATCGCACGCGATTGGGTCTCCTGGCAAACACGTACCGGACTCGCAGGTGCCCTTTCCGGTGCAGAGATCGCCGTCGTCACACGGAGTACCGTCCGGATTCGGGACGATCAGGTCGCAGTTCCCGGTCGCCGGGTTGCAGCGGACGTCGCCGCAGATCACACCGGCGGCACACGGCAACTCGACGCCCGCGCAGACGCCGCCCTGGCAGACATCGTCGCGCGTGCACGGGTTGCCGTCGTCGCAGGCGGTGCCGTCGGCCACCGGCGTCTGGACGCACTGGCCGGTCGCGGGATCGCACGCGGCCGTGGTGCACTGGTCGTCCGGATTGCAGACAGTTGGCGTGCCCGCGCAGACACCGTCCTGGCAGACATCGTCCGTCGTACAGGCGTCGCCGTCGTCGCAGCGGCGGCCGTTGCGGGCCGGGTTGGGGATGGTTTCGCAGACGCCGTCGTTGCAGACGGCGGAGCGGCACGGCGCCGGCGGGCATCGGTTGCCGCAGGCGCCGCAGTTGGCTTCGCTCGTCAGGAGGTTGACGCAGTCGCCGTCGCAGCACCGCTTCGACGTCGGGCAGTACCCGCTGCCGCAAAGGTCTGCTCCGTTCGGGTAGCAGGCGGACCCCGCGCAGGTCTGATCGGCCGGGCAGTAGCCCGTATCGCAGGCGGTGGCGCCGGCCGGGGCGCAACTGCCACCGGCAAGGCAGACGTTGTCGTCGGGACAGCACTCGTCGCCGCACGGGACGCTGCGTCCCGCGCGACAGCGGCCCGGTTGCCGCGGCGATCTGGGTTGTCTGAGGTCGTTTGGCGCCGAGGCGTCGACCTCGACGGCGCGGGCGACGGCGAACAACGAGGCCGTTCCGCCGGCGACGAGCCGGAAGAACCGGCGTCGCGTGGACCGATCGACCATCGCGCGCGTCAGGGCGTCGAAACGTTGACCGTCCATGGCAACCTCCCGTGCGGAGCGTTACTCGCACCGCGCTTGGCAGATGGCACCGCAACAGGACAGACCGCCGGTGCAGTCGGTGTTGTCGCAGCACCGCGCGCAGCTTCCGGGTTGGGACACGCTGCCCGGCGGGCAACAGCGGAAATCGGTCGGACACTCGTCGTTCGTATGGCAGATCGGGGTGCAGGTGCCGACGTCGCAAAAGGCGTCGGTGCCACAATCGCTGTCGCGGCAGCAGTCGAGGCAGAGACCGGAGCAGCAATGGCGGCTGCCGCCGCAGTCGCTGTCGTTGCAGCAGGCGCCGAGCAGACAGCGACCGCCGCAGCAGACGAAGCCGCCGTCGCAGGTGCCGCAGTTGAGGGTGCCGCCGCAGCCGTCCGAGACGGTGCCGCAGACCGCGTTCTGGGCGGCGCAGGTGGTGGTTGAGCAGCCGCAGACGTTCGCAACACCGCCGCCGCCGCAGGTCTGTGGGGCCGAGCACGTGCCGCAGTCGACCGTGCCGCCGCAGCCGTCCGGGATCGAATCGCAATTCTTGCCCTGCGCCGCGCAGATCGTCGCCGCCGGGACCGGTTGGCAGGAACCGGACTGGCACTCGCGACAGGGCCCGCAGGAGGTCCCGTCGGTCTTGGGTTCGAAGGTGCATGTGCCGGTTTGCGGGTTGCAGATGCCGGATTCGTGGCAGGCGTCGGGCTGGTCGCAGACGGTTCGGTCGCCTGAAACGCACGCGCCGGCATAGCAGGCGTCGGGTCCCGTGCAGAGGTCGCCGTCGTCGCAGTCGGTGCCGTCCTGGTGGGGAACGATCAGGTCGCATTTTCCTGACGCGGGATCGCACCGGACGTCGGCGCAGGGCCGATCTTGCGTGCACGAAACCGCGTCGCCGGGGACGCATCGACCTGCCTTGCAGACATCGTTGGGCGTGCAGAGATCGCCGTCGTCGCAGGCGGTGCCGTCGGCGAGCGGGGTGTCTTCGCAGGCGCCGGTGGCGGGGTTGCAGACACCCGGCGCGTGGCAGGGTTGCGGTTGGCAGACGACGTCGGTGCCGGGGGTGCAGCGGCCGTTCTGGCAGGTGTCGGTGTTGGTGCAGGCGTTGCCGTCGCTGCAGGGGTTGCCGTCCGGTTTGGGCGCGTAGCCGCAGGCGCCCGTCGCCGGATTGCAGACCCCCTGCTGGTGGCAGGCGTCGGGGGGCGCGCAGGTGACGGCAGGAGGATGGGTACAGCGGCCGTGGCCGTCGCACACGTCGTCCGTGCAGCGGTTGTTGTCGGTCGGACAGGACGTGCCGGCGGGGAGGACGCGATGGAAGCATCGCCGCATCGGCAGGAAGGGGACGGGAAGGCAGGCGTTTTCGGTGCAGGGGGAATCGGTGGGGCAACAAGGCCGGCTATCCGAGCAGGCGGCCCCGATGCGGCGGCAAGTGCCCGGGAGTTGGCGGGCCGCCGCGTCCCGGCCGAGGCGACCGACGGCGCCGGCGGTGCCCAGGCCGAGGATGGCGCCGATCACGCCCCGGCGTGAGTGAACCGAAACGAGCGAGCGTGCCAGGGCATCGAAGCGGTCGCCGTCCATCTAGCCCCTTTCTGCCGATGCGGGCAGCGCGATCGGCGGCGCCCGTGATGCGTGCGTGACCGCGCAGACCGGTGGCGGGTCTGGCCCCGAGTCTGACGGGCGGCGCGGGTTGGCGCATCGGGCAATGTTCCCGATTCCGTGGACGGTGGTAAATGGAGGGTAGGACGGTGTTCCCGGTCGGCGCCTCGGTAGGACAGCAGCGTTAGACGAGACCGAGCCGGATCGCGTGGGCAACGGCCGCCGACCGGGTCTCGACGCCGAGTTTGGCGAAGACACCGGTGACGTGGTTGGCGACCGTTTTGCGGCTGATCGAGAGGGCGTCGGCGATCTCGGGATTGGTCAGCCCTTCGACGAGCAAGCGGAGAATCTGCCACTCGCGGTCGGTCAGGTGGTAGGCGGCTGCTTCGGACGCCGGCTCGCGAGGAGGCGGCGCGGCGGCACCCTGGAGGAAGGCGGATGCCTCGTCGAGGACTTCGTCGAACGGTCGCCCGTGCCCTTGGGCGGTGATCGCGTCGAACGATTTGCCCAGGCCGGTGCGGACCAGATCGCCGACGCGGCGGAAGTGCCGGTGCATGATGAGCCGGCGCATCCCCAGCGTTTCCCGCCGGCGGTCGGCCGCACCCAGGTAGCGGGCGGCCGTGGCCGGGTCGCCGAGGGCGTGGGCGACGGCCGCGGCACCGACGAGGACGTCGGCCTGGCCGGCGCGGTATCCGATCGCGCGCGCTTCGACCAGACTCTCCGCGAACGCCGCCGCGGCTCGCGGCGGGGATTCCGCGGCGACGGCGTGGCCGGCGACCGCGAGCGCCCGCGCGAGTCCGTAGGGGAAGTTGCCATCGCGGGCGAGGGCGACGGCCTCCTCGGCCAACCGCGTCGCCTCCTCGACGCCGCCGCGGGCAAAGGCGTTGTCGGCAAGCCGTGCGGTCGCGATCGGCCGCCAGGACGGATTGACCCCGAGCGAGCGGTAGATCGCGACCGCTTCCTCGTACCACACGCGCGCCGCCGCGGTGTCGCCGCGGTCCTCGCTCGCGGCGCCGAGGAGCGTGAGGGCATGGGCGCGACCGACCGCCTCTCCGTTCGCGGCGAACAGCGCCGCGGCTTCGGCGAGGTGGGACTCGGCGGTGGCGCCTTCGCCGTGGCGGAGCAGGAGTTCGCCCAGGCTGGCGAGTGCCGCGGCGCGCTCGAACGAAGGTCCGGCCGGGTCCGCCGCCGCGACGGCGCGCGTCAACCAGTCGACCCCTTCCTGGAGGAGACCGTGGCCGTCCCAATAGCCGGTCAAGAGGACGGCCAGACGGATGAAATCCGCGGCCGGTCCGTGCTGGTGCAACCAGGCGAGCGCGGCGCGGACGTTGTCGAGTTCGGCGTCGGCGGCGCGCGAACTTTCGAGTTCGTCGCCCTCCTCCGCGCGCTGTTTCAGCCGCTCGAAGAGGGCGAGGACGTATGCCGCGTGCCGTGACCTCACCCGCGATTCCTCGCCCTCGGCCGCCAGTTGCTCCAACCCATACTCCCGGATCGTTTCGAGCACGACGAGGCGCGTCCGACCACGTTCGTCGCGCGTCCGCTGGACGAGGCAGTGGTCGACGAGGGCGGCGACCGCGGCGGAGTGCTCATGCTCGAAGCTCGAAGCTCGAAGCTCGGCACTCCCCGCGACGGCCTCCGCCGCCTCGATGGTGCAGCCGCCGGCGAAGGTTGCCAGCGCGCGAAAGGTCTGCTGGGCGGCGGGGTCGAGGAGGTCGTAGCTCCAGGCGATGGCCGAGCGCATGGTTTGCAGGCGTTGCGGGCGGTCGCGTGGTCCATCGACGAGAACCGACAGCCGATGGTCGAGGCGGGTGAGGATTTCCTCAGGGCTCAGCAGATTCGCGTGGGCGGCAGACAACTCGATGGCGAGCGGGAGACCGTCGACGCGGCGGCAGATCGCGGCGATCGCCGTCAGGTCGTCGGGCGACGGCGCCAGGGTTTGGTCGATGGCGCGGGCGCGTTCGAGCCACAACTCGACGGCGGGGGCGGGCGAAGCGGCCGGCTGGTCGGCGCGTGCCGGTTCCGACAGCGGCAACGGCGAGAGCACGAAGGCCCGCTCCCCCTCGATGCGGAGGAGGGCGCGACTGGTGACGAGCACGGTCAGTTCGGGGCACGCACGCAGCAGATCGCCGACGAACGGCGCCGCATCGACGATCTGCTCGAAGTTGTCGAGGAAAAGCAGCAGACGCCGTCCGCGCAAGGCGACGACCAGGCGATCGCCGAGCGGTTGCCCCGCCCCGCTGACGACCCCGATTGCCCGCGCGATCGTCGTTGCGACGAGGTCGGGGTCCGCGATCGCCGCGAGCGGGACGAAGAGGACGCCATCGACGAATGCATCCGCGCGCGTGCGGGCAACCTCCAGTGCCAACCGCGTCTTGCCGACGCCGCCCGGTCCGATCAGCGTGAGGAGCGGTACGTCCGGGAGTTGAAGGAGCGCGGCGATCTCGGCCGACTCGCGATCCCGCCCGATGAGTCTGGTCAAGGGCCGGGGGAGCGGCGGCAGGACGAGCCGATCGCGGCCGATCGGCTCGACCGGGTGCAACGGGATGGGCGCCCCAACGGAGCCATGGATCGCGTCGGTGGACATGGGTTGCCTCGTCCCTCGCCCCGCGTCCGACCAGAGAGTCCAGAAACCGGCTGTCCATTCTAATTGATCGGCGTCGATAGATCGGCGATTGAGATGTAACTTGGCGTCGCCTACATGCGGTCCGGCATCGTGATGCCGAGGAGGGCCGTTCCGTTTTCCAGGGCTCGTGCGGTTGCGGCGACGAGGCGGAGCCGTCCGGCGCGCTGCTCCGATTCGGCAGCCTGAAGCACGGGGCAGTCGCGGTAGAAAGCGGCGAAGGCGCGTGCCGTGGCGTACGCCCAACCGGCGATTTCGCTCGGGGCGAAGTCGGCACCGGCGGCGCGGATGCCGATCGGGAGTTGGGCGAGGTGTTTGACCAGGGCCGCTTCGCTGGGGTGGAGCGGCGAGACGAGACCGACCGGTGGAACCGCACCTGCGACTTCCGGGGGAGACTCGTCGGCCGCGCGGCGGAGGATCGAACGGCAGCGGGCGTACATGTATTGGATGTACGGGGCGCTGTTCCCCTCCAGATTCAGCATGCTGTCCCAATCGAGGGTGATGGTCCGGCGCGGATTCTGGGAGACGTCGTTGTAGACGACGGCACCGACGCCGACGATTTCGGCGATCGCCTCCTTCTCCGTGTTCGGAAGGTCGACGCCGGAGCGATCGACCACCGCACGGGCACGGGCGTGCGCTTCGTCGAGGAGGGTCTGCAGGTAGAGCATGTTGCCGCGGCGAGTAGAAAGGGCTCGACCGGTGGCGTCGACGACGCTGCCGAACGGGACGTGGACGAACTCGACGTCGCGCGCGTAGCCGAGGGGGCGGGCGAGGGCGAAAAGTTGGCGCAGATAGAGCGTTTGCGGTTCGCCGATGACGTAGACGATCTTTGATGGATCGAACTCTCGCAACCGGAAAACGATGGTGGCGAGGTCGCGGGTGTGGTAGAGGGTACCGCCGTCGCCGCGCTGGAGGAGGAACGTCGGGAGTCCGTCGCCGAGGTCGACGACCACCGCCCCGCCTTCGCCGGGCCGGGCGACGCCCTTGGCGAGGGCCTCCTGGACGAGGTCGGCGAGCATCGGCTCGTAGAAACTCTCGCCGTAGGCGTGGTCGAAATGGACGCCGAGGCGGTCGTAGCTCGGTTGGTTGGCGCCGGCCGTCAAATCGACGGCGTGTTGCCAGATTTGGCGGGCGGTGGGGTCGCCCTGTTCGAGGCGGAGCGACCAGGCGCGGGATTCCGCGTCGAGGGCGGGATCGCGCCCGGCGCGTCCGCTGTAGTCGACGTAGAGCGATTCGAGGGAGGCGAGGAGCGATTCGCCGTCGCCGGTCGGCACTCCCTCGTGGGCGATTCCGGTCAGGAGCACGCCGAAGCTCTTGCCCCAATCGCCGAGGTGGTTGTCGCCGACGGTTCGGTAGCCGAGCGCGCCGAGGATGTTCACGATCGCCTGACCGATGATCGTGGAGCGGATGTGACCGACGTGCATGCGCTTGGCGACGTTTGGCGCGGAGTAGTCGACGACGACCGTTTGCCCGGCCCCGAGGTCGTCGTGGCCGTAGCGGGGACCGGGCCGCTCGATCTCGGCCAGGACCTCGGCGGCAAACCGGGGCATGTTCAGCGTCAGATTGAGATACGGCCCGGAGGCGACGGCGGCACCGAGCAGTCCATCGGCTGTCGGGTGGATCGCGGCCGCGAGGTCGACCGCGAGTCGGGGCGGCGGCGTCCCGAGGCGCTTGCCGGCGCGGAAGAGGGGGAAGGCGAGATCGGCGGGCACGTTCGGGTTGGGCGTGACGAGTTCGACGTCCTCCTCGGCGACGATGCCGGTGGCGAGGATGGCGGCGCGCGCCTGCTGGCGGAAGCGGTCGAGGGCGTAGTCCATGCGGTCCACTCTACCAGGAACACCGAATCGGCTGAGCGTCAGGTCAGGGAGCAATCGGTGGCGTAAGGGATGAGGCCGAGACAGCGCGCGACACCCCGCGAGGCGGTGTTGTCCCAGGTGGTGCTGTAGAGGGGGATGCGGCCGGATTGGCGGATGGCGTTGGCCCAGGCGGCGGTGACGGCGGTTGCGTAGCCGCGCCCGCGATAGGCCGGGACCGTGCCGACGCCGGCTTCGGCGGCGGCGGCGGTGAGGCGGACGGTGGCGCAGATGGAGACGGCGACGTCGTCCTCGACGACGGCGAGGCAGGGTTGCAGATCTTCCAGGTGTTCGGCGGTGTAGGGAGAGTGCTCCCGGAGCAGGTGCCGCGTCGAAGGCAGGATCGTCACGACGTTCGACGGCGGAGCGATCGCGTCGGGGAAATACCAGGCCGGTCCTTGCTCGGTGTCGACGACCGGAGCGTGGTTGGCGAGTGCATCGTGGAGGGCGGCAAGGCAGGCAGCCGGCTGGTGCAGGTCGGCGGCGGCAGGTTCCAGGGTGAGGATGGCGTCCAGCTCGCGGACGAGGTCGGTCGGCAGATCGTCGCGGAAGCGCCAGAGATTGCCGGCGGTGGTGCGGCCGAGGTAGAGGCGAGGGGCGCGGTCGCCGTCCGGTTCGTTGGTCGTGACGATGCGCCCGGCCGCATCGTGGCGGAAGAGGGCAGCGGCGTGCAGGTCCATGAGAGCGAGGTCAGAAAGCACAGCGTTCACGGTTCTTCGGTGAAGTCGCGTCTCGGGTCGTCAGACACCGAGATCGTTGAGATTGCGGCGGGCGTGGAAGACTCGACGAACGACAATCGCCTCATCCGTGGCGCGATCGAAGATGATGTGCTCCCTCATCGGGCGGTCCCTGAAGTCCGGCGTGTATTCGACCAGTTCACCCCGGCGCTCCTGTTCCTCTCCGGTGGCCAGTTCCGCGCGAAGCCAACGCAGGCGCCCTTGTCGGTCCTCGAGCAGACGGAGCGCCGCGTCGATTACCTGGTCGACAACCTCGAATTCGCCCGCCGCAACGATCCGCTCGGCTACTTCCTCATCGTGGGGTAAAAGTTGGCGTGGCATCGACGATCCTCCTCGTCGGCAGCGTAGCACGGGTGGGAGTTCGGCGGTGGCGCGGGCTATTGATCGTGGACTATCCGAGCGCCGGGCAGGGCGTTGCGAGGGGCGGCACGGCCCCGGCCGCCGCGCCGGATGCCGGATCGGAGCGGGAGAAGGGTGACTGAGCCGTACGTGACCCTCGATCCGAGTGCCCCGCGATCGCCAATGGCGTTGCCCCGCCCGTAAAGACCTCCACTTGTGGTCCGTCCCAATTGGGTGTAGCGTGGGTGTCATATCGGCAGCGGAATACATGAACAGAGCGACCACGGCGGGAGGTCGGCGATGGCGGTCGAAGGCGCCGGTCACCGGTTCGGGATGGTGCAGGCGGCGGCCGCGCGCCCGGTGGCGTTCTGGATCGACCTCGCGGTCAAGGCCGCCCTCGTCGGGTTGCTCCTGTTCGCGGTGATCCGATCGGATTTGCCGCAGTTTCAGGGGAAGGCGATGGTGGGGCGGGCGCTCACGTACCCGCTCTCGACGTTGGTGGTGCCGGTCTGCTGGTGGATCGTGGGCCGGCGCCGCGGGAAGGCGCCGGCGTACCCGTATGCGCTCGACATCCTGGTGGTGTTGCCGTTCTTGATCGACACGGCGGGAAACGCGTTGAATCTGTACGACACGATCGAGTGGTGGGACGACTTCAACCACTTCCTGAATTGGGCGATCCTGGTGGCCGGGTTTGGACAATTGCTGCTGCGGTTGCCGCTGGGGAAGTTGACCACGGCGGGGTTGGCGGTCGGGTTCGGGTGCGTGACGGCGGTGCTCTGGGAGTTCGCCGAGTACTTCACGTTCGTCCGCAACTCACCGGAGCTGGCGACCGCGTACACCGACACCCTCGGGGATCTGGCACTTGGTTTGGCGGGGTCGGTGTTGGCGGCGGTGGTGACGGCGTGGTGGTTTTGGCCGCGGCGGCATCTGCGGGTGTAGGCGACCCCGTCCCTACTACGAGACGACGGGCGGACGCGTCGTCAGGTCCTGCTGCCGACGCCGGTGAGGGTGCGGGCATTGCGGCTGGGTGCCGTCACGTTCGCCAGTTGAATACTCGGGCTCGACGTCAGGGCGTCGACCACGAAGGTACGGGCGGAGCGGATGCCGTCGGCCATGACGCGCTCGGCCCGTTCGCCGTCGCCGGCGACGAGGGCTTCGACGAGGTCGTGGTGCTCGTGGTAGGCGGCGTCGTTGCGGTCCTGGAGCATGTGGCTGAGGTGGTTGAGGCGTTGCTCGCGGTCGAGCAGGTTGGCGATGACCTCGGCCAGCATGGCGTTGCCGGAGGCGCGGGCGATCGTGACGTGGAACTCGGCGTTGGCGCGGAGAAAGGCCTCGGCGCTGTCGCGGTCGCCGAGTTGGTATTGGGCGCGACACAACTCGTCGAGGCGGCGGAGTTGGATGGGATCGACGCGGCCGGCGGCGCGGCAGGCCGCGACCGGTTCGAGCAAGAGCCGCAGCTCGAAGAGGTCGTAGGCGTCTTTGAGGGTGATCGGCGGGATGACGTAGCGCTGGCGGGTGACCGTCTGGACGAGTTGCTCCTGGTAGAGGCGTTTGAGGGCGGGGCGGACGGCGGCGCGGCCGAAGCCGAAGCGCTCGGCCAGTTGTTCCTCGGTGATCTGCTGCCCCGGCGCCAGATCGCAGCGGATGATGGCGCGCTTGATCAAATCGTAGGCGGTTTGCGCCTGCGGTTGACGCGGCGCCGTCGCCGTCTCTTCGTCTCGCGCGATCGTCACCGTCACGCGGGCCTCGCTCACCGCGACGAATTTCGGGCGCCCAAAGACATTGACCTGGGCTCCCGGCGATGGTAGTGTAAGCCCCTCACAGCGGTCAAGTAACCGATCGTACAGCCGCAGACACAACGCCGGTAGGCACCATGCAGCAGTACATCGTCAAGCGACTGCTCCTCGCCATCCCCACCATCTTCGGGGCGATCACACTCGTTTTCTTCGCGATGCACCTCGCACCGGGCGACCCGGTTTCCCTCTTCATCCCACCCGATCTGCCCCCGGAAAAGAGTGCCGAACTCGAACAACGGGTGAACGAAAAATACGGGTTCGACGATCCCCTCTACGTCCAGTACTACGACTACGTTCGCAAGCTCTCCAAACTCGATCTCGGGTATTCGTTGCGCGAGGGGAGTTCCGTCAGATTCGACCTCGAACGGCGCCTCCCGCACACCCTTCGCCTCGGTCTGATCTCACTCTTCGTCTCCTCGGTCATCGGGATCACGGTCGGCGTCCTCTCCGCGGTCTACCGGGGCACGGTGATCGACAACGTCGCCATGTTCCTCGCCCTCCTCGGCGTCTCCATGCCCAGTTTCTGGCTCGCGCTGACGTTGATGCTGCTCTTTGCGGTCCGCATTCCGTGGTTTCCGCCGTCGGGGCTCGGTGGCTCCGCCACGAGTTGGGACGGTATCCGGCACCTCGTGCTGCCGGTCACGGTCCTCGCGCTCGGGAGCGCCGGCGGGTTGGCCCGGTACACGCGGTCGAGCATGCTCGAAGTGATCAACAACGACTACGTGCGGACCGCGCGCGCGAAAGGACTGGCCGATCGCGTCGTCATCGTCCGCCACGCGCTGCGCAACGCCTTGATCCCGATCGTCACCATCCTCGGCCTCAACTTCGGGTTCATCCTCAGCGGCGCCGTCATCGTCGAAACGGTCTTCGCCTGGCCCGGCATCGGCCGTTACCTGATCGACGGGGTCAACGGGCGGGATTTCCCAGTGGTCCAGGCCACCGTGTTGCTGATCGCGATCGGGTTCGTGTTCGGCAACCTCCTAACCGACCTGATGCTCGTCTACATCGACCCGCGCATCCGCTTCGAGTGATCGCACGGTCTCGCGGCCGAACGCGCGCCGGGGCGGCGACGTGAGCAGGAGGGGTTTCTTGGCCGTCGAGTACGTCTCTCGACCGCAGCAAGACCAGGTCGCCGGCGCCCGGCCGGCCCCGACTCTCGCCCTCCAAGAACCGGCGCCGCGCGCCAGCCATGCCCATCGCGTCCGGCGCGAACTGCTCCGCAACCGCTTCGCGCTGGCCGGCGCCGTCTTTCTGCTGCTCATCGGCGTCGCGGCGCTCTTCGCCCCGCTGATCGCCAGCTACGACCCGACCGAGCAGCACCTGTTGGGGCGGTTGCAGTCGCCGTCGTCGGTGCACTGGTTGGGGACGGACGAACTCGGGCGCGACGAATTCTCGCGCCTCCTCTACGGGGCCCGCATCTCGCTCTTCATCGGGTTCGTCGGGACCGCCGGCGGCGTCATCCTCGGCACCCTGCTGGGGTTGATCGCCGGCTACTTCGGCGGGTGGGCCGACACCCTGTCGATGCGGTTCGTCGACGTCATGTACGCCTTTCCGGGCATCCTGCTGGCGATCCTGATCGTCGCGGTGATGGGGCCGGGGCTGTTCAACCTGATCGTCGCGCTGACGATCTGGGGGACGCCGACGTTGTCGCGGATTGTCCGCTCGTGTGTCCTCGCCCTGAAATCGCAGGAATTCGTCGAGGCGTCGCGGGCGATGGGTGCCAGCCGGACGCGGATCATCTTTCGCCACCTCCTCCCCAACAGCACGGCGCCGATCATCGTCTACGCCACACTCGGTGTGGCCGGCTCGCTGTTGACGACGGCCGGTCTCGGGTTCCTCGGTCTCGGTGTCCAACCGCCGACGGCGGAATGGGGGGCGATGTTGAGCTACGGACGCGGCTACCTCGCCGAAGCCCCCCACCTGATGCTGATCCCCGGACTGGCCATCTTCGTGACGGTGATGTCGCTCAACCTGATCGGCGACGCCTTCCGCGATGCCCTCGACCCGCGCATCAAGTGACGCGCGGTCAAACCGGAACGCGACAAGGCAGCGCCGGGGGAAAGGAGGACGATGAGACAGCGGCGATGAGGACAACCTGGCGGCAACTACAGCGACCAGTCAACAGCTTCGGAGGGAAGAGTCATGACCCGCGAGCAGTCATCCCGTGATCTCGGCGGCGATCTCCTCAACACTTCCCTGAGTCGACGCACGCTCCTTCGCACCGCGGTTGCCGCCGGCACCGCGGCGCAGATGCTCGGCGCGCCCGGCGCGGTGCTCGCCGCGCAGGACCAAACCGGCAAACCGGGCGGCACCGCCGTTCAAGCGGTGAATGCCAATCCGCTCAGTTGGGACGTTTCGAGCGCGACCTGGCCGACCTGGGAAGCGCTGATCCACCTCTACGACCGGATCCTCACCTTCGACGAGTCGGAGCAGTTGCAACCGGGGCTGGCGACCGCCTGGGAAGTCTCCGAAGACGGTCTCACCTACACCCTCCACCTGCGCGACGGCGTCACCTTCCACGACGGCACCCCGTTCAACGCCGACGCGATCAAGTTCAACATCCAGCGCAACATCGACCTCCCCGATTCGACCTGGTACGCCACCTACGAACCGGTCGACCACGTCGAGGTGGTCGACGACCTGACGGCCAAGATCGTCCTCAAGGAGGTCCGACCCAACTTCGCCTACGAGGGGTTCGCGCAGTGGGGCGCCGCCCAGGTCAGCCCGACGGCCTATCAGGCCCAGGGCGCCGACAACTACGGCAACCCACCGGTCGGCACCGGACCCTTCAAGTTCGACTCCTACGAACCCGGCAGCGAGATCAACTACGTGCGCAACGACGCCTATTGGGGCGGGGCACCGCTGCTCGACGGGGTCAAGATCCGCGTCATCCCCGATCCGAGTGTGCAAAAACTCGAAATCGAGGCCAAGACCGTCGATTCGATCCTGGTCGATCCGAAGGACGTCGGCGAGCTGAAAGACAAGGGCGCGACGATCGACCAGCGCATCTCCCCGGGCACGAGTTTCATCAGCCTCAACTCCTCCAAGCCGCCGACCTCCGAGCTGGCGGTCCGCAAGGCGATCGCCCGCGCGATCGACCGCGACACCATCATCAAGACGGTCCTGTTCGGGTACGCCGAGAAGTCGCAGGCGGGCGTCACCAGCGATTCGCCCTTCTTCAACGCGGACGTGCCGAGCGTCGAGTACGACCCGGACGAGGCCGGCAAGATCCTCGACGAGGCCGGTTGGGTGATGGGCGACGGCGACATTCGCCAGAAAGACGGGCAACCGCTGACGGTCAACATCTTCTCGACCGACTTCGCCGGTTGGAGCCTCTACAACCAGATCATCCAGGAGCAGCTCAAGGCGATCGGGATCGACTCCAAGATCTCGTCGCTGGAGTGGAATGCCTACCTCGACCAGTGGCGGCAGAACCAGGGCGATTGGAACGTCACCTACCACCAGCAGGGGTCGATCATGGCGGCGACCAGCCCCATCCAGGCGTCGTGGGTGCCAGACTCCTACTGGAGTATCACCCAGATCGACGACGCCACCGACCCCGATCTGGTCAAAGTCCGGGACCAGTTGCAGGCGCTCGGCGACCAGTTCGAAGTCGAGCTCGATCAAGAGAAGCGCAAGGAGATCGCCAAGCAAGCCCAGACGATCTTCCAGGACAACCAACTGGCCGTCTGGCTCTGGCACGCGGCGACGATCCACGCGATCCTGCCGCGGCTCAAGGACTACCAGTTGACGCACGCCGGCCGCATCCTCGAACTCGGCAAGGCGTGGGTCGAGTAGAAGGGCGCCGCCAGGACCCGAGGCTTTAGCCTCGGGCTCAACCGACGAAGCCCCCTGAAGGGGGCTGGGACCGCACGGGTTCAGGGCGGTTGTGAAAGGCACCCTCGATCGGCTGGCGGATAGCGCGCGCCGCCTATTTGGGCGGCGCGCGGGCACTCGCATTGGAGGATCTTGGTGACCGTTTCCGACGGGCGTGCTGAGGCGCGTTCCGGAGCGGACGCGTCGGCCTGGGACGATTACGCCCGCGCCGAGCGGTTCCTGCCCTGGAACGCCGCGAAGTTGGTCTTCGGCGTCAGCGTCGAACCGCACTGGATCGAGGGGAGCGAATCGTTCTGGTATCGGGCGGCGCGGCGGGACGGCGTCGAGTTCGCCAAAGTCGATGCCGAGCGGGGGGTGAAGGAACCGGCGTTCGATCACGCGCGGCTGGCGGCCGCGCTCTCCGCGGCCACCGGGTTGCCGTACGCGGCGGACGGACTGCCGTTTGCCGAGATCGAGTTCGGCGACGATGGGCGGACGGTTCGGTTTGCCGTCGATAAGGTCAAATGGGCGTGCGACCTGACGAGCTACTGCTGCACGCGTGGTGATGAAGCAAAGGCACCCGCGGATGATGTCGTGCGCTCTCCCGACGAGAAATGGGAAGCGTTCACACGCGAGCACGATCTGTGGGTGCGCGACGCCGCGTCCGGTGAGGAACGGCAACTGACGCGGGATGGTGAGGAAGGCAACGGCTACGGGGCGGCCCTCGTCTCGCCGCTGGCGTCGGCCGGGATCGACGACCCGGCAAAGCCGATCGCGCTGTGGTCGCCCGATAGCAAGCGGGTGCTGAGTTGCCGGATCGACGAGCGGGAGGCGTTGCGGTTTCACCTGGTGCAGTCGCTGCCGAAAGACGGGAGTGTGCGGCCGATGCTGCACAGCTACGCCTATCCGCTGCCGGGCGACGAGAAGGTGCCGAAGGCAGAGGTCTGGTCCTTCGACGTCGAGGCGGGGACGGGGACCAAGGCGGCAATCGATCCGCTGCCGATGCTCTACTACGGGTCACCCCTCAACGAGAACTTCGTCTGGTGGGGGAAGGGTGGTGAGCGGGTCTACTTGCTGACGCGGGATCGCGGATACCTGGCGTACCGGTTGACGGAGATCGAGACGGGGACCGGGGCGGCGCGTCTTGTCGTCGAGGAGCGGTCGGAGCGCGGGATCGATCCGTACCTGTACTGGGCGGCCGTCAACGTCCGCGTGATCGGTGGCGGCGCCGAGGTCGTCTGGTACGGGCACCGCGACGGCTGGGCGCACCTCTACCTGTACGACGGCAAGACGGGCGAGTTGGTGCGGCAACTGACGTCCGGACCGTTCAACGTCGCCCAGGTCGTGCACGTGGACGAGAAAGCGCGCGCCGTCTACTTCACCGCCGTCGGCCGGGAGCCGGGGCACGATCCGTACGACGAGCACCTCTATCGGGTTTCGCTCGACGGAGGCGACGTGGAGGTGCTGACGCCGGACGATGCGTTCCACGTGGCAAGCTTTTCGCCCTCGGGCCGGTTCTTCCTCGACACGGCCTCCCGCGTCGATCTGCCGCCGGTGACGACGCTGAGGACGGCGGCGGGGGCGGAGGTACTGGAGGTCGAGCGGGCGGACGTCGAGGCACTGGCGGCGACCGGTGTGCCGTTCCCAGAGCGGTTCACGGCGAAGGCGCGCGACGGCGTGACCGACGTCTACGGGGTGATCTTCCGGCCGTCGCGGTTCGACCCGGCGCGGTCGTATCCGGTGATCGACAGTATCTACGCGGGACCGCAACGCAACCAGGCGCCGGCCTCGTTTGCCGGCTCGTCGCCGATCGAAAACGGACGGAGTGGACCGGGAGGGGGCTGGTACTGGCACGCCCAGGCGTTGGCCGAGCTGGGGTTCGTGGTGGTAATGATCGACGGTCTCGGGATGCCGGGGCGCTCGAAGGCGTTCCACGACAAAACCTACCGCAACCTGGCGGACGGCGGCATCCCGGACCACATCGCGGCGCTGCGGCAACTCGCCGACCGCTATCCGTACCTCGATTTGAGCCGGGTTGGGATCTACGGTCACTCCGCCGGCGGTTACGCCTCGGCACAGGCAATCCTCGCGCATCCCGATTTCTACAAGGTGGCCGTCTCCTCGTCCGGCAACCACGACCACCGGCTCGACAAGGCGACCTGGGTCGAGCGGTACATGGCGTTGCCGGTGGAGGAGCATTACCGGGAGCAGGCGAACCAGTCGCTGGCGGGACGGTTGCAGGGGAAGCTCCTCCTGATCCATGGCGAGATGGACGAGAATGTCCATCCGGCCTCGACGCTGGTCCTGGTCGACGCGCTGATCAAGGCGAACAAGGATTTCGACCTGTTGATCCTGCCGAACCTTCCTCATGCCTGCGGCAATGATCCCTACTTCGTCCGCAAACGGTGGGACTACTTCGTCCGACACCTGCTTGGGGCAGAACCGCCGCCGGGGTATCGGATCACGCCAGATTCGTAGGGGCGGACCGCCGTGTCCGCCCTGCCACATGGGCACACGTGTACGAGGGCGGACACAGCGGTCCGCCCCGACAACCGGACGAGGATTGTGGAAAAGGAGAGCCCTCGACGATGACATCGACGTTGCGCGACAGTCTGCTCGGTTCGTTGGAGTGGCGGTTGATCGGGCCGTTCCGGGGTGGGCGGGTGGTCGCCGTCGCGGGCGACGTGGCCGATCGGTTAACGTTCTATTTCGGGGCCTGCGCGGGCGGGGTCTGGAAGACGGTCGATGGAGGGATTACCTGGCGGAACGTCTCCGACGGGTTTTTCCAGACGGCGGCGATCGGGGCGATCGCGGTCGCGGAGTCGGACCCGAACGTCGTCTACGCCGGGACCGGGGAGTCGACGATCCGCGGCAACGTCTCGCACGGCGATGGGGTCTATCGGTCGACCGACGGCGGGAAAACGTGGCGCAACGTCGGGTTGAAGGACACCCGGCACATCGGGAAGATCCAGATCCATCCGCAGAATCCCGATCTCGTCTACGTGGCGGCGTTCGGGCACGCCTGGGGACCGAACGAGGAGCGAGGGGTCTTCCGGTCCAAGGACGGCGGCGGGACCTGGGAGAAGGTGCTCTACCGGAGTCCGCGCGCCGGGTCCCACGACGTCTCGCTCGACCCGAACAACCCCCGCATCCTCTACGCCGCGATCTGGCAGGCGCAGCGGTATCCGCACGCGCTCGTATCCGGTGGCGAGGAGAGCGGACTGTTCCGCTCGACCGACGGCGGCGACACCTGGGAGGAGATCACCCGCAACCAGGGGTTGCCAAAGGGGACGCTCGGCAAACTCGGGGTCGTCGCGTCAAGAGCGCGACCGGGGCGCGTCTGGGCGGTGATCGAGGCGGAGGACGGGGCCGTTTTCCGCTCGGACGACGACGGCGAAACCTGGACGCGGTTGAGCGAGGAGTCGCTGCTGCGGACGCGGCCCTGGTACTACATGCACATCACGGCCGACACGCAGGACCCGGACACGGTCTACGTCCAGAACTACGGCATCTGGAAGTCGATCGACGCCGGGGCGACCTTCGCGCGGTTGCCGACGGCGCACGGCGACGAACACGCGCTCTGGATCGATCCCCACGACAACCAACGAATGATCAAGGGCGACGACGGCGGCGCCGGCGTCAGTTTCAACGGCGGCGACACCTGGTCGACGATCATGAACCAACCGACCGCCCAGCTCTACCACGTCACGACCGACGACCAGTTCCCCTACCGCATCTACGGCTCACAGCAGGACAACACCGCCCTCTCCATCCCGAGCCAAACCACCGAGTCTGCCATCCACGAGCGGAGCTCGTACATCCCCGGCGGAGGAGAAAGCGGCTACATCGCGATCAAACCGGACGAACCGTGGCACATCGTCGCCTCGGGCCCGGCCGGACGCCACATCTACAACGACGTCATGACCCACTACGACCACCGGACCGGGCAAATCCGCAACATCACTGTCTGGCCCGATCTCTACGGCTGGGGTGTCGGCGCCGAGTCGCTGAAATACCGGTTGCAGTGGACGTTCCCGATCATGTTCTCGGCCCACAAACCGCACGACCTGTACGTGGCGGGGAACGTCCTTTTCCGGTCGAGCGATCTGGGATCGAGTTTCGAAGTCGTCAGTCCCGACCTGACGCGGAACGACCCGGAGAAGTTGAAGGCATCCGGCGGGCCGATCACGCGCGACAACACCGGGGCCGAGGTCTACTGCACGATCTTCGCGCTGGCAGAGTCGCCCCGCCAAAAGGGCGTCCTTTGGGCGGGATCGGACGACGGTCTGATCCATCTTTCGGAAGACGGCGGAACGAATTGGCGCGACGTGACGCCGCCGGAACTGCCGGAGTGGGCGCTGATCAGCATCATCGAGGTCTCGCCGCACGCGGAAGGCGCCGTCTACGTCGCCGCCACGCGCTACAAGCACGACGACACGAAACCCTACCTCTTCAAGACGACCGACAACGGCAAGACCTGGACGGCGATCACCAACGGCATCCCGGACGGCGAGTTTACGCGGGTGATCCGCGAGGACCCGAACCGGCGCGGTCTGCTCTACGCGGGAACGGAGACGGGCATCTACGTCTCCTTCGACGACGGCGGCCATTGGCACCGCCTCGGCGGGAACTTGCCCGTCGCGCCGATCCACGATCTCGTGATCAAGGGCGTCGAGATGGTCGTCGCCACCCACGGTCGCTCGTTCTGGATCCTCGACGACCTGACACCGCTCTACCAACTGGCGGACGAGATCGAAGGAGCGGCCGTTCACCTGTTTGCCCCGCGCCCAATCGGTCGGTTGCGCCGCTACCGTGGCTTCGGCGGCGACCCGCAACACGGCAAGGTGAACTACGGCTACTCCGGGACGAGCTTGATCCTGTCGGACGCCAAGGATCGACCGGACGGTACGACGGGCGTGGCGCTCTTGAACGCGGGTGCCAACCCGCCGGATGGTGTTGTCGTCCACTACTACCTGCGCGAGAAGCCGAGCGGCGAGGTGACGTTGACCTTCCTCGACGGCGAGGAGGAAATCCGCACGTTCAGCAGCGGTGCCGAGAGTGCCCCGCGCCCCCCGGTCGCGCCGGGGATCAACCGCTTCGTCTGGAATCTGCGCCATCCGGGCGCGGCGAAGGCGACCGGGGAGGACTTGAAGACCTGGGATCGGACCGACGGCCCGATGGTCGTTCCCGGCACCTACCGCGTGCGGTTGACGGTCGATGGGGAGAGTCAGACCCAAGGATTCGAGGTTCAGCCCGATCCGCGGTTGACGACGACGCCGGAGGACTGGGTGGCGCAGCGAGACTTGATCTTGCAGGTGCGCGATCAACTGTCGCGGACGAACGAGACCTTGAACGCGATCGACGGGTTGCTGGCGCAGGTCGCGGTCTGGGAGCAACGGACCGACGATCAGACGGTACGCGAGGCGGCCGCGGCGGCGACCGCGGCGTTGCGCGAGTTGCGGCCGAAGCTGATCGACGTCAATATGAAGCAGTCGCAACTCTGGCCGAGCGGGTTGCACGAGAAACTGAACGCGATGATGGACGCGCTCGACGGCGCGGACTACGCGCCACCACAGCAGTTCCGCGACGTCTTCGCCGAACACACGGCGCAACTCGACGAGATCGTCGCGCGGTTGGAGGAGATCAACCGATCCGAGGTTGCGGCGCTCAACCGGGCGATCCAGGCGGCGGGTTTGCCGACGGTCGGATTGTCCGAGGCGTAGGGGCGATCGTGATGTCGGGGCGGACAACGCCCAGAGGGCACCCGGTCCGCCTCTACGAGACGGTGTAGCGCGAATCCACATCAACGCGAGCAATCCGGCGCTGCCGGAGACGATGTTCTACAGGGGAGAAACCATGGCGTCTACCATGCGGGGTCCGTTCGCGAACGAACCATCGGTCGATTTCTCGCTGGAAGAGAACCGCGCCGCGATGCGCGAGGCGTTGAAGTGCGTCGGCGAGCAATTGGGCCGGCGCTACCCGCTGATCATCGGCGGGGAGCGGCGGGAGACCGGAGAGTGGATCACGTCGATCAATCCGGGCAACACGGATCAAGTCGTCGGCGAAGCGGCGAAGGCGCGGCCGGCGGACGTCGAGGATGCGATCGCGGCGGCGGCGAAGGCGTTCTGCTCGTGGCGGAAGACACCCGTCGAGGGGCGGGCGAGTGTGCTGCTGAAGATGGCCGGGATCGCGCGGCGGCGGCGGTTGGAACTCGCGGCCTGGATGGTCTACGAACTCGACAAACCGTGGGATGAGGCCGAGGGGGAAGTTGCGGAAGCGATCGACTTCCTGGAGTGGTATGCCCGGCATGCGCTCAAGTTGACCAACCCGGTCGATCTGGCGCATCTGCCGAACGAGGCCAACGACTACCGGTACCAGCCGCTCGGGGTCGGCGTCGTGATTCCGCCCTGGAATTTCCCGTGCGCAATCTTGACCGGGATGACGATGGCGCCGGTCTCGGTCGGCAACACGGTCGTCCTCAAACCGGCCAGCAACACCCCGGTGATCGGGGCCAAGATGGTCGAAATCATGGAGGAGGCGGGGGTCCCGGCCGGGGTGGTGAATCTTCTGCCGGGGGACGGCGGCGCGATCGGCGACGCGCTCGTCGATCACCCGCAGACGCGCTTCGTCGCGTTTACCGGATCGAAAGACGTCGGCGTCCGCATCTACGAGCGGGCGGCGAAGGTGCAACCGGGGCAGCGCTGGCTGAAGCGGGTGACGGCGGAGATGGGCGGCAAAGACGCCATCGTCGTCGATGCCAGCGCCGACGTTGAGGCGGCGGTCGAGGGCATCGTCACGTCGGCCTTCGGGTTCTCCGGGCAGAAGTGCTCCGCCTGCTCACGGGCGATCGTCCACGCCGACGTCTACGACGAGGTCGTCGCGGGTGTCGTCGAGCGAACAAAGCGGCTGGTCAAGACCGGTTCCGGATTGGACGGCGAGGCGACGGTCTGCGCCGTCGTCGATCAGAAGCAATACGACTCGATCAAACGCTACATCGAGGTCGGCCGGGGCGAAGGGCGCCTCGCCTACCAGGGCGAGACACCCGACGCGAACGGCTACTACGTCCCGCCGACGATCTTCGCCGACGTCCCGCCCTCGGCCCGGATCGCCTGCGAAGAGATCTTCGGTCCGGTGTTGGCAATCGTGAAAGCGGCCGACTTCGACGAGGCGCTGGGCATCGCCAACGATTCGGAGTACGGTCTGACGGGGTCCGTCTACGCCCGCGATCGTGCGGTGTTGGAGCGGGCGCGGGACGAGTTCGACGTCGGCAACCTCTACCTCAATCGCAAATGCACCGGCGCGCTGATGGGCGTCCACCCCTTCGCCGGCATCAAGTTGAGCGGAACCAATTCCAAGGCGGGCGGTCCGGACTACCTCCTTAACTTCGTCGAGGCGAAGGCGATCGGCGAGCGGCTTTGAGATCGGTCGACGGGTAGAACCGTCGCCCCGCTTCGTCGGACGTTCGTAGGGGCGGACCGCCGTGTCCGCCCGGTTGGGTGTTCGCGACGTGTCGTTGAGGAACCGGGCGAATGTGGTGCGCGGCTCCTCCACAGGGCGTGTTGGAATTCGGAGAGGGCGGACATCGCCCAGGGGGCACCCGGTCCGCCCCTACAGCGTTGATTCCGTTGTCACAATGTCACAGACCGGTCTTGACTGCTTCGACTTGAGGTGGTTAGCTACCGCGTCTGCACCACGGGGTCGTTCGCCTCAACCAAGGTAAACCAGGAGGAGCGTGATGAAGCGACTGCTGCTCGTTCTCGTCCTTCTTGCCCTGACCGCGGTTCCCCTCGGCACGCGCGTGCACGCCCAGTCGAATGGGGTCTTGCGTGCCGGCTTGGACGTCGATGCCGGAACCGGCGATCCCCGGTTGATGAACGATACCTCGGCCTTCCGGATGTCGGAACTCGTCTTCGACGGGTTGGTGGTGCTCGATCAGACGCTGGTGCCGCAACCGGCGCTGGCGACGAGTTGGGACAACCCCGATCCGACGACCTGGGTCTTCCACCTCCGCCAGGGCGTCAAGTTCCACGACGGCTCCGATCTCACCGCGGACGACGTCGTCTACACGTTCCAGTCGATCCTCGACCCCAACTTCGCGGCGCCGTTCCGCACACTCTACGCGCCGATCACCAGCGTCACCGCGACCGATCCGCAGACGGTGACGTTCAAGCTGAGCGAGGCTTACGCGCCGTTCCTCAGCTACATGGACATGGCGATCGTGCCGAAGCACATCGCCTCCGACGCCTCGAAGGATTTTGCGAACCACCCGGTCGGCACCGGCGCCTTCAAGTTCGTCAGTTGGGAGCGGAACAGCAAGATCGAATTGACCGCCAACCCCGACTATTGGGGCGGGGCGCCGAAACTGGCCGGCGTCACCCTCTTCATCATCCCCGACAACACCGTCCGGGCGACCGCCTTGGAGACCGGCGATCTCGACCTGATCCACTCGCCCCTCTCGCCGCAGGACGTCGCCCACCTGAAAGGGGTCGACGGGGTCACGGTCAGCGAGCAGACCGCGCTCGGCTACACCTACCTCAACTTCAACACGAAGGATCCGATCCTCTCCGACGTCAAGGTTCGGCAGGCGCTCGCGCACCTGGTCGACAAGAAGACGATCTCGCAGGAGATCTACCAGGGCATGGACAAACCGGGCAAGTCGCCGCTGGTACCCGGAACCTGGTGGTACGCCGATGTCCCCGACCAAGCCTACGACCCGGCGGCGGCGGCACAACTCCTGACCGAAGCCGGGTGGGCAAAGAATGCCGACGGCATCTACGAGAAGGACGGCAAGAAACTGACGATCGTGCTGAAGACGCACAGTGAGGACCCGAACCGGATCCAGGTCGTCGAGTACCTCCAGAACGTCTTCAAGGAGAACGGGATCGACGCCTCGGTCGTGACGACGGAGTGGCCGACCTACATCGCCGCCGTCCAGAAGGCCGACTACCAGATCGCCCTCATCGGTTGGTTGCGCCTGATCGACCCCGACTACGCGATGTTCGATCAGTTCCGGTGCGGCGGCGGCTTGAACTGGGGCGGCTACTGCGACCCGGCGATCGACGAGGCGCTGAAGGAAGGCCGTGCCTCCTCTGACCAGGCGAAGCGGGCCGAGGCGTACCAGCAGGTCGCCAAGACCGTCGTCGACCAAGTCGTCTACGACGTGCTGCTCTACCAGGGCTATATCGTGGTGACCCGCAACAACGTGTCCGGGTTCGTCCCGAACCCGTCCGGGAGCTGGAAGTCGCTCCTGGTGACGAGTCTGTCGTAGCGCTTGCGGGCGCCAATTGGCGTTCGTATCGATATGAACGGTCGCGCCGCTCGCCGCCCGGGGATTTATCCCCGGTCTCAACCCCATAAGCCCTCTTCAGAGGGCTGACGGAGGTCCACCCAATTAGCCTGTTTCAACAGGCTTATCTGGGTGAGCCCGGGGACTTCAGCCCCGGGCGACGAGCGGCGCGACGGTCATTTGAGGATCATTCTCCTCGCTGCCAAGACACACCCCGGAGACCCATTGCTCCGCTACGTCGCCAATCGATTGCTCTTGCTGATCCCGGTTTTGCTGGGGATCACGGTGCTCGTCTTTCTGCTGCTGCACCTGATCCCCGGCGATCCGGCGGTCGTCCTGCTCGGGCAAAACGCCTCGCCGGAGGAGGTCGCCCGCCTGCAACGGGTGCTTGGGTTGAACAAACCGCTCCCCGTCCAACTCGGTGACTATCTCCTCCACGTGCTCGAAGGCGATCTCGGGGAGTCGATCTTTCAGTCGCGGCCGGTGACCACCATCGTGTTCGGGGCGATGCCGGCGACGCTCGAGTTGACGATCGCCGCGCTGGTGATCGCCGCGTGCATCGGATTGCCGCTGGGGGTGCTGGCCGCCGTTCGCCAAAATTCCGTCTGGGATTACGGGTCGATGGTGCTGGCGCAGCTCGGCAACTCGATCCCCGTCTTCTGGCTCGGTATCCTGGCGATCCTCCTGTTCTCCGTCCGGCTCGATCTGCTGCCGACGTTCGGGCGGGGCGAACCGCTTCTGTCGGCGTTCAGAATCGGGGTGACCGGCGGCGGCTGGGGCACGCTGTCGGATTCGTTGCAGCACCTGGCGATGCCGGCGATTACCCTCGGGTTCGGCGCCGCGGCGCTGATCAGCCGGATGGTGCGGGCGTCGGTGCTCGAGGTGCTGGGGCAGGACTTCATTCGGACGGCGCGGGCGAAGGGGTTGCACGAAGGGGCGGTCATCGTCCGCCATGCGCTGCGGACGGCGTTGATCCCGGTGGTGACGATCATCGGGCTCCAGTTCGGGTTCTTGCTGGGCGGGGCGGTGATCACCGAGACGGTCTTCGCGTGGCCCGGCGTCGGCCGGTTGATGATCACGGCGATCGGGCAGCGCGATTTCCCGCTCGTGCAGGGGGCGGTGTTGATCCTTGCCCTCCTCTTCTCGCTGGTGAATCTGGTCGTGGACATCCTCTACGCCTGGCTCAATCCGCAGATTAGCTACGGACGTGACTAGGCGAGCGAGGTTGCGGCGGAGCCGCCTCTGGCGGAGTCGATCGGCGATGATCGGCGGCACGGTCATCCTCGTGGTCGTCCTCGGCGCCGTCTTCGCACCGGTGCTGGCGCCGGACGATCCCGAGACGATGGAGATGTCGCAACGCCTGAAAGGACCGAGTTGGCAGCACCCGATGGGGACCGATCAGTTCGGGCGCGACCTCTTCACGCGGATCCTCTACGGCGCGCGCATCTCGCTCAGCGTGGCCGCGATCGCCGTCGCCCTCTCCGTCGCGATCGGCGTCACGGTCGGGCTTGTCTCCGGTTACTACGGCGGTGTGTTCGATCTGCTGGCGCAGCGGTTGGTGGACATCTTCCTCGCCTTTCCGGTGCTGCTTCTGGCGATCGCCCTCGTCGCCGCGTTGGGGCCGAGTGCGCGCAACGTCGTGCTGGCGCTCGGTCTGGTCGGGTGGACCGGGTACACGCGGTTGGTGCGGGTCGACGTGATGGCGCTGAAGAACCGGGAGTTCGTCCAGGCGGCGCGGGTCTCCGGGGCGTCGGACGTCCGCGTCATCCTCCGGCACATCCTGCCGAACGTCCTCTCGCCGGTGATCGTGCTGGCGACGCTCGGGATCGGGTTCGCGATCGTCGCCGAATCGGGGTTGAGTTTCCTCGGGTTGGGGGTGCAGCCGCCCAAACCGAGTTGGGGGTGGACCGTCGCCTTCGGCACCAAATTCCTCCGCACCGCACCCCATCTGTCGACCTTTCCGGGGATCGCGATCATGGTGACGGTGCTCGGCTGCAATCTGCTCGGCGATGGGTTGCGCGACGTGCTCGATCCCCGGTCGCGCAGACGGTAAGGCGTTAGGCGTTAAGCGTTAGGCGTTAGGAGAACGGATGCCATCGTGTCCCTGACCCCTAACGCCTATCGCCTATCGCCTGAGAAGGAGAAGGAGCGTGGAACACACGATCGAGCGGGTTCCGGTGGCGACGATGGCCAGCGGGTTCGAGCTGGGGCTGACGATCCACACCTACACCGGGTCGCCGGGACCGACCGTCGGCTTGAGTGCCGCCATCCACGGCGACGAGACGATCAGCACCGAGGTCTTGCGTCGACTCGCCCACCACCTGGAGCACTCCGGCGAGGAGTTGCGGGGGACCGTCCGGCTGCTGCCGGTCGCCAATCCCCTCGCCTACGAGACGAGGACCCGCAACACCGTCCTCGACGCGACGAATCTCAACCGCGTCTTCCCAGGCGATCCCGAGGGTTGGGTCACGGAGCAGTTGGCCGTCAAGATCGTCGCCCACTTCCTGACGGGGCTCGATGCCTACGTCGATCTCCACGCCGGCGGCGATGTGCCCGTCGTGGATTATGTCTACCTCAACAACTCGGTCGAACTCTCGCGCGCGTTCGGGTCGAAACTCCTCTTCCACCCGACCAATCCCTACCCGGGGACGACCGCGGGCGTCGCGATCGAGCGCGACGTGCCGGTCGTGACGATCGAGTTGGGCGGTGGCCTCTTCGGCGAGGAGGATTACGCCCGGCGGACACTCGACGGCATCCTCAACATCCTTCGCACCTACGGTGCCCTTTCCGGCCCCGCCCGCCCCGCACCCGAGCAGATCCTGATGCGCGATCTGGCGGTGATGCGGCCGCATGCCGGCGGCATCCTCGTCCCCGCGGTGCACGTGCCGGATCTCGGTTCGGAGGTGTCGGGCGGGACGGTCCTCGGCCGCATCTATAGCCCGTACACCTTCGACCTGTTGGAGACGAT
>DATBFX010000462.1:0-8131 GCA_036558305.1 Thermomicrobiales bacterium | reverse complement strand
GGCGGCAGCGAGGTCTGGATGAACTTCAACCCGGAGCCGGCGACGCTGCCGGACGGCGCGACGATCGGCCCGGTCTCGTTCCGGTTCCGTGGCCAGATGAACCGTTCGGCACGTTTGACGGGTTGAACGGCGAAGGGGAGGAGGCGATTTGCGTACGCCTTACCACCCCAGCGCGTAGCCGTCGCGCCGCGGGTCGGCCCCGCCCATCAGGACCCCGGTGTCGGGGTCGATCACGATCCCCTGGCCGCCGCCGACGAGGTAGGACCAGTCGTCGATCAAGCGAATGGCGTGCCCGCGCGCGAGCAGGTCGTCGCGGACGGCCTTGGGGACGCGGGCCTCGACCTCGATCGTCGTGCCCTCGTAGGTGCGGAAGCGGGGCGCCTCGATCGCGGCCTGGATCGAGAAGCCGTGGTCAAGGACGTTGGAGATCATCTGCGGGGTCGTTTCGAGGATGCCGAACGCGCCGGGGGTGCCGATCGCCATGAAGAGTGCGTCGCCGCGGAAAACGGCGGCGGGCGACATGCACATCTCGATCTTCTTGCGTGGGCCGAGGAGGTTCGGACTGTCGGGGTGGACGTCGAACCAATATGCGAGGTTGTTGAGCATGACGCCGGTGTCGCCGGCCATGATCCCGCTGCCGAACCCGTCGCCCAGGCTCTGGGTGCAAGAGACGGCGTTGCCTTCGGCGTCGACGACGTCGAAGTGGGTGGTGCACTCCTTGAGCGCACGGGTCGGTTCGCCGGGGAGGATCGCCCCTGCCGGTGCGGGGCTGGTGTAGCGCTCGCCCTCGCTCGGCTTGGCGCAGGCGGGGTCGATCAGGGCGCGGCGGGTGGCGGCGTAGTCCTTCGCGAGGAGTCCTGCCGTCGGGGCGTCGGGGCGGGCGGTGTAGGCGATGCGGTCGGCGACGGCGAGTTTCATCGCCTCGGCCATCAGGTGGATCGTCTGGGCAGTGTTTTGGCCGGAGGCGGCAAGGTCGTAGGCTTCGAGGAGGTTGAAGGTTTCCAAATACTGGATGCCGCTGCACGGGGGCGGTGGGCAGCAGATGCCGTAGCCACGGTAGGTCGTCCGCACCGGTTCCTGCCACTCGGGCCGGTAATCGGCGAGGTCGGCTTCGGTCAGATCGCCACCCCGCTCCCGCATGGCGCCGACGAGGCGTTTGGCGAGCGATCCCCGATAGAACGTCTCCTGGCCGCCGGCGACGACCTCGCGAAGGGTGCGGGCCAGCAGGGGTTGCCGGATGACGGCACCCGGTTCGGGAACGCCACCGTTGGGCATGAAGACCCGCTGCATCTCGTCCGAGAGGTGACCGCCGTGGTAAGCGTGCCCGTAAAAGTAGGCGTTCTTGAGCGTGATCGGCACGCCGGACTCGGCGTACTCGATCGCAGGGGCAAAGACGATCGCGCGATCGAGCGTGCCGTAGGTTTCCAGCGCCGTCAACCACCCGGCGCAGGCGCCGGGGACGAGGGGAGACCGCGGACTGTGGTAGAAGGCGGCCTGGTCGGGGAAGTCGCGCGGGTTGGCGGCGGCGGTACTGAGACCCATGAAGTCGAGGGCACGGAGCCGGCGCTCGCGGGCGCTGTAGATCATCATGTAGCCGCAACCGGCGAGACCGGACATGTAGGGTTCGGCGGCGTTAAGGGCGGCGGCGGCCGCCACGGCCGCGTCGACGGCGTTGCCGCCCTGCTGCAACATCCGGAGTCCGGCGATCGAAGCCAGGGAATGGGCCGAAGCGACCATTCCCCGCGTGCCCATCGCGACCGGCCGGTGCGCCAATCCCCGATTCGGCCAGACCATGTCGTTCCCTTCCATGGTGTCGCCGCGGCTGCCCGGTGCCGCGGGCGATCGAACTGACGATGTTTCGGTCGTGGTCGCTATTCGCCTTCGAGGCGGATGTCGAGGCGCTTGACGCCTTCGCGCCGCATCCGGCGGCAGACGGCCACGAAGGCCGGAAAGCTTTCGACGAAGGTGCCGAAGATATTCGGCGGGTAGGGGCCGTCGGGCATGCTCGGGGTCGTGTCCCGATCATAGAACCAGCAGACTTCGCTGAAGGCATCGGGGAACCCGTAGAGCTCGCCGCCGTCGAAGCGGGCGTAGGCGAGGTCGCCGGGGATGACCTTGATGGTGGCGTTCTCTTTGCCGACTCCGAGATCGCGGTCGAGGATGAAGGCGACCTCGCTGCCGGAGTAGGTGGCGTGGTGGGCGTCGCCGGTTTGGGGGAGGGCGGAGAGCACCGCGGCGCAGGTCTTCGGCGCCTGGTCCTCGTGCAACTCGGCGACGGCGGAAACGCCTTCATCGACGAACGTAAAGACGAGGCGCTTGGGCACGGCTGATCCCCTCCCTCTGGCGATTCGCAAACGCTCAACGCGGTTTTCGATCTGGCGACGGGGCGGGCCGTCGCCGATTGCGGCTTCCTGGCTACGACACCGCCCGGTCGAGTTCGGCCCGCAGCCGGTCGACGACGATCTCTTCTTCGCCGGGGCGGAGACAGTGCGTGTTGATCATCAGACCGCCCCATTCGACGTTGATGTGGACGGGAGGCTCACCGTTCAGCAGGGCGGCTTTGATGCGCTTGGGGTCCCAGCGACCCGAACGTGGGTAGATGCGGATGATCGGCGCCGGCCACTGGTCCCAGTCGTCCTCGATCGCGTAGCGGGTGTCGATCCGGTTGACCAAGCCGGCCACGATCGCCTCGACCTGGGTCTTGTGGAAGCGGAAATCGGCTTCGTGGTCGGTCTTCAAGAAGAGGTCGAGGGCGACCCAGAGACCGACCATCGCCTCCTTGCTGACCTTCATGCCGCGGCCGATGCCGGCGTGGGGATTGCCGTTCAGCCGCGCGGCGTCGATCAGGTCGCGCCTCCCCGCCAGGATGCCGGAGTCTTGCGGTCCCCGGATGCCTTTGCCGCCGCTGTAGATGACGAGGTCGGCGCCGCGCCGAGTCCAGCTTTTGAGGTGGTCGGTCGGCGGCAGCGTCGAGGCGGCGTCGACGATGACCGGGATGCCGCGGGCGTGGGCGATGTCGACCGTCGTCGCGAAGTCGAGGGCGCCGAGACCGACGCTGCGCGACTCGTGGTAAGCGACGGCGGCGGTGCGGTCGGTGATCGCCTGTTCGAGTTCCCACGCTTCCGTCGCGTACGGGCGGCCGATCTCGACGATCTTGCCGCCGCCCAACCGGTACATCTGGTCGTAGACGATGCGGTGGCCGTGGTTGAGGACGATCTCGTTGCGCATGCCGGTGCTATCGGGGAGGCGGCGGATCGTGCCGGGGTCGCTGCCGGCGATGCAGGCAGCGGCGGCCAGCGCCATCGCCGCGCAGGAGCCGCAGGTGACGTAGCCCGCCTCGGCGCCGGTCGCCTCGGCGATTTTGGCCCCAACCGCGGCGTTGAGCTCGTCCATCAGGACGAAGGCGGTGGTTGCTTCGGCCATCGCCGCTGCGACCTCCGGCCGCATCAACGACCCACCGACGAGGGTGGCGGCGCCGCTTCCGTTGATCAGGGAACGGACTCCCATCTGCGCGTAGATACCGCCGCGGGCCGGGCGTGGCGAGATCTGGGTGTCGACCATCGTGCGGGTGTCCTTTCCTGCCCCGTGCCTGCGCGGGGGCGAGACATCTGATCGCGACTACCGCTTGTTTCGTCGCGGATCGAGCAGATCGCGCAAACCGTCGCCGGTGAGATTGATCGCCAGTACGAACAAAAAGATCGCCACGCCTGGAAAGACGCAGAGCCAGGGATCGTCCCGCAGGTACCGCCGGCCGTCGGCCAGATCTGCGCCCCACGAGGGGGTGGGTGGCTGCGCGCCGAGACCGAGGAACGAGAGCGCGGTTTCGTTGAGGATCGCGAAGGCGAAACCGAGCGAGACGAGGACGACGATCGGGCCGAGGGTGTTCGGCACGATCTGGCGGAAGACGATCCGCTGGGCGGAGCAGCCGATCGCCCGCGCCGCCAGCACGTAGTCGTTCTCCTTCTCGGCGATCACCGTCGAACGCGAGACGCGCGCAAATTCGGGAATCGCGATCAGACCGATCGCGATGATAGCCCCCTTCAGTCCGACGCCGGTGATGGCCAGGATCGCGATCGCCATCAGGAGGACGGGGAAGGCGAACATTGCGTCGAGAAAGCGGCTGATCAGGATGTCCGGCCATCCCCCGAAGAATCCGGCGAACAGCCCCAACGGCACACCGATCACGGTCGCGATCAGCACCGAGACGAAGGCGACCTTGAACGAGACACGCGTCCCGTGGACGACGCGGCTGAAGATGTCTCTTCCCTGAGCGTCGGTGCCGAAGATGTGCTCCGAGCTAGGGGAGAGCATCTTCGCCTTGTAATCGACCTTGGAGTAGCTCTGATGGGCGACCGTGTCGGCGAAGAGGGCGCAGAAGGCGAAAATCGCGATCAACACCACCCCGATTGTGAACGTTTTTCGCCTGAATGCGGCCTGCAGCACGCCGCGGACGCGGTGGCGACGGACCGGGCGATCGGCGCCAACCAGTGCCGAGAGCGAACGAGTGGACGGCGCGTCCATCAGGTCGCGCCTTTGCCGACGCGGATGCGAGGATCGAGGACGGCATAGAGCACGTCGACCGTGATATTGATGAGGATGAAGCAGACGGCGACCACGAGGGTAATGCCCTGCACGATCGGAATATCACGGTCGCCGATCGAGTTGACCGCCAACTGACCGATGCCGGGCAGGGCGAAGATGTGCTCGACGACGACCGCACCGCCGATGAGGTAGCCGAACTGGATGCCGACGGCGGTCAGGAACGGGATCAACGAATTGCGCAGGATGTGACCGAAAATTACCTTGCGCTCGGCGAGCCCCTTGGCACGGGCGACCTGCACGTACTCCTGCGACATCGTGTTGAGAATGGCGGAGCGCAGGTAGCGCATCTGGGGGCCGGAGAGGAACACGCCGAGGGTGAACGCGGGCAGCAGCATCGTGCGCAGACTGGCGCTGAGGTCCTCCCGCAGACCGACGTAGCCGCGCACCGGCACCCACTTGAGCTCGACGCCGAAGACGTAGAGCAGCATGATCGCCAGCCAGAAACCGGGGATCGAGACCCCGACGAGGGCCCAGATCGTGCAGACGACATCGATCCAGGTGTCTTTGTGGAGCGCGGCGAGGGTGCCGGTCGGGACGGAGATCAACACGGCGATGATCAGCGAAAAGACGGCGAGATAGAGCGTGATCGGAAACGCGCGCGAGATCAGCGTCCAGACCGGCTGGTGGTTCAGGAACGATTTCCCGAGGTCGAGCCGGGCCGCGTGTTCCAGCCAGATCCAATAGCGGACCGGCAGCGGCTTATCCAACCCCATGGTGTGCCGCATCGCGGCGAGATTGGCCTCGGAGGCGCCTTGGCCGAGCACGACCATGGCCGGATCGCCGGGCACGAAATAGACGACGAGAAAGACGATCAGGGTGACCAGAAAGAGCACCGGGATCGCCTGCAGGAGCCGGCGGAGGATGTAGTTAGCCATAGGTCACGAGGCGGCAAGGCGGCAAGGCGGCAAGGCGAACGAGGACTACTTCGCGATTGTGTACCACGTTTGCTCCTCGTCGTCTTTTGTCCTCGCCGCCTTGCCGCCTTGCCGCCTACATCGTTACCGGTCGAGCCAGACGGTGCTGAAGTCCTGGAAGAGAAGCGGGTGCGTGTAGAAACCCTTCACGTCGGCGCGGGTGACGTGGTAGAGGACGAAATCGCCGGCGACGATGCCGGGGCTGATCTCGTTCCAACGCTCCTGGAATTTGAAGTAGGTCTCCTTCCGCTTCTCCTGGTCGAGTTCGCTGCCGCCGGCGGCGATGAGCTGGGAGATCTGATCGTCCTTGTAGCGGCTGATGTTCTGGGGTCCCGGCGGATAGAAGAACGCCAGCGAGAGCGTCCAGGCGGGATCGACCGAGCGTCCGGAGATGTAGTCCCAGGACATGTCGTACTCGGGCGTGGTCACGATGCGTTGGATCCAAGTCGCCAGTTCCAACTCTTCGACCTTGACGTCGACGCCGAGCTGGCTCATCGCGTCCTGGAAGAGGACGGCGCCGTCCTTCAACTCCGGGAACCCTGCCGGGTAGACGAAGTTGATGCTGAGTTGGGTGCCGTCCTTTTTGCCGTCGACGTAGCCGGATGCTTCGAGCAGGCTCTTGGCCTTGTCGAGGTCGAACGGGAAGGCGGTGTCGTTGATCGGGTTGTAGGCCCAGTGGGTCTTGCCCCACGGCGACGGGTTTGGCGTGCCGCCGCCGGCGATGGTCGGGCTCTGGAAGTAGGAGTCGCGGTCGAGCGCGTATGACGAGGCCAGGCGGATGTTCTGGTCGCTCATCGGTGCCCGCGAGTTGTTCAGGTAGATGCCGTAGCCGAGGTCGTTGACGACCGCTTCGACCGCGGCGAGATCGGGATTGGACTTGAAGTCCGCCATGTCCTTGAGCGCGGGCGAAAACATGACGTCGGCGTCGCCCGCCTCGATCGTGGCGGTGCGGGTTTCCTGCTCGGTGATCGGGCGGAATTCGATCTCGTCCAGGTAGGGCAACCCCTGCCGCCAGTAGTTCGGATTCTTCTTGTAGGAGATGTGGTCGCCGGGCACCCACTCAACCCACATGAAGGGGCCGGTGCCGTTCGGCTTGGTGGTGATCTGGTCCTGAGTCGCGGTCTTCGAGTACATCTGGATGGTCGTCAGGTCGGAGACGAGGGCGGGCCACGGCGAATTGAGGTGGAAGCGGACTTTGAGCGGTTCCGCGACTTCGACCGATTTGATCGACGAGATGATCGAGGCGTTGGGGGAGGCGGTGTCGGGATTCTGGATGCGCTCGATCGAGAATTTGACGTCGTCGGCGGTGAAGTCCTCGCCGTTGTGGAACTTGACGTTGGGCTGGAGGTTCATTTCGAGCACGGTCGGTTCCGGGAAGCTCCAATCCTTGGCGAGCAGCGACTTGACCTGACCGTCCTTGGCGTCGAAGAGCGTGAGCGTCTCGTAGATGCTGTTCAGGGTCTCGCGGCACTGGTTGAGCTGCGTGACCTGGATGTCGAGCGAGTTCGGGTCGTCGACGATGATCGCGACGAGTTTGCCGCCCGGTTTGGCGGTGTTCTCGGGCGTCGCGGCTTGTGCCGTGACCTCCGGCACGGCCCGCATCATCAGGATGCCGGGGACCGTGATGCCGAGGGCTGCGGCCCGCTGGAGGAGCTGGCGCCGGTTGACCCGACCGTTCAGCACGTCGTCGACGAGCTTCTTGACGTCTCGATGCAGATCGTTATCGGTCATCATGGACCTCCTCGTAGACACTGCCCGTCGACGGGCGGTGCCACACTACGAGCGGCCGTGCCCACCGCGGACACGGCTGCGCCGCGCGCCTGAGCAACACCGGCGTCGCCAAACGGCGGCGCCACCAAAGGGCCTTCGGCGGACGATCGGGCGCTCCTCGGCCGGTGAGGGATCGAACGAAGCGGTGGTTTGTCCGCGCTTTCGAGAGTCTACCGGGATGATATGGGAGCATCGAGTATGATGTCAATACGAATGATATCAACAGGTCTGACCGATCGGCCCGGCGCGCGCGTCGGATTGGGATGAGGATGCGACCGCTGTTACAGCCGCTGCAAAAGCGATCCCTCGCCCAACAGGCGTTCGAACAACTCCTGGCCTACGTGCAGGACGGCTCGTTCCGTCCCGGCGACGCCTTGCCGTCGCAGCAGGAGTTGGCGCGGCGGTTGTCGGTGAGCCGCCCCGTGCTCCGCGAGGCGATGCAGCGGCTCGCCGCCGCGGGCTTGATCGAGATCCGCCACGGGAGCGGTTGCTACGTCGCGCAGCCACGCCACGAGACCATCTTCGAATCCCTGTTCGACCGGTTCACGCACGAGCGGGCGCTCGAGGTGCTTGAGGTGCGGATGCTGATCGAGGTCGAGTTGGCCGCGCTGGCGGCCCTGCGCGCCACGCCGACGGACATCGCCCGCATGGAAGCGGCGCTGGAGACGATCCAGCGGCTGCGATCGGCGGGTGAATTGACCGTCGAAGGGTCGTCCGCCTTCCACCGCGCGTTGGCCCGGGCCTCGCACAATTCGATGCTCGACGCGATCGCCCAACTGCTGCACCAATCGAGCTACCTCGAAGCCTTGCGCGTCCAACTGGCACTCCCGGACGTCTCCGCCGGC
>DATBFX010000461.1:0-3530 GCA_036558305.1 Thermomicrobiales bacterium | reverse complement strand
ACCCCGTCTGTCCGTCTGTCCGTCTGTCCGTCTGTCCGTCTGTCCGTCTGTCCGTCTGTCCGTCCCGATAATACTCCGTCAGCTCGCCGGGCATTCGCCCCAGAGACCGGCGCGGGCGGTTTGCGCCTCGCGCTGGGAGGCGGCGAGCCAGGCGCCGAAGCGGACGTCCGTCTGGTCGGTGGGGACCCGGACGAAACCGGCGGCAACCAGTTGCTGGTTGACGAGGATGGGGGTGCCGTCGTCCGTATCGATCCAGACGTACCCGGCGATCGAGGAGCCGGCGGGACTGCCAGATTCCGCTTCGACGCGGACCGTCCGGCCGACGAGACGGTCGAGTTCGGCCCGGGTTTGACTGCCGTGGCAGTCGTTCTCGGCCGGCGTGTCGATACCGACGAGGCGCAAGACGGTTTGCACGTCATCGCCGGGGAAGCTGATCCTCAGCAGCGCACCGCCGAGCACGCTTTCGACGCGCGCTTCGCGCAGGAAGGGCGGTCCCACGGGCGGCGGCAGCTTGTCCAGCCGATCGTCCGGGGTGAGGGTGTCGCCGAGCGGGAGTTCGCTGTCGGTGCGGGCGAGGGCCAGTCCGGTTGCCGCGCGCGGAATCTGGAAGACGAGGGTGAGGCGTCGGGTCTTGCCCGCCGCGATCGAGACGGCCTTGTTCGCCGAAGCCGGTGCGGTCCCCAACGCCCGGGCGGCGGTGGCGGTCGAGCCCGGTGCGAGGCGAACCGGGACCGAGGAGCCGGCGAGGAGGAGTCCGAAATCCCTGACGTCGAGTTTGGCGCCCGCCGTCCCGCCATTGGTCGCGTCGACGACGACCAGCAGCCAGTCCTTGTCCGCTTTCGGGGCGAGACCGGCGGCGCGGATGCGACCGCCGCGGGCGACACCGGCGACGGCTAGGCGCCATTGATCCGAGACGAAGACCGGGGCGGGTTCGCCCGGCGAGGGGAGCGAGAGACCGGAGATGAGGTCTTGCGCCAGTGGGAATTCGGCGTCGTAGGCCGGGGCGGGGGCGACGACGTCGATGGCGATGACGGAACCACCGGCGACGAGGGTGCGGCACTCGGCGTAGCGGACGAAGTCGACGGTGGTCCCGTCGGCGAACGAGTAGGTGTAGCGGTAGGCGGCGAAGGCGCGGTCGTCGGTCCGGCTCCGCACCAACTGCCCGTCGTTGCCGGGGAGCGGTGTCAGGTTGCCGATCCCTTGCGATCGCTGCAACGACCGGACGGAATCGTCGAGGCAGGGTTGCGCCTGGCCGTCGTAACCCGACCCACCGGAGAAATAGACGTAGGCCGTACCGTCGGAGAGGGCGATCTCGTCCCACTCCTGATCGACTTCCTGCTGGACGACGAACCAGACGCGATCGTCCCAACTCACGCGGAAACCGTAGATTGGGCTGAGGTAGGAGTTGCCACCGGCGCGGGCGGCGTTGGTGGCCGGCGTCCGCAGGAGGAGCGTGGAGAGGCAGAGGAGGAGGACGGCAGCGACACGCCGCATCGGGTTTGCCCTTTCAGAGTCGTTCAGAAGCGCGGCGGCTTCTCCGTCAGGCCGCGCAGCGGTGGTTCGACCGGCGCGTGCTTCGCCATCATCAAAACGCCGAACCGACCGAGACCGCCGGGATCGATCAGGCGGAGGATCGCCGTTTGCGCCCGCAGGTAGTCGGGGAGCGTGGTCGTCGGGTCTGCCTGGAGTTCCAACAAGAAGTCTCCTAGACCGAGACTGGCCAGGAACGCGCCCTGGGTCGTGAAACCGGCCAACCGTAACCCCGCGGTCTCGCCGGCCCGCTGCAGGGCGGTGAAGTCGACGTGGGCCGTCAGGTCCTGCGCGCCGACGCGACGGAACGGATCGTCGGTCACCGCGTGCGCATGATAGCCGCGGACGGTGCCGGCGAGCCGGTGGGTCCGATAAAGCTCGCGCGCGGGGTACCCGTAGTCGAGCACGAGCGCGTAGCCGCGCGCCAGGCCGTGCCCGACGCCCGCGAACCAGGCGGCGGCGGCCGGACTGACGTCGATCGCATCCCCGTCCGCGAGGGTGACGCCTTCGCCGAGCACGGCTGCACCGGCGCCCACCGCCGCGTCCGACGGCGGGCGTTCTTCCTCTCCGAACCAGCCGTCTTGCCAGACGACGTACCGCTCCCGCCATTCGCCGTTTCGCAGCACGAGCCGGTGCACCGGGAGGGCGTCCGCGACCTCGTTCGCGAGCGCGACGCCGGTGATCGGTTCGAGGGCATCGCCCGGCGTCTCGGAGACCACGACGTGGGCGAGGCCGACCTCGTCGAAGGCGGCCAACGCCTGGGCCAGCCGGTGCTCGTTGATTTCGACCAGGCGGTAGCGAAGCGCCTTTGCCGCCTCCGGCGCCGCGGTCGAGAGACCGGCGATGACGTCGTAGGCCAGGCCGCCGATGCCGGCACCGTACTCGCGAATCTCGAACGGCCCCGGCCGTCCCAGCCGCTGCCAGAACTCGGCGATCTGCCTCGCCAGCGTGATGCCGAAGTAGGGCGTTGCTTCCGGCGCGGTCAGAAAGTCGCCACCGCGACCGGGCCGGCGCTCGGCGGCGAGGTAGTAGCCGTGTTGTGGGTGGTAGAGGGCGAGGTCCATGAAGCGGGCAAAGGTGATGCGGCCGCCGCTGGCGGCGATCTCATCGCGGATGACGGCGACGAGGGCGGGGTTGCTCGCCGAAGAACGGGCGTCATCGCGTAGGGGAGGGCCCTGTGCCCTCCCGCGGTCCGCATCCAGGAAGCCACGGGAGGGCACGGGGCCCTTCCCTACAACACCCCCGCGGGGTTCATCGTTGAGCACGATCGCGATCCATTAGCGGTAGCGGCCGCTCTGCACCGCCTCCATCAGTCCGCGCATGTAGCCGATGGCGTAGAGGCGGCCGCGGGTGGTGTAGCCGGGGGTGTCGTTGAGGTCGCCTTCGAGGGTGGGGACGTGGTCGGGGCGCATCGGGCCGTCGAAGCCAGTCTCGTTGTAGGCGGCCATCGCCGCCAGCATGTCGGTCGGGCCGTCGTCGTGAAAGGTTTCGCGGAAGCTGGTCGGGGTACCGCGGACGTCGCGGAAGTGGACGAAGGGAACGCGCCCCATGCCGACGAAGTGGCGGATCGCCGTCGGGATGTCGTCGGTCATCAGGCGGAAGTTTCCCTGGCAGAAGGTGATGGCGTGGTGCGGGTCGTCGTGCAGCGAGAGGGCGCGGTCGAACGCCTCGACGGAGCGCATGATGCGGGCGACGCCGCGGATCGGCGAGAGCGGCGGGTCGTCCGGGTGGAGGGCAAGGCGGACACCGGCCGCCTTGGCGATCGGGACGATGCGCTCGACGAACCAGGCGTAGCTGTCCCAGAGTTGCTCTTCGGAGACGACGCCGGCCGGGGTCGGCGGCGCGTTCTTCATCAGCGCGTGGTCGTAGCTGGTGATCAGCGCCCCGCCGCGATCGAGGGTCGAGATCGACGTCCGCAACCAGTTGAAGGCGACCATCCAGTTGTAGCACCAGACGCGGAACCCGGCGGCGCCCATGTTGGTGATGAATTCGGCGATCCC
>DATBFX010000460.1:0-9857 GCA_036558305.1 Thermomicrobiales bacterium | reverse complement strand
ACGGGGAGTGGCCTCGCGTGAAGGCTTCGTCGTCTCGGGTGATCGAATCGAGATCGGTCTGAGGTGAGTGAACATTGGGCGCGGTGCGCGCCGACGGGAACCGCGCGTCGCTCCCACCGGACGGACCCTCACCCCCGACCCCTCTCCCGCTCCGGCAGGAGAGGGGAGCATCTTGGTGGGCGGGGCGCCTCTTGCTGGCGCGCGAGGGCGGTGGGGACGGACGGAACGATCCGGGCCGTGATGACCGGGGCCAATCGGGCGAGAGGTAGGCACGACCCAGGCCCGCACGCTCCGCGCGTGTGCCGCTTGCGATGGGGAATAGTACATATGATCCTATTTGTCAAGACCTTGTTGTCGCTCCGGCGGGGGCATCGTCGATGGGGCGGAAGAGGGCGAAGGAAAAGAGCGTCATGATGGCGAGGGTGGCGACGGCGGCGGGGCGGCCCCAGCCGAACCAATCGACCTCGGCGGCCCAGAGGAGGGGGCCGAGGATGGCGGAGAAGCGGCCGACCATCGAGAAGAGGCCAGTGAAGCGGCCGCGTTGGTCAGGCGGGGCGAGGCGGAAGAGGAGGGCGCGGTCGGCGGTGCCGGTGCCGCCGAAGGCGACGCCGCCGAGCGGGGCGACGAGCCAGAAGAGGTCGCGGGGGAGGCCGAGGGCGGGGACGGCGGCGCAGAGGGTGAGGACGACCGCCCAGAGGACCAGCAGACGATCGAGGGTGCGCTTGGGGCCGATGCGGTCGGCGGCGCGGCCGGCCCAGAGGGCGCCGAGCGGCCCGGTGAGGATGCCGGAGGCGAGGACGAGGGTGGTCTGGGCGTCGGAGAAGCCGACCTCCTTGGTGGCGTAGATGCCCATGAAGGCGAAGATGGTGTTGGCGGCGTCGGTGTAGAAGACGCGGCCGACCAGGAAGCGGGCCATCCAGGGGACGCGGCGGGCGTGGCCGAGGGTGCCGCGCAGGTCGCGGATCGAGGCGCGGAGGGCCGGGAGGAAGCGGATCGTGCTGGTGGCCGGGGGTTCGCGGACCCAGAGGAGGCAGGGGAGGGAACCGAGGAGGAAGAGGACGGCGGTCAGGGCGAAGACGGTCGGTTTGGCGTGCGCATTGAGGGCGAGGACGGCGGCGCCGGCGGCGAGACCGAGGAGGGCGCCGGCGAACCCGGCGCCGACGCCGTAGCCGCTGACGCGTCCGCGGTTGGCGGCGGTGCTGACGACGGGGAGGAGGGCATCGTAGAAGACGAGGCCGCCGCTGTTGACGGCGTTGGCGGCGGTGAAGAGGAGGAGCGAGAACCAAAGACCGCCGTGGCCAAGGGCGGCGGTGAGAACGGCGCAGGCCAGCGTGGCCGCGGTCAGGTAGGGGAGGCGGCGGCCGGTGCGGTCGGCGAGGAGACCGAGGACGGGGGCGGCGACGAAGACGAGGGCCATGGCGAGGCCGTTGGCGACGCCGACGTGGGCGTCGCGGCCGCCGGCGTCGTCGACGACCCAGAGCGGGAAGTAGAGGGAGACGATGTTGATGGCGAAGACGACGTTGGCGAGGTCGTAGAGGACCCAGCCGACGACGGCGCGGCGGTCGGTCGTGCCGGCATCAGGCGTTACCGCGATGGTCGCCACGCTCGTGCAGTCCTCGGTTGTGCGCGAATTCTCCCTATTTCGGTATCATACCGGGACGCGGAAACGCTGACAACGGCGGTTCGACCGTCGCGAGAGGCGGGATCGACCGCCGAGAACGTCTGGTACACGAGCGGGGGCATCCCAGTGGGTAGCCTGCCGGTCCCCGAGACCTCCTTCGTCGGCCGCGAGCGGGAACTCGCGGTGGTGGTCGCCAAACTCACCCTGCCCGAGGTCAAGCTCCTCGTGCTGACCGGACCGGGCGGCGTCGGCAAGACCCGGCTGGCGCTCGCCGCGGCGGTAGCGGTCGGCGACCGCTTCCGTGACGGCGCGGCGTTCGTCGATCTGGCGCCGCTTTCGAACCCCTCGCAGTTCCTGCCCGAACTCGCCGCGGCCCTGGGCGTGCCCGAGAGCGACGAGCGCACGCAGCGCGACCGCGTGATTGCCGCGTTGCGCCGGCGCCGGATGCTGCTGGTGCTCGACAATTTCGAGACCGTGCTCGGCGCGGCGCCCGACCTGGCGGCGCTCCTGGATGCGTGCCGGACCGTCACCTGGCTCGTCACGAGCCGCACCCGCCTGGGGTTACCCGGCGAGGTCAACGTTCCCGTCGAACCGCTCTCACTCGCCCCGCCGGCCGGGAACGCGGCGGCGTACCCCGACGCCGTGCGGCTGTTCCTCGACCGGGCGAAAGCCGCCAATCCCGATGCCACGCTGACGCCCGCGACGCTGCCCGACATCGAGGCGATCTGCCGGCGTCTCGACGGGCTCCCCCTGGCGATCGAACTCGCGGCCGTGCGCCTCCGCGCGTGGTCGCCCGCGGAACTGGCGGCCCGCCTGGACGACCCCCTCGATGTCTTGACCGGCGGTCCCGGAAACGCACCGGCGCGGTTGCGGACGATGCACGACGCCGTGGCCTGGAGCTACCGCCTACTGCCGCCGGACTTGCAGGCGCAGGCGCGGCGGTTGGCAGTCTTCCGCGGCGGGTTCGATGCCGGAGCAGCGGTAGCCGTCGCCGACGCCGCCTTCGACGAGACCGGCCGCCCGAAGCATCCATTCGACGGGGAGGCGTCCTTCATCATTAACCGGCTCAACCTCCTCGTCGACCACAGCCTGCTCCGCTTCGTGCCCGTGGCGGGGGCGCACCGGTACGCGATGCTGGAGGCGGTCCGCGAGTTCGGCTGGGACCGGTTGGCCGAGGCCGGGGAACTCGCTGCCGCCCGGCGTGCCCATGCCGAGCATTTCCTTGCCGTCGCCGAGCAGACGCGGCCGCTGCTGTTCACGCGGGGTTACCGGCAGGCGATGACGACCCGCATCGTCGACCAGCACAACTTCCGGGCCGCGCTGGCGTGGGCGGCGGAGACGGGCGAGACGGGAGTGCGGCTGCGGCTCTGTTCGGCGCTCTGGGAGTTCTGGTACCAGTGCGGATTCGTCGCGGAGGGGCGGGCCGAGGTCGAGGCGGCACTGGCGGCGGATGGCGGGACTCCGTTCGATCGCCCGCCCGCCCTTTCGATGGCCGGGTTCCTCGCCTGGCTGCAAGGCGACAACGAGCACGCCCGACGCCGCTGGGAGGAGTCTCTGGCGCTGGTCGAGGTCATGGGGAGTCCGTGGCACGTCGCAACGGTCCACAACCTGCTCCCGCTCGTCGCCTGGCGAGCGGGCGACACTTCGGCCATGCGCCGCCACGCCGGGTTCGCGCTTGCCGTGGGTCGGGAGTCGGGCGATCCGACCATGCAAGCGATCGCCCTGGTGTCCCTGGCCATCGCCGACCGCCTCGACGGCCGGTTGGAGGAGGCGGCCGCGATCTTCGACCAGGGCCGCCGCCTGGCGGAGCAGATCGGCTTCCTTTGGCTGGCGGCGGCGGCGGGGTTCGGCGCCGGCGAGGTCGCCCTGGACCGGGGACACGAGGCGGAGGCGGTGGCGCACTACCGCGACAGCCTCGCCATCACCGCCGAGTTGGGCGACCGGTGGGGGATCGGTGCGGCGGTCGGGGGGATCGCATGTGTAGCGGCCATGCACGACGATGCCGCACGCGCAGCCCGACTATTCGCGGCCGCCGACGGTCTCCTGGCTTCCGGCAGCACCTTTCTGCCGACGCTGAACCGCCAACGCTACGAGCGCCTGAAGACCGATATCCGGAGCCAGTTCGGGTCGCGGGCGTTCGCGCGCCTCTCCGCGACCGGTCGCGCCTGGGATACCGCCGCCGTCGTCGCCGAGGCTCAGGCGTTCGCGAACCGCATCACGGGCGTCGATGGAGGTTCGCCGTCGGCAACGGAGATTGGTGTCCACCTCACGCCGCGCGAACGCGACGTGCTGCGGCTCGTGGCTGCCGGCCACCAAGACCCCGCGATCGCCCAGATCCTGAGCCTCAGTCCACGCACCGTCTCCGACCGCGTCGGAGACCTGCTGAGGAAGTGCGAACAGCCGACCCGCACCGCGCTGGCCGTTTACGCCGTCCGCCACGGACTGGTCTAGCGCGCCTCGGCTGATACCGTAATCAGGGTCATTTCACCACCGGGCAGCCGGCGGTGGCCACGAGCGCGACGGCGGTGCGGGGACGACCGGCGAAGGTGCGGCAGGCGGCGGCGAGGTTGGTGGCCTCCGCGCGGCGCAGCAGGGCGAGGACCAGGTTGCGCAGGGCGGCGCACACCTGGGGCGCCGCCTTGGTGCGGATCGGGCAGCGATCCTCGTCGAAGGTGACATCGCGCACGTGGTGCAGCCCGTTCTCGATGTGCCAGTGGTCGCGCAGCAACGCCAGTAGCCGCCCCGCATCGGCCTGGTCCGGGAGCAGACTGGTGATCGCGTAGGTCACCTTGTCTTCGATTTCCCCCGTGCGGACGTCGACCCGCCGCCGCCGCACCCGGCAGACCTGAGCCAGGTGGGGCCAGGGGGCCTGGTGGGTGCCGGCCTCCCCCGCCCGCGCGTTGAGCGCCGGGTCGGTCAGCGCCCAGAGCATCCGCGTCTCCCGTCGCCCGTGGCGCACCTTCGGCTCAACGATCGTCACCGCCGTCAGCCCCCCGCCCAGCCGCTCAAGTTCTGTCACCAGCCACGGGGCGGTCGTCGGCGTGCCCCACCCGTCCGGCTCCGTCGCCGTCCAGGGGGGAAAACGCCGCTTCCACGGCGGCCAACAGCGCCGGTTGGTTGTCGTCGACCGGGAGCAGGTCGGCGCCACCCCCGGCCACGATCCGGATGCACACGCCGCGCTGGGCCAAGAGCGCATCCGCCGTCACCGTCCGCCCGGCCACCCCCTCCTCCGCCAACACCGACTTCGCCGCCGCCAGTTCCTGCCCCTTGCCCGGACTCGGCGCCTCGGCCAGCACCGCCTGGGCGCGGTGCGCGTAGGCGGCGACCAGATGCACCCCCGGCACCGCATCCCCGTGGATGCCGCGCAAGGTCTTGCCGTCGATGGCGACGGCGTCGGTCGGGTCGACGCCGCTGGCCCGCAGCCACGCACCCAACGCCCGTTCGAAGGCGGTCGCATCCAGGGCGGCGAACAGGCGGTGCAGGGTGGGGTGGGAGGGGCTGGCGCCGGGCGGTAACCCAAGCACGACCAGGGCGTGCGGGTCCTCCTCCAGCCGTTCCCGCCCCCATTGGGCCACCGCATACAGGCTGCGGCACCCGCACGGCATCGCCGCCACCGCCAGTTGCAGGACCCCCACCAGCGGCAGCGGCGGCCGGTCCGGCCGCCACCCGTTCGGGTGGCGGGGGTCGGGCACGGCCGCCAGCGCTTCGGCCAACGACCCCGGCGGACCGGGCGGGGCAACCGGGAGCGGCAAGGGCATCGCATCCTCCACCCGACATCGCCACGACACCACCAGGCCCGCTACTCTACCACCCCGCCCACGGTGGTGAAATGACCCTGTACCGTAATCCTACGGGATTGACGTCGCCTCCGATTCTCCTATACTGGGCAAACATACGAGATCCGTGGGACGCAAGAGTCTGGCCGTGTTGTGTCGGCGGCCAGCGTTGCCGTGCTGCTTGCCGCGGGAATGCCACGGCCACGGCGATGGCGGGTGGGCAATGACTTGTCGGACGAAAGTTTGCCGGATCGAACGGAGAATAGCGGTGCAGCGCGCGTGCCTGGTCCTCCTCGTGGCTCTTGCCCTGCTGCCGTCCCGTGCACGGGGCGAGACGGCGTCATATCGCGCCGAGTTGACATTCCAAGTCGAAGCGAATGTTTCCGCGGAAGACCGCGCCGGCATCCAAGAGGGTATTCGGTTTGCGCAGGACTACTTCGCCGCCACGCTCGGGGTCGATCTGAGCCAACCGGTGACGGTCGCGATCCAGCAGGGTGCCGATGCTTCCTCCTCGGCGTATGCCGCCGGCCACACTTTGACCTTCTCGACCGAACACCACGTCTGGCGCGACTCCTCCGCGCTGCACCGTACGAAGATCGCCGTCCACGAATCTTTCCACATCCTCCAGTCCGAGCTCGACCGTGGCCGGACTCCGGGGCCGGTCTGGCTACTGGAAGGGAGCGCCGAGTACGTCGCCTGGCAGGCGGTGATCGCGAAGGGGCTTGTCGCCGACGGGCCGATCCGCGATCGATGGATTCGTGCGACCCAGAACGGTGCGGTGTCCGAGGTGCCGCTGAAGGAGATGGAATCGCCGACGATGCCGCAAGAGGTGCGTTGCTGCCTCTACGAGGTCGCACCGCTGGCCGTGGAACAACTGGTCGCCGGACCCGGTCTCCGCTCGTTGCGGACCTACTTCGAGGCGATCGGCGATGGTGCCTCGTGGCAGGCGGCCTTTGAGCAAGCCTTCGGGCAGACCCCGGAAACCTTCTACGAAACCTTCGAGGTTGTGCGGTGGCAACTCGCCCCTGCCGGCTACGATGTGACCTCGGTGCTTTTCCCGTTCGAACTCGTCCACGGTGCCGCCGAGGTGGGAATCGTCTCGGTGTCGAGCCCGATCGAACGGGGCGAGCAGGCAGTCCTGATCGCCGCGACGGCACCGGGGATCCCATGCACGTTGGACTTCGCCTCTGTTACGGGAAAGCACCTGCTGACGCAGCCGACCCACGCCGGTCCCGACGGGACCGTCTTCTGGCTTTGGTCGCTGCGGCCGCGGCTGGCGAGGGGAATGGCGACGGTGACGATCGACTGCGGGGGCGCGCCAGCGACCGCCGGGGTCGAAATCCGGTAGCTAGGAGAGAGGGATGGACGGGCAGCGGTTCGATTCGATCGCAAAGACGCTGGCCACCGCAGGCACCCGCCGCCGCGTCCTTCAGGCATTCGCGGTCGCCATCGTCGGCGGTGTCTACTCGTTCGTCGGTGGCCCACGGGTCAGCCGCGTCATTGCCGCCAGTAGGTGCCGGACCGACGCCGACTGTCCGAGTGTCAACCCCTCCTGTGTGAACGGCCGGTGCCGCTCGGCCGCTTGCCCATCCGGGTCCGACTTCTGCCAGGACGTCGTCAACGGCTGCGCACCGGGGTGCGGCTGCGCAAGTGCCATCGACGGCACCATCTTCTGCACCGACTCGGTCGGTTGCATCGCCTGCTCGTCCGACGCCGATTGTGAGGCCTACCCGTTCTTCGGGACCGGCTCGGCGTGTGTGGTGGCGACCGGTCCCAAGTGCAACTGCGTCGGCGGAAAAGGCTGCGCTCGGGCGTGCCAAGCCACTCTGGATCCCACGGACTGCACGGGCAAACCCGATGGGACGGTCTGTGGGGACGGCCACAGCCTGTGCATCAACGAGACCTGTATCTCGGAGGCCGCCTTCGGCCCTTCGCCGCCACTGCCCGGGCTTTCGAAAATCTGCTTCGTCGCCCCGTCATCGCCTCAGTGCGCCAAGTGGATCGAGAAACTGAGGAAGAGCTGCGGGAAGAAGAGCAATATCGATCTGCTCATCTGTCGAACCATCATTGCCTGAGCGATTGTATGCGGCTTGGGGCACCTCCGCCGGCGCAGACGGCCCGACGGCGGTATTGTCCTCAGCATCAGACAGGGCCGCTGATCGGTTCATCAAGTCCTCGGTAGCCGTTGACGTATGCAACCGAACCTGATCGACCCGGATCACCGACGTTGGCGCGACCGTCGCGTCAGCCAGTCATCAGAACGCATGGGAGACTCCACGATGGCGCGAGTACTTGCGGTCTTCGTACTGATTGTGGTCACGTCCGCGGCCCGGGTCGACGCCGCCACGGCACAACAACATGGACTCGAAAACGTCTCGATCTTTGTTGTTCGCTCATCGATCACGGACGCGGGCGGCGGGTGGCGATGGCTCGACCTCACCCTTGGCTTTCGGAACAATAGCGATGATGGGGTATACCTGAAGTATGCCGGGGCCGATCGGGCCTACATCAATGTTGCCGAGGGGCGCTCGTACGACGCGAAACTCAGGGATCAGCAGGGTAATTTGGGAGTTCCGGCGCACGGCGTCTTCTGCGGTGTTACGAGCCCGTATGGATCGACATTGTTTCCGTGGACGTCTCCGACGGTGTACGCCCGCATTCCCGAGGCGGGGACGCCTCTCTCGCTGTCGATCGCCGGGTACGCCGACGTCGATCTCACCCAAGCCCCTGATCCCGAAATGTGTCGTCCGGACGTGGAGGCCCTGCCGCCGTTGCCCGACAGCCTGGAAATCGGCGAGGAGGGCGGTACGCCGCATTACCGACTCGGGCTGGCGTTCGACCAGCAGACACAGGGGCTGCGCCTGACCGTCGACAATCTCGACGTCCTCGACGACCTGACCACAGGCTTGGCCGTTACTGCGTTCTACGAGAACGGGGTTTGGGATGACCCCTTTGGAGAGCTCGTGGACTCAGATAGTGCGGTTCCCTGTTTAGCCGCTGACGCGAGTACTGACGACGGGCCCACCCTCCCACGGGAGCACATTGGGATCGACGCCGGACCCGGCGAGTCGAATGCCTTTGATTTTTGCCTGCCGCAGACAGACCATCACGTGCTCGCGTTCCACGTTGGCGTGGGAACGCTGTCCTTCACCTTCGACCAGACATTCCAATCCGGCGAGCCTAGCGACGCCGTCGGCCACGATCTTGGCGAACTGGGGGCGACGGCGCGCCTTGCCGAGTTCGACGACTCGGGTATCACGGGGGTGGTGAGCGTCCTAGGGCTCCCGGGCGGCTCGGCGAGGATGACGATTGACTCGCTGACCCAATTCGATGAAGAACCGTTCTCAATATCAGTGATCGCCGGTGACTGCAGCGATCCCGACAATTCGATCAATTGGCAAGACCCCGATAAATTGAGAGTTGAATGGACGTTCGGCGAGGTCCAACGGGCGCCTGGTGATTCGTTGGCCGGACTCGGCTACGAGAACAAGGGCGACATACGAACGTTTTTGAGCTCGCCGCACGCGGTGACGGTGGTGGAGTTCGCCTCGCATAACGGAGACGGATGGCTTATTGCCTGCGGTGAACTGAAAGAAAATATATAGCGCGCCTCACGACTCGCCGGGGCTCACCGACCTCAACAAACTGCGACGACTGCCATGACCGATTGCAAACACGTGTCAAGGATGTCGACGCTCTCGATATTACGACTGAAGAAACCCCAGCTCTGCGAACCTGCTGAGCAGATACGTCCTGACGACGTCGATGATATCGAGCCCTCGCCAGACGGCCTCGGCCTCAAGCTGCGAATGCCCGCCGCGGCGCACATTTCAAGCAGATCCTCCAGCGTCAAGTCGGACGTTTTCATGTGCTCGTCGCCTCCATCACCTTCTGGCCGTTCTGCCGGCTCAGATGCACATAAAGCTGCGTTGTGTTGAGGTTCGTGTCCCGATCCACTCCTTGATCTGGTAAGGCGAGGCGCCCTTCTCGGCCTTCCGCGTGGCGAATGTGTAGCGAAGCGAGTGTGGGCTGATCTTCTTAGGATGCGTGCGGCCTTCAGGTACTTGGTGAGGGTTTTCTGACGCCCCGCTCGGAGAGCGGCTCGCCATGGTTGTTGAGGAACATCTGTTGATAGGTGCTTCGGTCTCGAGTGTTCAGGTAGTTCTTGAGCGCGTTCATGTCTTTCACGTCGTGGATCAGGATCGGTTGTTTCACGAGTCAGGAAGCGAGGCACGTCTTCGTCAGGATATCGGTCACCCATTCTGCCCATGCGACCGACTGACGCCCGAGATATACGCAAGCAGGGGAGACGCCACCCGTTCGTCCAGCGAGTCTCGCGTGAAGAGGAGCAACAATGCCTCGATGGCGACGATCCAGGCGAGGACCATCAGGGCGTAGAAGAGGGGTTGGGTGTAGCGGGCGATCAGGAAGAGGTCGATCAGGAAGAGGTAGCCGACGAT
>DATBFX010000459.1:0-13196 GCA_036558305.1 Thermomicrobiales bacterium | reverse complement strand
GGTGCGGCCGCGAGCGCCCGCTTGCGGCTTGAGCGTGTGGTCGCCCAGCGTTATGGCGTATAGGTTGCTGGCGAGACTCCCGACCGCCAAGTGGAGCTACCGGCTCCACTGCACGTATAAGCTGTTCGCAGAATCGGCGTTCTCAGGAGACGCCGGGGTGATGCTCGGGATGCCTCGTGCCTGGCGATCTCACGCGATTGCCCCGAAAAGTCTCCGTATAACGTTTCGATGGGGTGTCAACGAGCGCTGAAGAACAAAGTTGCTTAGGGAAGGATCGCGAGAACCTTATAGTCTGGTGATGATTCGGCCCGAGCATTACCGCGTACGGACGCGGAGCTCGATTTATCTCGGGATTGGCCAAACTGTAAAGTTGCTCCGAGCGCAGTCCGATCCTTGTCTTAGCTCTGCAGATGACAGGTTACGCCTGACCAAGACCCGAAACCTCCGTCGTCTCCTGTGCGATAGTAACGGTGTGGGTTGTTTGGCCGATATCGCGCGGCGAGGACGAGGGGCCGGGGAGGGCCTGATGGCGGAGAAGCAGACGTACACGATCGCCGTGACTTCCAATCGCTACGATCTCGAATGGGAGGCGCGGGAACTCGCCGCGCTCGACGACCTGGACGTCGAGTTGCGGACGGGGGTTTGTCCGACCGAGGACGCCCTGATCGCCCTGGCGCGCGACGCCGACGCGGTCCTGATCAGCTCTCGGGAGCCGATCACGCGCCGCATCGTCGAAAACCTCCCGAGGTGCAAGGTCATTACCCGCCACGCGGTCGGCATCGACCACATCGACCTCGACGCCGCCGCCGAGCACGGCATCGTCGTTACCCACGTCCCCGACTACTGCACCGCCGAGGTTGCCGATCACACGCTGGCGCTCATCCTCGCCCTCAACCGCCGCATCCTCGCCTTCGATCAGGACCTGCGACGCGGCGCCTGGATCGAGCACCGGCACCTGATGGACCGCATCCTCCGCGGTCCCATCCCGCCGCTGCGCGAACAGACCCTGGGACTGGTCGGGATCGGGCGCATCGGCAGCGCCGTCGCCGAGCGCGCCCAGCCCTTCGGTCTGACGGTCATCGCCGCCGATCCTTATGTCGAGCCCGCCGTCGTTCGCGAGCGTGGCGCCGAGCCGGTCGCGCTCGACGAACTCCTCACCCAGGCGGACATCGTCAGTCTCCATTGCTATCTGTCGCCGGAGACGCGCGGCCTGATCGGCGAGCGCGAGTTCGGTCTGATGAAACCGACCGCCGTCCTCGTCAACACGGCGCGGGGACCGATCGTCGACATCCCCGCGGTGACCAGAGCCCTTCAGGAGCGACGGATCGCCGGCGCCGCGCTCGACGTCGTCGATCCCGAACCGCTCCCGGCCGATTCCCCGCTCTACCACCTCGACAACGTGATCCTGACGCCGCACGCCGCGTACTACTCCGAGCGGTCGATCGAGCTCGTCAGATCGGAGGCGCTGAAAGAAACGCTGCGCGTCCTGCGCGGTCAGCGACCGCGCACCGTCGCCAATCCGGCCGTCCTCAACCGGGTCGAACTCGCCCCGCTCGCCTGAGCCGGGCGTCACCAGGCGGGGCTCGCAACCGATGTTTCGCCTTCGCCGCGCCGAGTCGACCGACGACCCCGCCGAGGCGCCGCCCGACGCGCCCGATGCGGACCTCGACCCGGAGGCGCGGCACGATGAGCGGTTGATCCGCGCGGCGCAGGCGGGCGATCTCCCCTCCTTCAACGCCCTGGTCGTCCGCCACGAGCGGTCGGTCTACAACCTCTGCCTCCGCATGCTGCGCGACGTCTCATCGGCCGAAGACGCGACCCAGGACACGTTCCTCAAGGCGTGGACCGCGATCGCGACCTTTCAGGGCGGGTTGGTCCGGCCCTGGCTGCTGCGGATCGCCACCAACCGCTGCTACGACGTCCTGCGCGCCAGGAGCCGGCGACCGGCCGATTCGCTCGACGCCGAGGAATTCGAAAGCGAACCGGTCTGGACGAGTCAGGCACCCGCCGGCGAACACCCCGAGGCGTTCGCGGCGCGCGCCGAACTGTCGGTTCACCTGGAGCGCGCCCTGGCGACCCTGCCGGAGGATCAACGCCTCGTCGTGATCCTCTCCGACGTCCACGGACACCCCTACGACGAGATCGCCGACATCACCGGCGTCGCGGTCGGGACCGTCAAGTCCCGCCTCAGCCGCGCCCGCGCCCGGCTCCGCGACGCCCTGCGCGACGATCCGGCCGCGGGGGAACTTTTCGCGCGCTTTGCTCGTTTCTCTGAGGATTGAATGCCGGCTCGACGGAAAAACGCCCCGCGCGAGCACGGCCGGACGACGACACGATGGACCACGATTTCGACAATCGACCCGAGTCGGAGGAGGGCGTCACCACCCCACACCTGACCCTGGACCAACTGACCGCCTACCTCGACGGCGATCTGGCGCCCGAGGAGCGCGTCCGTTTCGACGACCACCTGCGAACCTGTCGCGACTGCCGGCGCGAGTTGACCGAACTTCGCTCCACCGTGGCCCTGTTGAACGGCCTGCCGGATTACCGCCCGCGGCGGTCGTTCCAGTTGGCGCCGGAACGGATCGCGGCGACACGCCCGTGGTGGGAACGACTCGGCTTCCGGCTTCTTCCCGCGCTCCCCGCGTTGCGGGCGGCCACGGTCGCGGCGGCGATCCTGTTGGTCGCCGTCAGTGCCGGGGAGATCGTGCGAGATCGCACCGGAAACCATCCGGCTCCGCCCGAAGCCGCCTTCGTCCAACCGACCGTGGTGGCGACGAACCAAACGCTCCCTGCCCCACCACCGACGTCGACCACCCGTTCGCTGGCGCCAACCGTCACACCGCACCAGGCCGCCGCGGCGCAGGCGCCAAAGGCGCCAACGCCAACCATCCAGGCAGAAACCATCCGCCCGGCGCCGGTGACACAGACCGCCGCCCCCCAGGGCAACGCCGGTTCCGGCGCGGGAGTGGCGGAGCCCACCTCCGAGTCCACCGGGAATGAAGCGGCAGTGGAGGCACCCTCCGGCGGAGACACATCCGGCGCGCAAGAGACGTCGGGTACGACGGTGCAGTCCGACACGGCCGCTGCACCGCCGGCGGCCGCTGCCGCCCCCGCCGCCACCGAAACGCCGACGGAAGGCGAAAGCGACACCGCGCAGGTCGCGATGGCAGCGGCACCGGCGGAACCGACGACCACGCCGGGGCCGGCATCCGGCGGCGAGGGCGGGCGAAATGCGGTAGCAAACAGAGCCGCCGACGAGTCAACAGCGGCGAAGGCGAGCCCACCGGCGGCTCCGCCGGCACCATCGGCCTCGCCGACGCCGACCGAGGTCCCTGCCTCTTCGACCCCGCTGCCGGCGACACCGCCCCCGACGGCGGTGCCCGCAACCCCGACCCCGCTGCCGGCGACACCGGTGACCGCATCGCAGCCTGCGGCGGAGAATGGGGGCGGCGTCTCCGGCTGGCGCGTCGCCCAGATCGCTCTGGCTTTCCTGTTGCTCTGGCTGGCGGTCACGGTGGTTGGACTACAGCGGTTGCGGGGTCGTAGGTAGTCGAGGCGGAAGGCGGGAACCCTTTGCCTCGGGACGACGTTTGGTCAGGTGGGCGCGCTCGGCAATCGGCAACCCGGACGCGCACGATGGAGTCAACCGAAACGGAGGATCACGTGAACGGACTCGGAGAATCGCGGACGCGGCGGATCGGTTCAAAACTGCGCAATCTGGGATTGGTGACCGGCACGGTGGCGCTCATCGGCGCGGCGGCGTTTGGCGTGTCTGGAGTACGCGGTTCGGTGGCGCAGGCGCAAGACGCGACGCCCACGGCCGGTCCGCCCGCGACGCCGGCGACGGTCTACGTCAGCGGCAGCGGCGTCGTCACGATGGCGCCGGACACCGCCTCGGTCGTGATCGGCGTCAACGTCATCGAGGCGACATTGAGCGCGGCGCAAGAGAAGGCGACGTCGCAGATGACGGCGGTCATCGATGCGCTGAAGGCGGCGGGCATCGACGAAAAGGACATCCAGACGGTCAACTACAGCGTCAGCGTCATCCAGGACTTCGACCAAAACGGCAACCCGGCGCAAATCAAGGGATTCCAGGTCTCCAACCAGGTCAATGTCACCGTCCGTGACCTGGACAAACTCGGGAGTATCCTCGACACCGTCGTTGCCAAGGGCGCCAATGCCATCTACGGGATCAGCTTCTACGTCAACGACCCGACACCCGCCGCCAGCCAGGCGCGGACGCTCGCGGTGCAGGACGCCAAGAAAAAGGCCGACGAACTGGCCGCCGCGGCCGGCATGAAGGTCGGTCGCGTCCTCTCGATCTCCGAGACCTCCTCGCCCACCCCGGCACCGGTCGCGATGGGGCGGGCCGAAGCGGCGGACGCCGCCGCCCCCGTACCGATCCAGACCGGTTCGACGACCGTCTCGGTGGACGTGCAGGTAACGTACGAATTGGTGTAATCGATTCGTCGGATTGAGGTCTATTGGATTGGACGGCGGGGACGGGCATTGACGTCCGGCCCCGTGTTCGTGTTTGGCGACTCGATTTCCATTCGCGTTGCCGTCTCGGCTAGACTCACCCCATGACATGTGCTCAGATGGCACATCGCCTCCCCCGGCGAGACTTTGCTCGGCTCCTGCTTAGCGGTACCGCGGTCGGTATCGGCTGCGTCGCCTGCGGCGGTGCGTTGCCGATCGCCGCTCCCTCGACGCTTGTACCGTTTCCCGGTCAAACCGCGGTTCCGCTCCTCGTCGATGCTCATTGGCTCAAGACGCAGACGCAGAACCCGGAGCAGCCGTTACTCATCCTCGATCTGTCGGCGTTGCGGACGTACCGCCGCGGCCATCTCCCCGGCGCCGTTCACGGTTGGTGGCAGGACACGGTGGAGGTGGACGATCCCGTCTACGGCACCGTCTTGCAACCGGACAACTTCACCGACCAAACGCAGCGCAGCCACGTTTTGGAAGACCTGGGGATCGACGATGAGGTCCACGTGATCGCCTACGACGACGATCGGGGACGGTGGGCGGCGCGCCTGGTCTGGTTCCTCCGCTTGCTCGGTCACGACCGGATCTCGGCGCTCGACGGTGGCTTGGCCGCCTGGCGCGGCAGCGGCGGCACAACACAGAACGGCCAGGTCGATCCGCCAAACAACCCGGCGCCGACTGTCACACCACGCCAGGGCTACTACATCGGCGACAACGAGTTGCCGGAATGGCGGGCCGATCCGCGAACGCTCCTCCTCGACGTCCGCACCGACGACGAGGCGCACGACGACGTCAACGACTCGCTGCCGACCGGCCGCATCCCAGGCGCCGTTTCGCTGCCGTGGACGGCGACGCTGCGCGACGAGACTGGGCGTCTCAAATCGCCGCAGGAACTCACCGCGCTTCTGGCCGGGGTCGGTGCCACGCCCGACCGGAGAATCGTTCTCTACGCTCGCTTCGGTGTAGAGACGGCACAGACGTGGCTGGTGTTGGCCCTGATGGGCTACCCAGAGTTCGTGATCTACGATCGGGGTTGGGCCGGCTGGGCGACCGTACCGGGGAACGAGATCGCGCCTCTGTAACGGCGGCGACGCTTTCGAAGTGGCCGCACCAAGGGCCAGGCCGGCGGGGCGGCGCCAAATCATGACAATTGGCCCACCTTCCGAACTGATCGTTCACAGCCCGACTGCGTATACTGCCCGGCGGGAAGGTCCGGAGAAAGGCGGACGGATGGACGGCGACGTGGCGGGCAAGCCGAAAACACTCGACCGCGGCCCGGCTCGCCCGCGGCACGCGTCGCGTCGTCGCCGCTTCTTTCGCCTCTTGCCGATCCTCGCCGTCCTGGCGCTCATCGCCTCCTCCGTGCATTCGGTTGCCGCCGCTCCCGGATCGCCGGGCGGGATGGCCGCGTCCACGGGTTGGCAGCACGCCCTTCGGCACTTCGTGCCGGCGGCGCAGACGTCCACCGACGACGACGAACTCCGGGACTTGACGATCTCCCCGGTCGATCCCTCGCTGAGCGCGGACCAGATCATGCGCTCCCGCCCCTTCATCATCGACCAGGGGTCGGAAGCCGCGTTTCCGTCCCAGGCCACGCCGACGCAGCCGTTGACCGAGGACGAGGCGCGCGACCACCTGCGGCACTTCCTCGAACTGCGCGGTCTCGATGCGAGCGCGATCGACGGCGCCCTGGCCTCGTTCGACAGCCGCAAGGTGCAGAAAATCGTCCCTTCGCCGACGTTGCGGGCCGCATTGCTGATGGTCACCGATTGGAACCCCTACGAGGCGACGATTCGCGCGGTACTCGACGGCGAGAACCCGTCGGGCGAGCCGTTCCGAGCCGTCGTGTTCGACAGCATCGGGTTTTCCGGCGCGATCGCCACCCTCTACGAGGACCCCCGCGACGGCCGCAATTCGATGGTGGTCGACTCGGCCTACGAGAGCGAACCGCCGGAGCAATTGATCCCGGTCGTCGCCCACGAGTCTCTGCACGGCGGCGGCGGCAATTCGGCGGAAGAGGAGATCGTCGCCAACATCCTCGACACCATCTGCTACGGCGAAGTCCTCCTCGTCGATCCCGACGCGGCCTACCTCGGCACCGACCTGACGTTCTTCAACAACCTCGAACTGCTGGCACTCCTCAACTCCTCCGGCCGCGGCGGGGCGGGGCAAGTCGGAATCGCGACCTCGACCCTCGGCGACGTCTTCGTCGGCGACTACTTCGGCGACTTCGACTACGAAAGCATCCGCGACGTGATCGAGGCCGACGGCTTCTACGATTCGCTGATGAACAACGGCTCGCCGGGCCAGCAGACGACGGTCGCCCTGATCGGGCGGTTTCCGGGGGGGAAAGCCCTCGGCGACGAGCCCCAATACGGCGAGGAGATGCTGGCCGTCATCGACGGCGGCGTCGGCAAGGTCATCACGCCGAAGCGCGCGGTCAAACTCGTTCAGGTCCTCGGGTTGCAGATGACGACCGCGGTCCATGAAGAGACCGGCAGCGGCCGTTTGAGTTCGAAACTCTCGCTCACCGGCCGCCCGTTCGCGCCCCGCGATCCCGCCCTCTTCGACCTGTCGGGCGGCAAGCGCACCGGCAAGACCCTCGGCGAAGCGGCCGGCCGCGAGGTCCTCGACACGTTCCTGGGTCGCGCCAAACTCGCGCCGGACGCAAGGAGCGCACTCCTGACGCGGTACGACGACCCCCAGACCGCCGCGCTGATCCCCGATCCCTCGCTCCGTGCCGCGACGCTGATGCTCGGCGCACTCAAACCGTGGGATCTCGCCCTGGGCGTTATCTTCGACGGCGACAACGCGGACGGGGTGCCGCTCCAGGTGCAGTTTGCGGGGCTCCGCAACAGCGCACCGGCGGCGCACCGATCGGACACCGACAACGACGGCACGCCGCCGGCGATCCTGATCAACAGTCTGCTCTTCGGCGAATCGCCGGAGTTGCTGGCCGCGGCGATCGTCGAGGGAACGCTCCTCCACGACGACACCTGGACGAGCCGGGAGGCCGTCGCGGCGGCACTGATGGGTACCCTCGCCTACGCCGCCGTGGTCGACGTCGATCCGGCGTTGGTCAAGACACCGACCTGGGGCGTGATGACCCGCAACCGGAGTCTGCTGGCGCTGCTCAATTCCGCGGCCTGGCCGAGCGAAGCGGACCAGCCGGAAAACGCCGACTCGATCGGCTTCCTGAGCGCCCCGAACGAAGCCGGCGACATCCTGCCCGGTCTCTATGCCGACGCCACCTCCTTTGCCGACTACGTCGAGACTTCTCCCCTGGCGGCCCGGTTCGATCGCTATTCGGACCTGGAGGCGCCGCCGGTCTTCGCCGAATACCTCGCCTTCGCCGGGATCGATCCGACCAGCAAATTCCGCGACGCGGTCCTCCTCAGCGAAGAGACGATGAGCGAAATCGACGCCCAACTCGGCGGCTTCTTGCGTCCCGACGACGCCCTGGGTCTCGCCAAGACGCTGAAACTCGGCGTCGTGACGTGATCCCGACGGCGGCGCCCTTGCAGGGGTCACCGCCGCCACCCGAGGTCCGGTCGACGGCGCGCGGCGAGGTTGGGGGGACCCCAAACGCGCGCCGGGGAGACGATCGGCCTCTTGCGTTGCCCGGCGAGACGGACTAGTCTGTGCCCGTACGCTTGGCTGGAGCGGCCCGCACCCCCGAACGCGGCCGAACCGGTCCCTCTCGGATCGAGGGAACTCGCAGAGACGGCGTGGCTGGCGCCGGGCGAGGGATGATCCGCGGGGACCGCGGAGGAATCGCCTCATGTCGACCCTACGCCCTTGCGCGGCGACGCCGTGCCCGCACGGCGCCGCGCGTCTGCGCGTCGGTTGGGCGCTCGCCGTTTTGTTCCTGCTCGTCCCCCCCTTCGCCGGATTCGTGACGCCGGGGACGGTCCTCGCGCACCACACCAACATCAAGCTGCCGTTCGCCTCCGGCGCGACCTGGCGGGTGTTGCAGGGCTACAACGGGTCGAGTCACCAGAACAATTCCTCCACCTGGCAGTACTACTACTCGTTGGACCTCGTCCGGGTCGACGGCAACACCGCCGGGCAGCGCGTCCTCTCCGCGGTCAACGGCACGATCCGGTGGATCGACACGAGCTACGGCGGGATGTCGATCAACCTGGGCGACGGCTACGCCTTCGCCTATTTCCACACCTACCTCGCCCCGGGGCTGGCCGCCGGGCAGACCGTCACCCAGGGCCAATACCTGGGCACCATCGCCGGGCCGGGGGACGCCGGCAACGGCGGCACCCCGCACATCCACGTCACCCTCTGGTCGACCAACGACGGCGGCAACTGGGACCGCCACGCCATTCCGTTCACCGGCGACCACAAGCTCAACGGCTACGATTTCCCCGACAAGGGCGGTTCCAACCAGTACGTCAACACCCAGGTCGTGTCGACGAACAGCGAACTCGTCGCGTCCGGCGGCGGCAGCCCGCCGGCCATCCCCTCCCTCTCCAGCCCGGCCACCGGCACCACGTTCACCACCTCTCCCACCACGGCGACGCTGCGCTGGAACGCCGTCTCCGGTGCCACCCAGTACCAGGTCGTCATCAACGACGGCGACCTGACGAGTCCCTGGCAGAGCGCCACCTCCTGGACCACGCCGTCCCTCGGCAACGGCCAATACTCCTGGCAGGTCCGCGCCAAGAGCGCCTCGGGGACGAGCAACCTCAGCACGAAGTGGGTCTTCTGGGTCGACGGCGGGACGACCTCACCTCCGCCGACGCCGACGCCGCCGGGCGGTTCCACCCAGTTGGCGATGCGGTTCGACACCAGCTCGGGCCGGGTCGGGACGACGGTGAATGCCAGCGGCACCGGCTACGGCGCGAACGAGACGATCCGCCTCTACATCGACTCCGTCAGCTCGGCTCACCAGCTTGCCCAAACGAAAGCGAATGCCTCCGGGTCCTGGAGCACCTCCTTCACGGTCCCCGACGCGATCGGCGGCGACCACGGCATCTTCGGCCGGGGGATGACGACCGACAAGCGGGCGAGGCGGACCTTCACGGTCACGCCGTTCCTCAACCGCACCCCCTACCAGGGAACGCCGGGCACGACCATCAACCTGACCGTCCAGGGTTTCGGCGGCAGCGAAAACGTCAAGGTGTCCTTCGACACCACCTCGGGGCCCGTCCTCGCAAACGTCAAGACCAACGCGCTGGGCACCGGCACGACGAGCTTCCCGATGCCGCTTGGGAGTAACGGCTGGCACGACTACGTCGGCGTCGGCGGCACCAGCGGGTTGACCGCCTGGGGCGCGCTCTACGTCCAGCAGGTTCTCCGGCTCGATCCGAAGAGCGGCGCGCCGGGCACCACGCTTACGGCCGGCGCCAGAGGGTTCCCGGCCAACCAGACCATCACCTTCTCCTGGAATAAGGTCGCCGGCGGCAACGGCACCACCCTCTGCACGGGCAAAACCAACAGCAACGGCAACTACAACTGCACCTTCGCCATCCCTCAGGCCGGCGCCGGGAGCTACCCGCTCGTCGCCACCGCCGGAGGAATCTCGGCGACCGTCAACGTCGGAGTTTCCGGACCGGCGGCGGTCTCGATTTCGCCATCGTCGGGCCCGGTCAGCGGCAACATCGCGGTCACCGCCGGCGGGTTCGGTGCGGGCGAGACGGTGAACTTTAGTTGGGACAACAGCACCTCGGTCTGGCAGGCGCGGCAAACCGACGGCAACGGTGCCGTCGGCTTCCCGGCGTTGGTGCCGAGTCTCGGCACCGGGTCTCACACGCTCAAGGCGAAGGGCGCAACCAGCGGCAAATCGGCGTCGGCGGCGTTCACCGTCGTCGCCGGCAACCCCGGCAACACCAGCATGACCGGGCCCGGCACCTTCGCGGTGACCGCGACCGAGGAGGACTTGATCGGCGGGACCACCTCGAATGGGCACAAGATCCTGCCGGCCGACCACTTCGTCTCGCTCCCCGCCTGCACGCAGAGTTCCTGCCCGTGGTTGACGCCGGGCGGTTCCAGCTACGTCGCGGCCTGCGGCAGCAACTGCTACGTCCGCGTCACCAACCCGGCCAACAACAAGTGCTCGGTGGCGCCGGTCTACGACGTCGGTCCGTGGTTCACCAACGACAATTGGTGGGACCCGACCAACCAGCGCAACCTCAACAAACTCAGCACGACGAAGAACACCCTACCGCAGGGCTACACCGGAGCCGATGCGGCCAGGGACGGACTCGACGTCGGCTACGGCGTGACGAAGGACAGCAAGGGCAACCCCATCGGTACCTCCAACGTCGGTTATCAGGTCGGCAACCGCGCCGCGATCGACCTCGGCGACGGGACCTGGTTCGACATCGGCTTCTTCGATGGTCAAGGGATCGGCCAGGTCGTGGTCACCATCCTCTGGTTGACCGGCGAGGACCACACCGCCGCCGCCGCCGCCTGCGGCCAGTCCAGCACGTCTACTCGCGGCATCTCCCTCTCGCCGACCAGCGGCAAGGTCGGCAGCTCGGTCGCGGTCGCCGGCACCGGCTTCAAGTCCGGCGAAACGGTCGATGTCTACCTCGATTCGACGCAGAGCACGGCGCTCGCCAGCGCGACCGCGTCCAGCACCGGCGGATTCAACGTCTCGATCAAAATGCCGGATGCGAAGGGCGGCAACCACACCATCTACGCCAAGGGGCGAACGAGCGGAGGCACCGCCAGCGCGACCTTCAAGGTCAATCCCTCCCTCATCCGCAGCCCGAGCAGCGGCACGCTCGGGACGAAGATCAGCGTCTCGGCCAAGGGATTTGCGGCCAACGAATCGCTCCAATTGCGCTGGCGCGTCACGACCGGCACCATCCTCGCAACGTTGACGACGGACGCCAAGGGCAGCGCCAGGGGCAGCTTCCTGATTCCGAAGTCCACCGCCGGCGGCACGAACCGGTTCTACGGCATCGGTCAAACGAGCGGACTTCAGGCCTCGACCACCGTCGTCGTCTCGGACCCGACGGTCGCGACCGTCTCGCTCTCACCGGTGACCGGTTCGCCGCGGTCGACGGTGACGGCGAACGGCGCCCACTTCTCCGTCGGCGAGGCGATCGATCTCTACTGGGATGCCTCGACGACCAGCGGCGGCAGCGCGGCGGCGAACACCGCGGGCGGCGTGTCGCTCAGCGCCTCGGTACCGCTGATGCCGGCGGGGTCCCACACTGTCAAACTCAAAGGCAGAACCAGTGGCAAGACCGCCACCGCGACCTACACGGTGGTGCAGAGTCTGGAACTGGCGCCGACCTCCGGAGCCGGCGGGACGACCGTCACCGTCAAGGGGCGCGGCTGGGCCGCGAATACGACGGTCAACGTCTACTGGAACCGCAACGCCACCAAGTCCGGCACCCGCGTCTGCACCGTGACGAGCTCGGCGACCGGCACCTTCACCTGCACCTTCAAGGCACCCGACAGTCCGACCGCGACCTACCCGGTGATGGGCGTCGCCGGATCGAGCACGGCCACCGCCAACTTCCGGCTCACCGGACCGTCGGCGGCCAGTCTCGCGGTCGGCGACGGTTCGGGTGTCACCGCGGACGCCTCGCCGACGCCGAGCGTCACCGGTACCCCGACCGAACAACCGACGGCGTCCGAGTCCACGACGCCGACGCCGACGGAGACGCCGACGGAGACGGCAACGTCGACCGAGACACCGACCGAAACACCCATCGCCACCGAACCGGCAACCACGACGCCGGCGCCCACCGAGACGGCGACGCCGTCCGAAGACGGCACCCTGGCCCTCTCGCCGAACCGCGGACCGGCGGGGACCGAAGTGACGGTGACCGGTTCCGGTTTCGGCGCGGACGAGCAGGTCGACATCTACTTCCACTCGACCGACTCCGAACCGCTGGGTACCGTCCAGACCGACGCGGACGGTGCCTTCACCGGGACGGTGGTCATCCCCGACGCGTCCGCCGGCAACGATCGGATCGTCGCCAGGGGGCAGACCAGCGGCCAGACCGCGGCCAAGACGTTCCGCGTGACCCGACCGCGGCGGGACCAGGACGCGACGCCGACGGAGGAGCCGGCGGCCGCACCGGCGCCGGACACCTCCGAGCAGCCGGCCGAGGCGACCGCGACGGAGATCCCGACCGAGGAGCCCACGCCGACGGCGGAGCCGGTGCCGCAAGAACTGGTCTTCCGGCCCGTGGCCGACGCGAGCGTTTCGGCACCGAATCGGGACGGGACACCGACGGCCGACGGCGCGAGCGGGTTGGCGGCGGGCGGCGCCGATAACGCGGTCGCCTTCGTCACCTTCCAAATCGAAGGGGTCGCCGCCGGCAGCGTCGTCAGCGCGCAGTTGGTCCTGACGAACGTCGGCGAGGCTGGCGCCGCCGGGGGGACGATCGGTGCCCTCGCCGACGTCTGGGCCGACCCGGCCTGGACCTACGAGACCGCGCCGGTCGCGGGCGTGCCGCCGGCGGTCGCCGCCGACGGCTCCGCGGTCGTGGCCCCCTGGCTCGACCCCTGGGCGGAAACCGCGATCGACGTCACCGGTACCGTCGCCGCCGACGGCACCGTCACGTTCGTGATCTTCGGCACCTCGGACGCGAGGTTGGTATTGGGTAGCAGTGGCAGCGATGCGGCGCCGCGGTTGGTGGTGACCGTGCTCACCTCGCCCGCCGAGTAGGGGAGGGCCGCCGTGCCCTCCCGTGCTCGTTGGCGCCGATTCCATGATCTGGCGACGCGCT
>DATBFX010000458.1:0-49949 GCA_036558305.1 Thermomicrobiales bacterium | reverse complement strand
GCGCGGGGCCGGAACCGGCCAGCCAGCGGCTGCCGCCCGAGAGCGCGGCGATGAGGAGAGCGGCGGCGATCGCGGCGATGGCGATGCGCAACACCATCGGACGCGGCAGGATCGCCGGGGAGGGCGAAATCAGACCGATCGGCTGAGCACCTCGCGGCCGGCGCGCGGCGGCCGGTTCTCGGCCGGCGAGAAGTTCGTGTCGGAGACGCGCCAGGAAGAGCGGGTCGGGGTCGGGCGCGTCGTCGGCGGCATGGAGGGCGGTGATCGCTTCGCCGAGTTCACCATCCGGCCGGACCGGCTCGGAGTCGAGGGTGGCATCCCAGAGTCGATTGAGGTGTTCGGCGTCGTACCGTTCTCGATCATCCATGTCGTTCGACTCCTGGCGCGGTCTGGACCGCCAGCGTGCGGCGGAAGCGTTGCATCGCGCGGTGTTGCAGCATCTTGACGGCGGCAACCGATTTGCCGATCGATGCGGCGATCTCGTTGCCGGAGAGGCCGGCCAACCGCAGTTCGATCACCCGGCGCTGGTCCTCCGGCAACGACGCCAGCAGGGCGACGATCTGGCGGCGCTCGTCGGCCGCGATCGCCGTCTCTTCGGGCGTGGCGGCGGGATCGACGACGTCGAAGGTGTCCTCCAGAGTGCTCTCCGTGCGGCGGCGCGTGCCGTTGACGACGACGGAATGGGCGATCGCGAACAACCAGGACCGGAACGAGCCGCCGCGGAAGGTGGGAAGGGCCTCCATCGCCCGCACGAAGGTCCCGCTGGTCGCGTCCTCGGCGGCGGCTCGCTCGCCGAGGCGCCGGTAGCAGTAGCGGAAGATGGCCGGGGCATGCCGGTCGTAAAGCACGCCGAACACCGCGCGATCGAGAACGGCGCGCGCGGCCAACTCGACGTCATCGACATCCGTTTCGTCGCGTCCCACCAAACGCCCGCCGCCTCTGGTCCGGGGCGAACTCCGGATCGCCCACCGGAGCCACTCGTCTCCTCCTAAGACGCCGCCCGTCGGCGCAAGGTAACGACCCCCTGCCACCTCCCGGCCTGTGTGCATCTCGCACAAGAGGTCGCCCGCGATTCGGAGCGACGGCACGTATGCATCACCCAAAGGTCACCATAGACTCGGAGGTGCCCAAAGTGCGGTTGGGCGATCGGCGTTTGGAGGTTCGGGATGGATACGGGCGATACCGCGTGGGTTCTGATGTCGTCGGCGTTGGTGATGTTGATGACGCCGGCGCTCGGGTTCTTCTACGGCGGGTTGGTGCGGCGCAAGAACGTGCTCGCGACCATCATGCACAGTTTCTTCATCCTGGCGCTGATCAGCGTGCAGTGGGCGCTCTGGGGCTACACCCTCGCCTTTGGCCCCGACAAGGGCGGCATCATCGGCGGGCTCGACTGGATCGGGTTGCGCCACGTCGACGGCGCGCCGAACCCCGATTATGCCCCGACGATTCCCCACAGCGCCTTCATGATCTTCCAGTGCATGTTCGCCGTCATCACGCCCGCGCTGATCACCGGCGCCTTTGCCGAACGCAAGCGATTCAAGGCGTTCGTCATCTTCTCCCTGGCCTGGGCGACGCTCGTCTACGCGCCGGTCGCCCACTGGGTCTGGGGCGTCGGCGGTTGGTTGCGCGAATACGGCGCGCTCGACTTCGCGGGCGGCACCGTCGTCCACATCACCTCCGGCGTGACGGCGCTCGTCGCGGCACTGGTGCTCGGCAAGCGGGTCGGGTTCGGTCAGGAGTCGATGGAACCGCACAACCTGACCTACACGGTGCTCGGCGCCGGTCTCCTCTGGTTCGGTTGGTTCGGCTTCAACGCCGGCAGCGCCCTCGGCGCCAACGCGTTGGCGGCGAACGCCTTCGTCGTCACCAACATCGCGGCGGCGATGGGCGCGCTCACCTGGATGACCGTCAGCTGGTTGCGCCACGGCCACCCGAGCGTCCTCGGCGCGGCCGCCGGTGCGGTCGCCGGTCTGGTCGCAATCACGCCCGCGTCCGGTTTCGTCTCGCCCTCGTCGGCGATCGTGATCGGGTTCGGTGCCGGCGTCGCCTGCTTCTTCGCGGTCGAATTGCTCAAGAACAAGATCGGCATCGACGACGCCCTCGACGTCTTCGCCGTCCACGGGATCGGCGGCATCTGGGGATCGATCGCGACCGGTATCTTCGCCGAGAAGTCGATCAACGCCGCCGGCGCCGATGGGCTGCTTTTCGGCAATCCCGACCAGTTCGCGAAGCAGATCGTGACGGTCGCGGTCGTCGTCGCCTTTGCCGGCGCGGCGAGCTGGCTGATCCTGAAGGCAATCGACGTCACGATCGGCTTGCGGGTGCCCGAGCAGGAAGAGGTGCTCGGTCTGGACACGACGACGCACGGCGAGCTGGCCTACCAGCTCTAGGCGAGTGGCAAGGAACGTTCGTTCCGTCGGTTGAAGGAGGAAAGCCATGATCGCGGTCGCATTCGTGATGTTCGCGGCGCTCGTCGTTGCCTGGTTGGTCGCCCCGAACGGCGAGGTCAAGTCCGAAGCGCCGGTACCGGTTCCGGCCACCCTGAAGATGGGCGAGGCGGGGGCATAGGTCCGCGTTTTACCATTCGACACGCGGCGGCCTGGGCGCGGCCGAGTTCCATCCAGGCCACCGCATTGGCGGAGGATTTCCGTCCTTCGTAGGGGCGGACCGCCGTGTCCGCCCGGCCACGCATGCACAATCGCCGAGGGCGGACACGGCGGTCCGCCCCTACACGCGTGTTGGGGGTTGCGGGAGGCCCTAACCCGCGTGCCGAAATCCCGCCGCCCGCATCGTCAATGAATCGCCTTCGGCCAGCACCCGGGCCTCGACCACCTCGCCGATCAGGATGACGGAATCCCCGGCCGGCGTTTCCGAGACGACGCTGCACACGACATAACCGAGCGCATCCGCCGGCGCCGGGTCACCGCTGTCCGTCTCCACCGTCGCCAAGTTGAGCGTGGCGAACTTGTCGCCGGCCCGCTTCTTGGGCCGACCGAGGGAACCCGCCAGTTCGGTTTGGTCCGAGGCGAGCGGGGAGACGACGAAGCGGCCGCTGGCTCGGATCAGCGGCAGCGTCGAACTGTCGAGTTCGACGGACACGGCGACGAGCGGCGGTTCGAACGAAACCTGACTCAGCCAGTTCGCGGTGAAGATACCGCGGTCGCCGTCGTGTGCGGCGCTGACGGCGTAGAGACCGTACGTGAACTGGCGAAGAACGGTCTTTTTGGCTTGCGGATCGAGAGCCACCCACCTCACCTCGCTTTCAGAGCAGCCGAGCCGTCCGGGTCGCTTCGAGGAGCGCTTGGTAGAGCTGGAGCGGCGCGACGCAACCCCCAATCCGGTGCACCTCCAAGACCGCCGCCCGCTTCAAGTCCTTCGGGTAGCCGCCGACCGCGTAGCCGGTGGCATGGGCGGTGCTGACGATGCGGTTTTTGATCGTGACCTTGTTGAGGGTGATCGGGCTGAAGAGCAGAGGGGAGGGCGAGCTACCCGGAGTCGCGGACATCCGAACGGTACTCCTGAATCGATCGCCGACCATCAATCAGAAAAGGACAATCGTGCGCATGCATTGTCGCACGTGGCGACGGCGAGAACGCGATCAGGCGTCCGAGCGGCGAACACTATCCCGTGCCTGTGCCGGGTGCACAAGATGCGTCCGTCCATTGGTGTGGCATCGCCATTGCACTCGGGAATCCGGCATAGCAGAATTGGCACAGGTCCACAGAGCTCTGTCCGAAACGGGAGGCCAACGATGGTCAGGACACCAAGGGTCCAGGGCCCAGCGTGGACGAAACCGCTGCCATCTCGCTCGCGGCGACGGCGACGGCGGTATGCCGGTGCTTCGTTGGGTCCGATCGCACGAGGAGTGGAGTCGCCATCACCCCAGGTGCGTTCAAACGAGCTGGCAGATAGGATCGCATATCCGCGCGAGGAATGGGACGGCGAAGAGTAGACGGCGGATCGCACATGCGGCAGACGCGACAACGGCCGGCCCGAAGAGGGCCGGCCGTTGTGGTTGTCGGACCACCGTTGTCGCGGTGCGGGATCAGCCGCCGATGTTGAGGATGTTGAACGGTTTCCTGGCGAGCAGGCGCCCGTCCGCACTGCCGAAGTAGACGACGTCGCCGACGACCGACGGCGAGGAGAGGATCGGCCCGGCCTGGTAGCGCCAGCGTTCCGCGCCCGTCGCCGCGTCGAGACCGTAGATGTACCCGTCGAAGCTGCCGATGAAGACGACGCCGTCGGCAACCGCCGGCGACGAGGTGATCTGGTCGCCCGTCTGGTAACTCCAGACCTGCCGTCCGGTCGCGGCATCGAGGGCATAGACGTACTGATCGTTGCTGCCGAAGTAGACCATGCCGTTTGCCACCGCGGGCGACGAGAGCACGGCGTCCTGCGCCTGGAACCGCCACAACTCGGTGCCGGTTTCCCGATCGACGGCGAGCACGGTTCCGGCATCGTTGCCGATGAAGACCGACTCGCCGGCGATGGAGGGCGACGATTCGACCGGGCCGCCGGTTTGGGCGCGCCACTTCTCCTCGCCGGTCTTGGCGTCGAGGGCGTAGAGGGTCTGGGCGGCACCGATGTAGACGACGCCATCGACGACCGCCGGTGAGGAGAACGCCTGACCGACGCGGACCTTCCAAATCTCTTCGCCGCTCTCGGCGTTGATCGCGTAGATGTAGGTATCCATGCCGCCGACGTAGACGACCCCATCGACGACCGCCGGCGAAGACGAGACCGCCGCCCCGGTCGGGAAACGCCAGCGTTCGCGCCCGGTCTTGGCGTCGATCGCGTAGAGGTTGGTGTCCTCGCTGCCGATGTAGACGACGCCGTTGGCAACCGCCGGGGAGGAGAGGATGCCGCCGCCCGTCGTGAATTGCCAGAGCGCGGGGCCGCTGTGGCTGTCGAGGGCGTAGACGGAATTGTCGAGACTGCCGACGTAGACGACACCGTCGACGACCGCCGGCGAAGAGAAAATCGCCGAGGTGGTTTGGAATTCCCAAGGGATCTTAGCCGGCGAGGCGAGACCGGGACCGGGCTGGACTCCGTTACGGGCCGGCCCGCCGCGATACATCGCAGCCGTCGGTTCATTGGTGCTCGCAGACGTGGTGGCGGACGCGGAAGCCGACGCGGAGGCGGAGGGAGAAGCACTGACTGCCGTCGCCGATGTCGTCGGCGACGGTATCGGCGTCACCGTCGGTTCCTGCGTCGCGGTGTTTGTCGCTTCGACGGTCGGCGAGACCGGCGCTTCGGTCGGCGTCTCCGTTGGCGTCGTCGTCGCGGTGGCGACGGCCGTGGTGCTCGGTAGGCTACTCGCGCAGTCTTTCCAGAGACCGGCCGTCTTGTCCTTCGCCTTGCGCTCGGTGTCTTGGAGCCAGGTCTCGAATCGGGTCGCCGCGGTCGGCTGGTAGACGGCGAAACCGCCGGTGAGCATGTCCTGGTTGATCAGCCTGCGCGTACCGTCCTCGGCCTCTGCCCAGACGTAGCGCGCGTCGGCGGTCGACGCATCGTCTCCGGTCGATTCGAGCAAGACGCTGGAACCGGCAAGCTCGCTCAGGCGATCCAGGGACTCGCTGGCGAAACAGTCATTCCCGACCGGCGCGGCGATCGAGGCGAGATGGACCGTCAGGTTGGCGTCGTCGTCGGGCAGGTAGACGTCGAGGGCACCGCCGTCGCGCACCTGATCGACCTCGGCCTGGACCAACTTCGGCGGCCGGATCACCGACGGGAGGTCCTTCAGGTCGACGGTTTGCTGGAGGAGGTCGGTGATCGGCAGGGTCGTGCCGAAGGCGATCATCGGGTCCGTCAGGTCCTCGTCGACCGAGTAGGCGAGAACGGCCCGCCTGGTCTGGTTCGCACGGAATGTCTGCTCGTCCGCAATATTGACGAGGGTGACGCCGATCGCCTTCGCGACGGTGCCCGACGAGGTCGGAGCCGCCCTGGCCGGTTTGGGCGCTTCTGGGAAGGTCAATTGGATGTCGCGGAGGTTGATCTTCGCCGCCTTGTCGGTCCAGTTCGTCACGTCGGCGACGAGAACGATCCAGTCCTTACCGGTCTTTCGCTTCAGACCAACCGCGTTCAGACCCGCTCTGCGCTGGGCGGCGACAACCGAAACGCGCCAGGGTCCGTTCGCAAAAACGGGTCCCGGTTCGCCGTTGCGCGACGCCTGCGTCTCCGCGGTGGCCGCGGTCGGCTCCGTCGTCGGCTGTTCGGTGGCGTTCCCCTCCGCGGTCGCCTCCGCCGTCGGCGTCTGACCGGCCTGGTTGTTTTGGGTGGCGGCCGGGATCGTGACGCCCTTGAGCAGTTCTTCGACCAGCGGCGCTTCGGTCGCGTACGAGTCGCCGGGGATGACGTAGTGGTCGATGATGAGGACGGACTGAAGCGGAACCAGGGTCCGGCATTCGAAATACTCGGTGACGTTGATCGTTTGACCCTGGGTCGTCACGGTGAACGACTTGGCGACGAAGGAGCGATCCCGATCGGTGCTGCGGATCGGCTTGCCGTCCGCACCATTGACGTCCTGGATGTTGGAAACCTCGGCCTGACTCTGCAGATTGCTTTCGAAGAGCGTGACGCAGAGCGGGGGCGCCGCGATGCCGTCGGTGCCCGCGAAGTTGACGTAACTGACACCGTTCGAGAGGAGGAGATCGGCGTTTTGGGAGGGATCGTCCTGGGCGATGACGAACCAGACGTTGGGATCCCAGGTCACGCTGTAGCCCCAGGTCGAACTTGTGTAGCTGTTACCGGACTGGGCCGACGCCTGGATAACGAACCGCGCCGGCAACGGCGCGACCAGCAACGCCAGGGCCGCGAGCGCGAAGACGATACGCTTCATCGACGAGATCTCCTCGAGAACGGCGTCGCACGCCGCGCCACAGGCGGACGTTCCAAACTGTCGGGTTAGCGACAATTCGACGGATCGTACCAGCGCCCGCCGGGGGTGGCAAGGAACACCGGCCGCGCCGACGATGGAACGCTACAGTTCGGCGCTGCCGGGCGGGGGTGATCCTCCCCGGACACGGTGGTGTCGCTCGCCATCATAGCGCGCGTCCGGGGGCTGACATCCTAAGAAATGCGTACCATTCTCGCCGTGGCGCCGGAGTGCGATCACTTCCGCCTGATCGAACGTTACCGCGGTTCGGCGAGTTCCAGCGCCAGCATCGCGGCGTTGACGACCTGCTCGGTGTCGATGCCGGTCGTGTGGTAGAGGTCCTGCCGCGAGCCCGATTGCCCGAATTCGTCGACGCCGAGCGGCACAACCGGCACACCAAAGACCGCACCGAGGAACGCCAGCGAATGGGAGGCGCCGTCCTGGATCGTCACGATCGGCGCCCGCCGTTCGCCGGCGGGGACGAGCGTTTCGAGATGCCCGAGGTCGAGCGGCGTCCGGGCATCGCGCAATTGGGCGCGGCGAGCCCGCCGCAGCGCATCGAACAGGCGGTCGGAGCTCGTGACGTTGATCACGTTGGCCGCGACGCCCTCGGCGTGCAGCGCCTTTGCCGCCGCGATCGCCTCCGGCACCATGATACCGCCGACGAAGATTTGGACCACGTCGGTAGCCGGCAGATCCGGCGCGTGGATCGTGCGGTCGATCATGCGGTAGCCGCCCGCGAGGACCTGCCGCCGTAGCTCCTCCTCGCCGAAACGGGTCAAGGGCTCGTCGAGCAATGCCTGGTCAACCGCTTTCGTCGACAGTCGCAGGTAGGTCGAGGACCCGTGCTCGCGATCGCAGCAGCGACGCATCCCTTCCAGCAAGACCCACTCGACTTCGCGCCCGAAGGCGGGTTCGTAGAAGACGACCCCCGGTAGCTCGATCCCGAGCGAGGGGGTGACGGCACTCTGGTGGGCTCCCCCCTCGGGGCTGAGCGAGACGCCGGCGGGGGTACCGGCGAAGATCATCTTGGAGCCGACGTAGAGACTGTAGATCAGGGCATCGAGACCGCGGCAGACGAAGGGATCGTAGACGGTGCCGAGGGGGATCAGGTGCTGCCCGGTCAGCTCGTAGGAGAGACCGAACTGGCCGAGCGCCATGAACAGGTTCATCTCGGAGATGCCGAGTTCGATGTGGTGCCCGGCCGGCGCCGGGTTCCACTTCAGCATCCGCTGGGCGCCCTGCTCGAAGTCGTGCGCGGTCACCCGGGCGAAGACACCGGCTTTGTTGATCCAACCCGAAAGGTGCGTCGAAGTCGCCACGTCGGGCGAGAGGGTCACCAACCGATCGCTCACGGCCGGGAGGTCTGCCAGGCGCGCGAGGGCGCGCCCGAGCGACTCCTGCGTCGAGGTCAGCGCCGGATGACGAACGTCGAGACCGTGCGGGATCACCGCGGGATCGAGCAGCGTGCCTGGTCGTTGCTCGCCTTCGAGCCGGGCGGCGGCGTCGCGGCAGAGGCGACCGCCGGGCGAATCGGGATCGAGACCGGACCAGATCTCGTCTTCGGCGATCCCGAACGATTCCCGCAGCGCGTCCATCTGGCTCTGGCTGAGCAACTGCGAATGGTTGAGGGGGTCGCCGGCGATCGGCAGACCGAATCCCTTGACGGTATAGGCGAAGATCACGGCCGGGGCGTCGTCGACGGCATCGGCCTGCGCCAGCACCTCGAGCAGGCACGGCAAGTCGTGGCCGCCGAGATTGGCGATCAGATCGCGCAATTCGTCGTCGGGCGTGTCGGCGACGGCGGCGAGGATGGCTTTGCGGTAGCCGGGATCGGCCACGTCGCCGAGGCGGCGGCGGAGTTCGGCGCCGTCGCGGACGCGGATCAAGACCTGGTACTCCTCGTTGCTCATCGCGTCGATGCGCTGGCGGAGGTAGGCGCCGTTGTGGCCCTCCATCGCCGCCGTCAGCTTGGTCCCGTATTTGGCCTCGAACACGTGCCAGCCGGCGCTGCGGAAGAGCGATTTGAGACTGGCGGCGCGGACACCGGGGATGATTCGGTCGAGACTCTGGCGGTTGAGATCGACGATCCAGATCACGTTGTTGAGACCGCGGACCGCTTCCTCGGCGACCGTTTCCCAGATGTTGCCCTCGTCGAGCTCGGCGTCGCCGATCAGTGAGATGAAGCGGTTCGAGGTGACCTCGCCGAAGTGGAGCTGCCCGTAGACATGGGACAACGCGGCGAAGACGGGGGCGACGGCGCCGAGACCGACCGAACCGGTGGAGAAATCGACGGGATCGGGGTCCTTCGTCCGGCTCGGGTACGCCTGCAACCCCTTGAACTGGCGGAGCGTCGTCAGGTACTCGGCGTCGAGCCGCCCCAACAGGAATTGCGCGGCGTGGTAGGCGGGCGAGGCGTGCGGTTTGATCGAGACGCGGTCGCCCGCGCGGAGGAAGTGGAAGTAGAGGGCGGTGATGATCGAGACGACCGACGCCGACGAGGCCTGGTGCCCGCCGACTTTGGCTTTCTCGGTGCTAGGCCGGATGTTGTTGGCGTGATGGATGATCTGGGTCGAGAGCCAAAGCATCCGCCGCTCGATCTCTTGAAGGGCGGCGAGTTCATCGGTCTCGATCGGTGTTTCGACGGGGGTCGCCGGCGCCTTCATGCTGGCCATCGTCGTCAAGTCCTCCGTGGGCGGGGCGCATGGATCGCCGCGAACGGGACCCGATCATTTGCGGTCCTCATGGTATGCGTTTCCGCGCGGGCGCGGTAGTGGTCAGGCGGTCGGCGTGGCACCGTCTTCGCTGGGCGACCACTGGTCGATCAACCAGCGGTCGCCTGCGCGCTGGAAGACGAGGCGGTCGACATACCGGTCTGCCCGGTTTTCGGTGACGACGGTGGCCACGACGAGATCGTCCGCGGCCATCTTGACGTCGCGGACCCCGACCAACCTGAGCGCGTCGACGTCCGCCGCCGGCGTCGGGTCCCGCGAGAGCGCGGCGAAGAGACTGCCGAGATCGTCGGGATGCGCGGGCCCGAAGCGCTCGGCCAGGTAGCGGTCCGTGAAGAGGGCGAACGAACGGAGGGGATCGTTGGCGTTGGCGCAAGCGACGGCCATGCGAACCGTCTCGGTCACCGCCGCAACGACGTCTGGATCGGCCGGCGCGCCGCCGTCGGGGACAGGGGTAGTGGCAGCCGTCGGTGTGCTCGCGAGGTTGGCGATGTCATCGAACGTCCGTGGCTCAACCGTGCAGGCGGCGGCACCGGTCGCCGACGGCGTGGCGGGTTCCGGTTGCGCATTCGCGGGCGCCCCACTCGCCGCCACCAAAAAGATGGCGAGTGCGGTCCCGAGCGCGGCGAGTCGCGTGCTCCTGGTCGAAGGCATCGTTTCCTCTCCATCGGAATCGCGAAATCGAACCTGTCGGGGGCGGAGTGTGACGGACGGACGACGCCGTCGCAACCGGCTATTGGCGAGCCCGGCGGGTGCGTCGAGTGTGTAATCGGCGACAAGGCATCCTTGGATACCTGTGCCCGGCGACGCTCTGGGCGGATCGCGTTCCGATCCGGCTTGACAGGCTGGGACGGGTGGCGTAGAAGGGGGCAGATTTTCGAGGAACCGGCACGATCGAAACGTCAGGAGGGAGTGCGATGACACTCAGGCGACCCGCCGTCGTCATGCTGTCTCTGCTGCTCGTCGCCGGCGTGTTCGCCGGCGCGCGCGGAGCGGGGGCGCAAGATCAGAAACCGATCATCATCGGGGCGCCGATCCACGAGACCGGCTGGATGGCGGCCTACGACGGACCGCCGCTGCTCGGCGCCAAACTCGCGGTCAAGAAGATCAACGAGAGTGGGGGTGTGCTCGGTCGGCAGTTGCAGATCATCGACCTCGACGGCAAGTCGGACACGGCGACGGAAGGCAACGTCGCGCGCGAAGTCATCGACAAGGGCGCCGAAGTCTTGGTCACACCATGCGACTTCGACATGGGGGCGCCGGCAGGTCAGGCGGCCCAGGAGGCCGGGATCGTCGGCATCTCCTTCTGCGCGTCTTCACCTCTCTACGGTTCGGAGGCGCTTGGCGACAAGCAGTTCACGCTGTCGATGTGGAACCAGACGATGGGCGCGGCGGCGGCCCAGTTCGCCTACCAGGTGAAGGGATGGCGCACGGCGGCGACGGTCGTCGACCAGGGCACCGAGTACACCAAGTCGCTCGGTCAGTATTTCGTCGAGACGTGGAAGCACCTCGGGGGAACGGTCGTCAGCGAGGACACCTACCAGCAAAACGACATGCAGGCGAGTGCGCAAGCGCAGCGGTTGAAGGGGCTCAACCCCGCGCCCGACGTCGTCTTCGTCGCCTCCCAGATGCCCGACTACTCGGCGATCATCCGCGACATCCGCTCTGCCGGCGTCACCGCGCCCCTCATGGGCGGCGACTCGATGGACACCGACGACTTCTACAAGGCGCTCGGTCCGGAACTCGGCCACGACATCTACATTTCGACCCACAGTTTCATCGGTCCGGAGACCGGTCCGGCGATGGAGCAGTTCATCGCCGACTTCCAGGCCGAGTACGGTCGGCCGCCGGAAGTCGCCTTCAACGCGATGGGGTGGGACACGATCCAGGTGATCGCTCAGGGAATCACCAAAGCCGGAACGACCGAAGGCGCCGCGCTCGCGAAGGCGTTGGAGGGGACCCAGTTCGATCTGCTCAGCGGCAAACTCACCTGGTCGGATGCCGCCAGCGGCCACTTCCCCGACAAGGAGGCATTCATCGTCGAGGTGAAGGACGGGAAACCGACGTTCGTGCAGCGGCTGAAACCGGATTGGACACCGGAAATCGGCGGGTAACTGCCCCGCCCGAGAGGCAGCTCGCGGTGTCCGACACTCCTGCCGATGGTCTCGTCGCGAAGAACGTCACGAAGGACTTCGCCGGGCTGCGTGCCGTCGACGGCGTCAGCCTGGCACTGTCCCGCGGCGAGATCGTCGGTCTGATCGGCCCCAATGGCTCGGGGAAGACGACGACGATCAACGTCCTGACCGGGTTGCTGGAGATCACCAGCGGGCAGGTCTACGCGGGCGGCACGGAGATCACCGGTTGGCCGCCGCACCGGATCGCCAAGGCCGGGTTGGCGCGGACGTTTCAGGTCGTCAAGTTGTTCAAGGACTTTTCGGTTCGCGAGAACGTCGAGGTCGCGGCGATCAGCGCGGGCGGCGCTTCCCGGCGGCAGGCGAGAGGGCGGGCGGAAGACGCACTCGCCCAGGTCGGTATCTCGCACCTCGCCGACGTCCCGGCGAGTATTCTGCCGCAGGGGGAGGAACGGCGGGTCGAGATCGCACGGGCGCTGGCGACCGGGCCGTCGTTTCTCCTGTTGGACGAACCGGGCGCAGGGCTCAACGACGCGGAGGTCGAGGTCCTGCTGCCGACGCTCGATCGCATCCGGCGGGAGCTCGGCTGCGGCATCCTGGTCGTCGACCACGACATGCGGTTGATCATGGGACTCTGCGACCGCATCCACGTCCTGAACTACGGCAAGACGATCGCGGAGGGAACGCCGGACCAGGTCCGGCGGGAACCGGCGGTGATCGAAGCCTACCTGGGAACCGAGGTCGAGTCGGGTGAGCCTGCTCTCCATTGACAACCTCCACGTCCGCTACGGCGCCGTGACGGCCCTGCGTGGTATCTCGCTCTCGGTCGAGGAGGGCGAAATCGTCGGGCTGATCGGCGTCAACGGCGCCGGCAAGAGCACGACGATGCTCAGCGTGATGGGCGTCGTCCGCCCGGTACAAGGCCGGATCGACTACCTCGGCGCCTCGCTGATCGGTCAGTCGCCGGAGACGATCCTGCGGCGCGGGATCGCCCCGGTGATGGAGGGCCGGCGCATCTTCCCGTCGCTCACCGTCGAGGAGAACCTGCGCCTGGGCGCGGCGATCGTCGCGGACCGGACGCAGGTGCAGCAGGATCTCGACCGCTGGTGCACCTTTTTCCCGATCCTGGGCGAGCGGCTCCAACAACCGGCGGGCAAATTGTCCGGCGGGCAGCAGCAGATGCTGGCCGTGGCGCGGGCGATGATGTCGCGCCCGAAGCTGATGCTGATGGACGAACCGTCGCTCGGTCTCGCGCCGAAGCTGGTCGCCGACGTGTTCCGGCTGATCGTGCAGATGCGCGAGCTCGGCGTCACCATCTTGCTGGTCGAGCAGAACGTGCGGATGACGCTCGACATCGCGAACCGCGTCTACCTGCTCAACACCGGTCGGGTCGAGTTCGCCGGTACCCCGGCGGAGATCCGGCAGCAGGCCGACGTCGAACGCGCGTACCTTGGGGGTGGCGTCCGGCCGGCGGCAGCCGCCCCGGCCGCGACGCCGACCGCGTGAGGACCTGACACCGTGGATCAGGCGATTCAATACGTGATCTCGGCGCTGTCGTTGGGCGGACTGTACGCGCTGATGGCGCTCGGTCTCGTCATCGTCTACGGGATCCTGCACCTGGTCAATTTCGCGTACGGCGAATTGATCATGGTGGCGGGCTACGGTCTGCTCCTGTTCGGGCGCAGTCCGCTGCCGTGGATCGTCGTCGCGATCCTGAGCGTGGTTGCGGCGGTGATCGCCGGCGTGTTGATGGAGCGCATCGCTTTCCGGCCGGTGCGAAATACCTCACCGACGACGATGCTGATCACCTCCTTCGCCGTCAGCAATCTCCTGCAAAACATCGCCCTCCTCACGATCTCGCCGCGACCGCGGGCGCCGCGGTTGCCAGACCTCTTCATCAAGAACGTCGAAATCGGGAACGTGAGCGTGAAGATCGTCGACGTCATCGGGTTATTCGTCAGCCTGATCGCCCTCGGCGTCCTGACGATCTTCCTGCGCCGCACGATCATCGGGCTATCCCTCCGCGCCGCCGCCGACGACTTCACGATGACGCGGTTGGTCGGGGTGCGGGCAAATCGGGTCATCGCCGCCGCCTTCGCCGTCAGCGGTTTCATGGCCGGCGTCGTCGCCCTCTTTTGGATCGGGCGCACGGGGCAGGTCTGGCCGTCGGTCGGTCTGCAACCGGTCCTGATCGCCTTCATCGCCTCGGTCGTCGGGGGGATGGACACGTTGAAGGGCGCGGTGCTCGGGGGCTACGTCCTCGGTTTCCTGACGATGGGATTGCAGACCTGGTTGCCCCAGGGCGTCAACAACTACCGCGATGCGGTGATGTTCGGGATCGTCATCGTCGTCTTGCTGATCCGGCCGCAGGGGCTCGTCCGCCCGCTCTATTCGAGGGAAGCACGGTGACGGCGGCTCCGTCGACCACAACCGCCCTGCGGCGCCTGTCGACGCCGGTCATTCTGATCGGCGCGATGGCGCTGATCGGTTTTTTCACGGAGGCCCGGGGCGACGTCGTCTTCGAGCGCGTCGTCACCGTCATGTTCATCGACCTGTTACTCGCCGTGGCGCTCCAGATGTTCATGGGGAACTCGGGCTTGGGCTCGTTCGGTCAGTACGCCTTCGTCGCCGTCGGCGCCTACGGGTCGATCTGGTTTTCCCTCACGCAGAAACAGAAGCGGGTCGCCCTTCCCGACATGCCGAGGGATTGGTGGCTCTACAAGCAGCATCAGGGGTTCGTCGTTTCGATCGTGCTCGGGGCGCTGATCGCGACCGCGCTCGGCGCGGTGATCGGTATCGCCTTCATTCGCCTGCGCGGCGCCTCGTTCACGATCGCCACCTTCGCCTTCTTGATCGTCGTCAACCGGGTTGCCCTGCAATGGCAAGAGGTGACGCGCGGGGCCCGGACCGTCCTCGGCATTCCGAAGTACACGGGACTCTGGACGGCGTTTGCCTGGGCCGCGCTCGCGGTGGCGGTGGCGTGCGCGTTCAAGGAGTCTTCCGTTGGACTCAAGCTGCGGGCCACGCGCGAAGACGAAGACGCCGCGGCGAGTCTCGGCATCAACGCGTCGCTGATGCAGTGGCTGGCCTGGGTCCTCAGCGTCTTTTTCAGTGGTCTCGCCGGCGGACTCTGGGCGCACTTCATCCAGACCTTCTCCCCCAACAACTTCTACATCCACGAGACGTTCCTGATCGTCGCGATGCTGATCATCGGCGGACCGCGCAGCGTCAGCGGCGCCGTCGTCGGCGCGATCGCGGTCGCGCTGACCTCGGAGGAGTTGAGGCAGCTCGAAAATTGGGTCAACATCCAGCGCTCCACCGAGACGTCCTTCGGCAGGTTGATCCCGTTCCAGTTGGTCGGGTTCACCGAAATTGTCGTCGCCGTCGCGATGATCCTCGTGCTGATCGTCCGCCCATCCGGGTTGACGGGTGGCCGCGAGATCGTCTGGCCGTCGGGCGGATGGCGCCGCCGGCGGCAGCGACGACGTATTCCTGCCGAAATTGGACCGAGCGTCGAACCGTCGTCCTAGCTTCGCCGGGGAGGTAAACCGATGTCAGCCACGGCAACGTCCACCGCAACCGAGGTGATCGCGCGCGACCGTCGCTACGTCGCGGACGCGCTGAAAATCCGCTACTACCCGTTCGTCCTCGAACGCGGCGAGGGGCCGTACCTGTTCGACGTCGAGGGGAAGCGATACCTGGACTTCGGCGCGGGTTGGGCGCTCGTTCACCTGGGGTACAGCAATGAGTACGTGCGGGAGGCGATCGCGAGGCAACTCGGCCAGACGACGTACGGCGGCCTCCTGTCCGGCATCAACCTTCCAGCGGTCGATTTGGCGGAGAAACTCGTCTCGCTCGTGCCGGGGGACTTCGAGAAGAAGTCCTGGTTCGGTCTCTCCGGTTCGGACGCGAGCGAGGCCGCGCAACGGCTCATCCTGCGGGCGACCGGGCGGCGGCGCGTCGTGTCGTTCATCGGCAGTTGGCACGGCACCACCGACGCGACGATGGGTCTCTCGGCCCATCCGTCCCTGACGACCGTCGGTGGCGGGCACGTGACCAAGATCCCCTATCCGAATCCGTACCGCAACCCCTTCGGCGACGGAACCGGCAACGTCACGGACCAATGCCTCGAGTTCCTGGAGAACTACCTCTTCAAAACGATCTGCCCGCCCGGCGACGTCGCGGCGATCTTCGCCGAGGCGGTCCAGAGCGACGGCGGCGACGTCGTGCCGCCGCCCGACTTCATGCCGAAACTGCGGGCGCTCTGCGATCGCCACGGCATCCTCCTCGTCGTCGACGAGATCAAGGTCGGTCTGGGCCGGACCGGCCGTTGGTTTGCCTACGAACACGGCGAGATCGCCGCGGACCTCGTCCTCCTCGGCAAGTCGCTCGGCGGCGGGTTGCCGTTGAGTGCGATCGTCGGCCGCAAAGAGGTCCTGGACGTGGGGACGGGCTTGGCGCTCTTCACGACGTCGGGGAACGCGACCAGTTGCGCGGCCGGCCTAGCCACGATCGACGTCATCGAGCGCGAAGGTCTGGTCGAACGGTCGGCGGAAAACGGCAAGTACCTGAACCAGCGGCTGTCCGAAGTGCTTGCGAAGTACGACATCGTCGGCGACGTCCGCGGTCTCGGCATGATCCAGGGCGTCGAGTTGGTCACCGACCGTGCGAGCAAGGAACCGAACCAACCGGTCGCCGCCAAGATCGTCTACCGCGCTTTCGAACTCGGTCTGATCGTCTACTACGCCGGTAATTGGGGGAACGTCCTGGAGATCACCCCGCCGCTCATCCTCACCCATGACGAGATCGACGAAGGCGTGGCCATCCTCGACCAGGCGATCGCCGACGTCCTCGCCGGAAAGGTCAGCGACGAAACGGTGGCGCAGTACGCGGGCTGGTGAGAGGATGAAACGCGGCGCATCGTCGTCGGGGCGGACCGCCGTGTCCGCCCTGGTTCGAATGCCGCGTACGACGAGGGCGGACACGGCGGTCCGCCCCTACAATGTCGAAAGGCGTCGAATGCCGGACCCGATCGTCTCCTACCTCGAACAACACCTCGACGATTACCTCGCCGATCTCCGCCACCTCGCCGGAATCGACTCCGGGACCGACGACAAAGGGGGCGTCGACGCCGTCCAAGGGTGGTTGGAAACCAACCTGCGCGAGGCCGGATTCTCGGTCGAGCGCAACCGCCAGGAGCGGTGGGGCGACGACCTCATTGCGCGTCGCCAAGGTCAGGGCCGTGCGAGGGTCTTGCTGCTCGGCCACGCCGACACGGTCTATCCCAAGGGGACGGCGGCGCAGCGACCGGTGACGCTCGTCGGCGACCGCCTGATGGGACCGGGGACGTGCGACATGAAGGCCGGCATTTTGGCCGGTCTGTATGCCGTTCGCGCGCTCGACCAGGCCGGCTGGAATGACTACGGCACGATCACCCTCGTCATCGTCTCGGACGAGGAGATCGAGCAGCGGCACTCGGCGGATTTGCTCAAAACCGAAGGGCCGCGCCACGACGCCGTCCTCACCCTCGAAGCCGCCCGCGAGAACGGCGACATCGTGACCGCCCGCAAGGCAACCCGGTGGCTGACCGTCGAAGCGATCGGCAAGTCGGCGCACGCCGGTGTCGAACCGGAGAAGGGCCGGAGCGCGACGCTGGCGCTGGCAAACGTCATCGTCGAGACCTTCAAGCTGAACGGGATGAAGGACGGGATGACCATCAATCCGGGGCGAATCGAGGGCGGCGCCAATCCGAACATCGTGGCCGACCGCGCGAAGGCGCTCTTCGACCTGCGCGCCTGGTCGGTCGCCGACTTGAACGAGCTGACCGAGGCGTTTCGACAGACCGCGGCAACACCCTGGGTCCCCGGCGTCGACGTCGCGGTTCACGCGGACGCCGGCGCGGGGATGCCCGCGATGGAACGGACGGCGGGAACGATTCGTTTGGAGGAGCACGCGATCCGGATCGCCGGCGAACTCGGATTCCCGCTGAAGGGAGCGAAAACGGGCGGCGGGTCAGACGTGAGTTTCGCCTGCCACGCCGGAACACCGGGCTTGGACGGACTCGGACCGATCGGCGGTCTCGACCACGGTCCGGACGAGTACATCTTGCAGAGCAGCATCATGCCGCGGACCGCCCTGCTGGCAAAATTGCTCCAGGCGATCGGGGAGGACGAAAGGTTCACAAATGCCTAGCGGCTTGCGCGACGCCGACGAGTTGCTCCGCCGGTTGGAGCACGACCGGATCGAACACTTCTGGGTCGCCTATCACGACTACAGCGGCATCGCCAGCGCGAAAACGATCCCGCCGGAAGCGTTCCGCGGCGCCGTCCACGACGGTGTCGTCTTCGCGATGGCCAACCTCGACATGGACATCCTCGACGTTCAACCGCCGACGGCGACGTTCCTCGCCGACTCGGGCGATTTCCTGGCGGTTCCCGACCCGCGCAGCTACGCCGTGCTGCCGCGCTTCCCGAAGACGGCACGCGCGTATACCTGGATGCGGGCAACCGACGGCTCGCCCTGGCAAGGGTGCCCGCGGACGCGCCTCGAAGCGACGGTCGACGATCTCCGGAGCGAGGGGTGCTCGGTTCAGATCGCGCTGGAACCGGAGTTCTATCTGCTGAAGCGCCAGGAGAACGGCGACTACACCGCGATCAACCAGACGCGGATGTTCACGCTGGAGGGGCTTCATGCGGAGCAGCCCTTCGTTTCGCGCGTCGTCGAAGAACTCCGGGCGATGGGCATCTCGGTCGCGCAACTCGGCAAGGAATACGGCCGCGGGCAGTACGAGATGTCGGTCCGCCACGCACCTCCGGTCCAGGCGATCGACGACTACTGGTCGCTCAAGGAGGTCGTCCGCGACGTCGCCAGGGAATACGGCTACCTCGCCACGTTCATGCCGAAGGTCTATCCCGCTTGGGTCGGCAACAGTCTGCACGTCCACCTCAGCGTCTGGGACGCGAGCGGGCAAACCGACCTGACCGCCTCCGACCGCGATCAGACGTCCCTCTCCGACGTCGGCTCCTGGTTCCTGGGCGGATTGCTCAAGCACGCGCCGGCGCTGACCGGGTTGGGATCGCCGACGGTCAACAGCTACAAACGGCTCCTGCCCGGTTCCTGGGCACCCGCGAACACCTATTGGGGATACGGCAACCGCTCCGGCGTGGCGCGAATCCCCGGCGTCGGTGCCCGGCGACACATCGAGTACCGATCCGGCGACAACACCTGCCAGCCCGCGCTGTACGTCACCGGGCTACTCGCCGCCGGTCTGGACGGTATCCGCAACCAGATCGATCCGGGGCCGGCATTCCAGGGTGACATCGGACACCTGTCGCCGGAGGAAGTGGAGCGGTACAACATCGGTTTTTTGCCGCGAACGCTGCCGGAGGCGCTGGCGGCGCTCGAGCGCGATCCGGTCGTCGCCGGGGCGGTCGGGGAGGTGGCGCTCAAGCACTTCCTGTCGGTCAAGCGCAGCGAGTTGGCGCAATACGAGTTGGAAGTCCACCCGTGGGAACGGGCCGCATACCTGGAGGTCATCTGAGGATGGTCGAAGTTCAGCACCTACCCGTCGTCGACGTCCATTGCCATCCGTTTCTCAATCGAGGCTCGGTGACGGGCGAGGAGTTCGTCAACGCGACCGCATTCGGGGGTGACTTCCAGAACTCTCAAAAATTCATGGAGGACGGTGGCGTCGAATTCACGCGAGAAGTCAGCGCAGAGCTCCAAGGCATCAAACGAAACACGGTCTATTTCAAGCGCATGATCCTCGACCTGGCGCGATTCTTCGAAACCGATCCGACGCTTGAGGCCGTGATCGCGGAGCGGAACATGGCGGTCGCCGAGGGCTACGGCAAGTACGTCAGCCGCCTCTACGGCGACGCGGGTCTGGAGACGCTGATCTTCGATTTCGGCGTCCCCTTGCCGATGCTCGACGTCGATCAGGTGAAAGGCGAGTTGCCGGTCGAGGTCGTGCCGCTCATCCGGATTGAGCCCCTGATTGCGGAACTCCTCAAGACCGATGCCGGCTGGAGCGAATTCAAGCGGCGATACGACGACACGATCGCCGATGCGCTGACGAAGAAGGGGTATCGCGGCGTCAAGTCGATCATCGCCTACCGTACCGGGCTCGACGTTTCACCGCTTGCGCGCACACCCGACCAGGGATTTCAAGCGCTCGATGCGATCCGGCGCGGTCTCGGCGGTGGGAGCATGAAGAAGCTGCGCGACCACCTCCTCTGCCGCGCCCTCGAACTCTGCATGGATCACGACGTGCCGATGCAAATCCACACGGGTATGGGCGACTACGAAGTCAATCTCCCGCTCTGCCGGCCGGGCTATTTGATGGACCTCGTGCGGTTCCCGGCCTATCGCGGGTGCCGCGTTCTGCTCGTCCACACCGGGTTCCCGTACCACCGGGAAGCCGCCTACATGGCCAACGTGCTGCCGCGCGTCTTCCTCGACGTGAGCGAAGGCATCCCGTTTGCGAGTCACGCGGCGTCGGACATCTTCCGCGACGTCCTGGCGATGGCGCCGCTGAACAAGGTCTGCTACGGCTCCGACGGCTACGCGCTCCCCGAGATCAACTACACGAGCGCCAAACTCGGCAAGCAGGCCCTGGCGAAGACCCTCGATTGCCTGGTCGCCGAGGGCATGATCTCCGCGTCGGATGCGCAAGCGGCGGCTGCCGGTATCCTGGCTGGGAACGCGCGGGAGCTGTACCGACTTGGCTGACGGCGACGAGATCATCCTCGAAGGGATGCGCTTCTATGCCTACCACGGCGTCAACCCGGAGGAGCGCACCCAGGGTCAGCGTTTCGTCGTCGATCTGCGGATCGCCGCCGATCTGCGCGAGGCAGGACGAACGGACGACCTGACCAAGACGATCGATTACGGCCACGTCTATCGCCGGGTGCGCGAGATCGTCGAGGGCGCTCCACGGAACCTGATCGAGGCCGTCGCCGAAGAGATCGCGGCCATGGTCTTGCGCGAATTTCCGGCGGCCAACGCCGTCTCCGTGACGGTGCGGAAGCCAGGGGTCGCGATCAAGGGTTCCATCTTGGATGCGGCGGGCGTGACAATTGCGCGGGGGTGGGAGGCGTAGCGGGACCCTCACCCCCAGCCCCTCTCCCGGTGCGCGGGAGAGGGGGAACGGCGCAAGCGTCATTACGAGCGGAGCCGAGAGCCTGTCGTGAGCTTGTCGAAGGTAATCTCCCGGAGCGCAGCGGAGGCGTAGTTCGGTCGATATCAACTTGGAAAAGATCGGATGACAGGGCGTGACCGAACGAGACAGCGGCAGATTCGACCTTCCCCGGATCGAGCGGGCGGTTCGCGAGATCTTGCTCGCGGTCGGAGAGGATCCCGACCGGGAAGGGTTGGTGCGGACACCGGAGCGCGTGGCAAGATCGTTTGACGAAATGTTTTCGGGTTTGCGGCACGATCCGCGGGAGCATCTGCGGGTCACGTTCGACGAGCACCATCGGGAAATGGTGGTGCTGCGGGACATCCCCTTCGCGTCGGCCTGCGAGCACCACCTCTTGCCGTTCACCGGACGCGCCCACATCGGGTACATCCCGCAAGGGCGGGTGGTGGGACTGAGCAAGCTGGCGCGGGTGGTCGAGGGGTACGCGCGACGGCCGCAGGTACAGGAGCGGCTGACGAGTGAGATCGCCGACGCGATCATGGAGGAGTTGGTACCCGACGGTTGCGGCGTGGTCATCGAGGCGGTCCACACCTGCATGACGATTCGCGGCATCAAAAAGGCAGGGGCGACGATGATCACCTCGGCGATGCGCGGCGGCTTCCGGCGGCGACCGGAGACACGGGCGGAATTCATGACCTTCATCCGGGGAGGAAGGGAGTGAGTGGGGATGGGACGAGCCACACCCCCAACCCCTCTCCCGCGCACCGGGAGAGGGGAGCGCCTTCGCACGGCGCGCTTCCTCCCACGGAGTGGGCCGGCCGTCGTATCGTTTGGGGTGAGAAGACGTTCCTGATGGCGGTGGTGAATGCGACGCCGGACTCGTTTGGCGGTGATGGGATCGGCGATGACGTCGAGGCGGCGATCCGATACGCGGTTGATGCGGAGGCGGAAGGAACGGATATCATCGACGTCGGTGGGGAATCGACCCGACCACGACATACCCCGGTAGACGCGACCGAGGAGTTGCGACGCCTGCTACCGGTCGTCCGCGCGATCGCCGGCAGGGTGACGCTGCCGATCTCGGTCGATACCAGCAAGGCCGCCGTGGCGGAGGCGGCGCTCGATGCCGGGGCGGGTCTGGTCAACGACGTGAGAGGGTTCACGCGGGATCCCGAACTGGCGCAGGTGGTGGCGCGGCGCGGCGTGCGGGCGGTACTCATGCACGACGTGGCGCCGGACGGACAGGGTGACCTGGTGACGAGTGTCGTGCGGGAGTTGTCGCGTCGGTTGGATCGAGCCGTGGCGGCCGGTATCGCCTGGGAGAAGCTGATCGTCGATCCGGGGTTCGGATTCGGGAAAGACTGGCGCCAGAACCTGGAGTTGCTGCGCCGGCTCGGCGAACTTCGTGTCCTCGGTCGGCCGATTCTGGTCGGACTTTCCCGCAAGAGCACGATCGGCCGGGTACTCGGTTTGGACGAATCGGATCGGCTGGAAGGCACACTGGCGACGACGGCGCTCGCGATCGCCAACGGGGCCGATGTCGTCCGCGTCCACGACGTCCGCGCCAACGTGCGCGTCGCCCGAATGACCGATGCGGTGGTGCGCCGCGCGCCGACCGAGGCGAAAAGCTGGCCGGGCGGACCGCCACCGTAGCATCGTGGCCACCGCATTCGTCGCGCTGGGCGCCAACCTCGGCGATCGGTTCGGGACGCTGCAGGCGGCCGTAGACGAGCTCGGTCGCCTCGGATCGGTCGACGCCGTCTCTTCTGTCTACGAGACCGACCCCGTTGGGTACCTTGGCCAACCGCCATTCTTGAACGCCGTGGTCCGCCTGCGCACGGGATTGTCGTCTCGCGATCTGCTCACCGCGCTGCTGGCGACAGAATCGAGGTTGGGGCGCGTGCGAACCTTCCGAAACGCGCCGCGCACGGTCGACCTGGATCTCCTGTTCTACGACGATCTGGTTGCCGACGATCCGGTCTTGACGTTGCCGCACCCTCGGCTGCACGAGCGGGCGTTCGTCCTGGTCCCGTTGACCGAGATCGCCGGCGACCTGGTCCACCCCGTTCTTCACCGGTCGGTCTCGGACCTGCTTCACGACCTGGGTCAGGTGAAAGGTGTGCGGGTTGTGCCCGAGCGACTGGTCGCCCGGAATGCACGGCAATGAAAATGGGGTCGCCCGCGACGGCGACCCCAAAGGAGAGGAGGGAGAGGAAATGACCCGCGAGCCCCGTATGCCCGCGTTCGGTGCGTCACCATCGTACCCCGCGGCGCCGGGAAGGCCATCCCCCAACGATACCAACCAATGTCGATCCGATCGGCTCTTACCACCGAGCGTCGGACTTCTCAGCGCGGCGGGGGTGGTCGTACACTGACGCGGTGGACGAGTGCGAGATCGACACGCCGGACGATGCGATGCTGTTGACAGTTGTCCCGTCCAACCCCGAAGGCGGGTCGGCGCTGACCCGGCGCGCGTTCTTCGATCGCGTCGTGACCGGTGTTCGCCGCGACGTCGCACCCGAACTCAACGGTTTCCGGGCCAACGCCTACGGGCACCTGCTCAAGATCCACTACGACAACGAGCGGGTCCACTTCGAGGTTTGGCCCGACAGCCATCGCGGCCGCATCGAGATCGGTCTCCACTTCGAGGACGGCCCCGTCAGCACCGCCGCCTACCTCCGCTACTTCGACGCCCGGATCGTCGAACTCAAACACCTGCTCGGGACCGAGGTCGAACTGGAACGGTGGACCGTCTCCTGGGGGCACTTCTACTACCTGGTACCGCTGGCGCCGTTCGATCTCGCCAAGGCCAACCGGGTGGCAAAACTCCTGGCGTCCTTGATCGACGTGCTGGAACCGCTGGTGCGCCAGGCCGCGGTCCCCCGCGAGCGGGTCGACCAACCGGCCGAGCGGCGACGCTTCTACGGCCGCTCGCGCTCGTAGGCGCCACTCGACGGCTCCCAAGCGGGAATCGATCTGTGAGAGAATCCTGGGGAAAGCTCCGGGTTTCGCGAACGATGTCGACGACCGATGTCCCACCGTGCAGGAGGTTCGGACTATGGACGAGCGGAACTTCAGCGGGAACTCCACACCACCGGCCGGCGCCACGACGCGACGCGCGGCGATCGGCAGGATCGCCGGCGGCACGTTGGCGGCGGCCCTGGCGACCGGCGCGGGAACACTCGCCAAATCGGCCGCCGCCCAGGGAACGGGAACGCCGGCTGCCGGTTCGTCCGCCTGCGGCGATCCGACGACGGGAACCGCGGTCTCGTTCGTCAGCGTGGAGGGAGACCAGGTCGGCACGATCACGATCGGCAAGATCACCGACCCGTTTACCGGGTACCGCCCGAATTCGCCGCCGCCCCGCGGCAACCGCTTCGTGCTCCTCAGCGTCTCCGCGGCGAACACCGGCGCCAACCCGTGGCAGTTCGACCCCGGCCGCATCTTCCTTCAGGACGCGGACGGTTTCGTGACCTACCCGTCGGGCGTCGATCTCGGCGACACGCCGGTCGAACCCGCCCTGACCTACCAGGAGATTCCGCCGGCGGGCACCGCCGCCGGCGTCGTCGGTTACGTGGTGCTCAAGGGCGTCGACCCGGTTCGCGCGTTCTTCGGCCCGAGCAACGATCGCCTGGTTCTCCTCGCCGATCTGAGATAGACGGCACACCCCTCAGGCGGCAAGCGTGGGACCGCGTCGAGGGAGGCGGCCGCGTCCCAGCTTGCCCAGAATCCGGCCGTCGTCGAACACGATCTCGCCGCGACTGATCGTCGTCGCGGGCCAACCCGTGACCTCCCAGCCCTCGTACGGTGAGTAGTCGGCGTTCGATTGGAAGTCGGCCGCCCGCACCAGCTTCGTCTGGTTCGAATCCCAGATGACGAGGTCGGCGTCGGCACCGACCGCGATCGTGCCCTTGCGGGGGAAGAGCCCGAACAGCTTCGCCGCGTTCGTCGCGGTCACCGCGACGAACCGCTGCGGCGTGATCCGACCCTTGACCACACCCTCGGAATAGAGCATCGGCATCAGCGTCTCGAGGTCGGCCACACCGGGTCGTACGGTCGCGACGGTCATGCCGGGCACGACCTTATCGGCGTAGCGCCAGGCGGCGTGATCGGTGCAGACGGTGTCGACCTCGCCGGCGGCGAGACCGCGCCAGATGGCGGCGACGTCGTCGGCGGTCCGCAATGGCGGCTGCCCGACGTACTTGGCGCCGTCGGGTTCGGCAAAGCGCTCTTCGGTCAAGTAGAGGTAGAGCGGACGCGTTTCGATCCAGAGCGCGGGGTGGCGCTGGCGACCGCGCCGAACCTCGTGGAGCGCACCGCTGCACGACAGATGGACGATATAGGTGGGCGCGCCCGTCAACCCGGCGAACTCGACCGCCCGCGCCGTCGCGCTCACCTCCGCCGCGATCGGTCTCGACTTCGGATAGTGCTCGATCCCGCTGAGACCCTCGGCGAGCAGCCGCTCGCAGGCGTACGTCATCATCGCCGCGTCTTCGCAGTGGATCAGCGTGATCATGCCGGCCTCGCGCGCCAATCGCATCGCCGCGAGATACGGCGTCGGATCGACCGTGAACCCGCCGAAACTCATGAAGTACTTGAGCGAGGTATGACCGGCCGCGGCAAGCCCCGGGATGTCGCTCAGCGGTTGCGTCGTCGGATCGGTCAGCACCGGATGCAAGATCACGTCGACGATCGCGTCCCGCGCCGCCTCCGCCGCCTCGCGTTCGATCGCCTCGACCAGCGTCTCGCGACCGCGCGGAAAGGTCATGTTCCCCACAGTCGTCACACCGCCCGCCGCGGCGGCGCGGGTGCCGGACGCGAAGTCGTCGCACCAGCGCGGTCCTGCCAGCATGTCCTCGGTCGGCGTCAAATGGACGTGCGCGTCGATGCCGCCCGGCATCACCAGCTTCCCGCTGGCGTCGATTTCCCTCGCCCCGGTCATCGCGCCGCCAAGCTGCCCGATCGACTCGCCGCGGATCCCCACGTCGGCCGAAAAACTGCCGTCCGCGGTCACGACCGTTCCGTTGCGAATCACCAGATCGAACGACGCGGACATCTGCCTTCCCTCCCACACAACAAAACGCGGCGGAAGGGATCATACCCCTCCCGCCGCATCTGCGCTGGATTGGAACGGAAGGCAACAGTCGTCCGTTCCTCTAACGCCTACCGCCTACCGCCCTCCGGCTTTCGCGTACCGGTCGGCCACGGCGTTCCAGTTGACCGTGTTCCACCATGCCGCCAGGTAATCCGGCCGCCGGTTCTGGTACTTGAGGTAGTAGGCGTGCTCCCAGACGTCGACGCCGAGGATCGGCGTGCCCGAGCCGTCCATCAGCGGGTTGTCCTGGTTCGGCGTGCTGGTGACCGCGAGCTTGCCGTCCTTGAGCACGACCCAGGCCCAACCGGACCCGAACCGACCGGCGCCCGCCTTGTTGACCGCGTCCTTCATCGCGTCGAACCCGCCGAGATCGCGATCGATCGCCGCGGCCAACGCTCCGCTCGGCGCGCCGCCCCCACCGGGACCCATGATCTCCCAGAACATCGTGTGATTGACGTGCCCGCCGCCGTTGTTGCGCACCGCGGTCTGCTTATCCGCCGGGACTTTGGAGAGATTCTTGACCAGGTCCTCGGCGCTCATCGCTTCCAGATCGGCGTTTCCCTGGATCGCGTTGTTGAGGTTGGTGACGTATGCGCCGTGGTGCTTGTCGTGGTGGATCCGCATCGTCTGCTCGTCGATGTGCGGTTCCAGCGCGTTGTAGTCGTACGGCAGCTCGGGAAGTTGAAAGGCCATCGTTCGGTATCCCTCCTCACGTGCTGGTGGCGAACGGCGAGGCTGCTTCCCGCGCCGGTCCGCCAAAACGGCGGCGTTCGCCGCGAACGCATCGCCCAAGGTACCAAAAAACAGCGTTCGCTGTCGAAACTCCAAAGGCGTCAGTGGTACGACGCCATTCGTTCCCCCCAGGATTGGGGGGTTAGGGGGGCCGAGATCCTAACGCCTAGCGCCTCCCGTCATGCCCAACTCGCATACGGCGCGCCATCGGCCTCCCAGTCACCCAGCGAGGCGCGTTCGTCGTCCGTTTCGGCCAGGCGGGTGAATTGGGCCTGGCGGTATTCGAAGAGGGCGGCGGCGCGGCGGTCGCCGTCCAGGTTGGCGAGGCGGATGACCTCTTCGAAGGCCGTTTCGACCTGTTCTGGGTCGCTGCCGTGGTCGGGTTGGCGGCGCCAGTTGAGGAAGTCGATGAAGTATTCGGCGGCGGCGAGGGGATCACCGTGGTCCTCGGCGATGGCAGCGAGGTGGCTCGTGGCCTCGTAAAGGAGATCGGGATCGTCGACATCGAGACCGGTCGCGAGGACACCTTCCCAGAGCGTATCGGCCAGGAGATCGTCGTGACCTTCGGCAATCTCGGCGATCTCCGAGAGCGCAAGTGCCCGTTCGTCGCCGTCCTCGGCCGACAACGCCGTCTCGACCGTCTCGCGCAGGTCCGCCCTCAGCGCTGGGTTGACCAACCGGTGCGCGAGCCACACGGCAACCCGATCGGCGCCCGCGCCGCGTGCGGCCGCCTCCCACGCTTCCCACCCGGACTGCAACGCGGCATCGAGTTTCGGGTTGGGGGTAAAGCTCAGTGCGTGTCCGGCGTTGCTCTGCATTGAAGGGTGTCGCTCCGACGGTTAACCGAGGACCGCGTTTGTCGTGAGTTTAGCGTGTACGAAGGTCTTGACAGCGGGACAGAATGCCGGTAGCGTAAGGTTCATGGAAACGCGGAGCGTCCTGGTCGAGTCGAACGTGGTGGCGGTGCCGGCGGCGGAAGCGTCGCGGGCGGTCGGCTATTGGTTCGTCTTTACCTATTACGCACCCCCGGCGTTGCTGGCGGGGCGTGAGGCGCGCATGCGGTAGTCACGCTCCATCCGAAGAACCAGCAACGTCGGGGACCGAGGCAAGCGCCTCGGTTTTTTGTTGTCCTGGACCAGGCGCACAGGGAGAGGAGAACCCGCGATGATCGTCACCGTCACCCCGGAGGCCCCCACCACCACGACCGCCAGCCTGCTCGCCACCGCGGCCAACCTCGGCCTGAGCGCCCGCTCCCTCCCCGACGACCGCGGCGGCGCCGTCGTCGGCATCGACGGCAGCCTGCCGCCGGACGTGTTGACCCTTCCCGGCATCGACCAGGTCCACACCAAACACCGCCCCTACATGCTTGCCAGCAACGAGCACCGCGATCGGAGCGTCGTCCGCGTCGGGCACGTCGCGATCGGCGACGGCCAGCCGGTGATCATGGCCGGCCCGTGCGTCGTCGAAGGTCGCGCCGAGATCGTCGTAGCGGCCCGCGCCGTCAAAGCCGCCGGCGCCGATGTCCTCCGCGGCGGCGCCTTCAAACCGCGTACCTCCCCCTACGCCTTCCAGGGACTCGGCGAATCAGGGCTGCGCTGCCTGGCGGCCGCGCGCGACGCCACCGGTCTACCGGTCGTGACCGAGGTGCTGGAACCGAATCAGGTCGAACTCGTCGCCGAGTACGCCGACATGCTTCAGGTCGGCGCGCGCAACATGGCCAACTTCCCGCTGCTGCGGCGCATCGGCAAGACGAACAAACCGGTGCTGCTCAAGCGCGGCTTCTCGGCGACGGTCGAGGAGTGGCTGATGAGCGCCGAGTACGTCCTCGCCGGTGGCAACCCGGACGTGGTGCTCTGCGAACGCGGCATCCGCGGTTTCGATCCCGCCGTCCGCTTCAGTCTCGATCTCAACGCCGTCCCGCTCGCGAAGGAACTCTCCCACCTGCCCGTGATCGTCGACCCCAGCCACGGCACCGGCCGCCGTTCGCTGGTGCATCGGATGGCCCTGGCCGGTCTCGCCGCCGGTGCCGACGGTCTGATCGTCGAGGTGCACCCAAATCCCGACGCTGCCAAGTGCGATGCCGCCCAGACGATCTCACCGGTCGAGCTGGCGCGCATCCGCCGCCAGGCTCAAGCCCTCCACGCGGCGCTGGCGGAGGATGCCGAGATCCAGGCGATCGACCGCGTGCTGATGACCGCGTAGCGGCACCGATGCTCATCGCGAATTCGTTAGACTGTGGGGCGGCTCGCCGGCCGTTCGGGTCGGCACCGCCCTTCGTATTGAGACGACGTGCTCGGACAGACCGCGATGACCGAATCTCCAGGGGCGACGCGACCACCGCGGACCTTTGTCGTCGGCACCGCGGGCCACGTCGATCACGGCAAATCGACGCTCGTCAAGGCGTTGACGGGCATCGATCCCGATCGCCTCGCCGAAGAGAAGGCGCGGCAGATGACGATTGACCTTGGGTTCGCCCATCTCGACCTCCCGAGAGGACGGCAGGTCGGCATCGTCGACGTTCCGGGTCACGAGCGGTTCATCAAAAACATGCTCGCCGGCGTCGGCGGCATCGACGCGGCGATGCTGGCGATTGCCGCCGACGAGGGACCGATGCCGCAGACGCGCGAACACCTCGCCATCCTCGATTTGCTCGACGTCAACCTCGGCGTCGTCGTGCTGACCAAGGTCGACCTGGTCGACGCCGATTGGCTCGACCTGATCCGCGAGGAAGTCCGAGAGCAGCTTGCGGGCACCGTACTCGCCGGCGCGCCCGTGGTCCCGGTCTCCGCGCAGACGGGCCGCGGTTTGTCGGACTTGATGAGCGCCCTGGACCGCGTCCTCGACCATGCTCCTCCCTGGTCGGTCGGTGGCGTGGCGCGCCTGCCGATCGATCGCGTCTTCTCCGTCGCCGGTTTCGGCACCGTCGTCACCGGCACACTCCTCGGCGGGGAGCTGGCGGTCGGGCAGGAGCTCCGGTTGCTCCCGCGCAATCTGCCGACCAGGGTCCGCGGTCTCCAGACGCACGGCGCGAAGGTCGAACGGGCGCGGCCCGGCAGCCGGGTCGCCGTCAACGTCGCAAACCTCGCCGTGGAGGAGATCGAACGCGGCGACGTCCTCGCCATACCCGGCGTTTTGCGATCGACGCAACGGGTCGACGTCCAGTTGCGGCTCCTCGCCGGCTCCCCAGTTGCGCTGAAACAGAACGACCCGGTCGATTTCTTCGTCGGCGCGGCTGAGGTGCCGGCCCGGGTGACGTTGCTCAACCGGCACGAGGCGGCGCCCGGCGAAACGGCCTGGGTCCAACTCCGCTTTCGCCGGCCGGTCGCCGTCCTTCGCGGCGATCGGTTCATCGTCAGGCGCCCCTCGCCGAGCGACACCATCGGCGGTGGGCTGGTGGTCGACCCGGCGCCGCCGCGCCACAAGCGGTTCCGGCCCGAAGTCGTTATTGCGCTGGAGACGCTCGCCGCCGGCAGCCCGGACGAGATCGTCCTGCAGGCGCTCGAAGGCGGTCCGCTGGAGGTTCGGGCACTCCACGCCGCGCTCCCGGCAGGACTGTCGGTCGAGCAGGTCGACGCGGCGCTCGAAATGCTGATCGCCGAGGGCGACGTCCGCGTCCTCGGCGCAGGCGATCGCGGCGTGAAACCGGGCAGCTTCGTCGTCGCCACGACCACCTGGCAGCGGCTGCGCGACCAGCTCCGGGAAACCACCGCCCGGTTCCACCGAACCCAGCCGCTGCGCCGGGGGATGCCCAGGGAAGAATTGAAGCGCCGGTCCGAGTTGGCGGGGCCGCAACGGTTGTTCGACGACGCGATCGCGACCGCCGCCGCGGACGGGGTGGTCGTCGACGACGAGCAGACGGTCCGACTGCCGGACTTCGCGATCGTGCTCGATCCGGCGCGGCGGACCCTCGCCGACCGGTTCCTGGCCGCGCTGGCGAGCGATGCCTATTCGCCGCCCGCCCCCGCCGAATTCGGGATCGATGGGGAGACGCTCGGTGCGCTGATCGACCGAGGCGAGGTCGTCAAGGTTGCCGACGGCGTCATCTACGCGCCGGCCGCCCACGACGCCATCGAGCGCGAGGTCCTGGCCTTGATCGATCGGAACGGCAGCTTGACACTGGCCGAATTCCGCGACCACTTCGGCACGAGTCGCAAGTACGCGCAGGCGACTCTCGAGTACCTCGACCAGCGACGGGTAACGCGGCGGGTGGGCGACGCCCGCGTCCGCTACGTCGGCGTCGGTGGCGCCACTCGTCCGGGAGGAAGCGATGAGCAAAGCGAACGTCTCGGTTGAACGCTTGGCGGCGCCGGAACGCCACCGCTTTCTGTCGCCACACTACGACGACATCGCGCTGTCGTGCGGCGGCACCGCGGCGTTGCTGGCGCGTTCCGGCCGGCTACCCGAGGTCGAACTGATCTTCGGCGACCACCCCGATCCCGCCCAGCCGCTGACCGACTTTGCCGCATCGATGCACCGCGGTTGGGGACTCGACGCGGCCCAGGTGATCGCGGGCCGGCGCGCCGAGGAGGCCGCGGCCGGGGCGATCCTCGGCACCAGGGCGGTCTTTCTGCCGTTCCGCGACGCGATCTACCGCGGCGCGCGGTATCTGAGCGACGACGACCTGTTCGGGACGGTGTCCGCCGACGAGGCGGGTTTGCCGGATGAGATCGTCGCGGGCCTCGGTATCGACGGCGACGATCCCGCAACCACGCGCCTCTATGCCCCGCTGGCGATTGGTCGCCACGTCGATCACCAGCAGGCGTTCGCCGCCGGCGTAAAACTCGCGCGAAACGGCCGGGACGTCTGGTACTACGAGGATCTGCCGTACGCGCTCAATGAGGGGGCGACGGAAGATCGGATCGCCGAGGTCGGAATGGCGCTGGAGATCGCGGCGGTCGTGGACGTCGCTTCGGTTTGGGAGGAAAAGATCGCTGCAATCATGGCGTACCCGTCGCAACTGGCGACGATCTTCGCTTACGTCGACGCGGGTAGCTCGCGCGAGGAGATCGACGCGGTCCTGCGAGCGTACGCGACGCGCCTGGGAGGGGGCATTCCCGCCGAGCGCTTCTGGCGTCTGGCCCCGAGCTAGGCGCACCCGAGAAATTCCCTTAAAAATGCCCCGCCAGGGGTATTGACAAGCAGGCACAGCGCTGCTAGAGTGTACGTACTGAAGCGACGGCGCTCGCGCAAGCGGGCGAATGCAGGGGACGGAGCAATCCAAACCTGCAGAATCGGACGGGGAACCGGTCGAAAGGCCCAACGTCGTTCCGACTCGGGAACCTGCTCGGCAACGCGCCAAGCCTGCCGGGCGAACGGCGACACCGGGTGCGGCGGCAACGCCTCACACACGGATCGTCGGGACGAACGACTCGGCCGCTCGCTGTGTCGTTCGGGGTTCGGGTGGTGCCGGCCGCGAGCAATCGCGCCGTCCCGCCGCCGGGGTGTCCGCGATTCCCGCAAGGGAGTCGCCAAGGACATACCGACGCTTCGTGCACGACGCCGATGACTGCGCAAGCGGTTGTCGGCGTCGCTGTTTGTGGCGGTGGTCTTCTTCGGCGCACGTACGGCCGTCCTTGTCGGATCGTCTGGCCCCTGTGCGGAACGATGATGCGGCACCGATTGCGAGAAACCGATCCGGTCTATTTGGTGGTGGCAGGGGTCGGTTTCATCCTCGTCGTACTGCTGCTTCTTCTCCTGTTTTGATCGAGACGACGCGCCATGGCTCCGGGGCACGGCATCCCGTGCCCCGATGTACCGCGATTCCACATTCTTCTGAATGAACCGTGGGGCGGACTCAATACCTCTCAGGCGAATTCGGTCCGGCTCGGGTGGACGATGCCGTTGCGATCAGTGCCAGGCGGCGGTCATCACTGGCACGCTTTCTGCGCTTGCCGTCCTGGCCTCGCCGTGGGACGGGGAGTCGTGAGAACGCAGACGAAGGCGACGGCGCCGAGGAGGCAGCGGTGTATATCGGAGGTGGGGTACTACTCCTGATCATCATCATCCTCTTGCTGATCTGGCTTCTCTAACACCAGGTTCGCGCAAGGGATAAGGAACCGGCACCCGAACCGGACGTGACGTTCCGGGGCGACGAACGGGATCGCGGCGGGTCTCGTCGCGCCGCGTTCCCGTTCATCATAGCCAGCGCGACTACTTGTACACCCGCACGAGGATGTCGGACGGGCTGCCGCCGTTGGTGGCGTTCTGATCTTGCGGGCAGGCGGAGATCGCGGCGACCACGTCGGTCAACGCGGCCAGCAGCACGTAGTCGTTGCGCTCCGCGATCGATTCGCGGATTTCGAGTTCCCCTCGCTGCTGGATCGAGACGTTCATGAACCAATTGACCGGGTCGGGCATCTGGTCGTAGCCGACGCCGTAGTCGACCAGGGCGTTGGTGAGCGCCTCCCGGCAATTGGCATGTCCTTCCAATCCGAAGTCGTCTTTGTACCGGCGCGGATCGCAGGCGGCGAAGAGCACGTCGTGGCGACCAACCGTATCTTCGACGATTTCCAGCAGGGCGTTGCGCCGGTTGGAATAGAGTTTCATCCCGTTCTGCAACATGATCGTGTTGTTCTTGGCGCGGGTGACCGCAGTCGACAGCGCCTCCGCCCGGTCGTCGAGGTTGAAGGCGACAAAGTCGGCGACCTGCTTGCCCTGGACCGTCGAAATTTGCAGGAGCTGACCGGTCCTGACCTCGACGGCGACGCCCTCGCCGGGACGAAGTTGACGCGCTTTGATGGCCATCCGGCCGAGCAAGTGCTGACTCACGCGGTTCCTTTCTGCTCCGAAACACCCGAACGTCTCCGATCATTGTCGCAGGCGGCACGCCGCCGCTTCAACGCGGCGCTCCCGCCGCGCAAACAAGTCGTTCGCGGGTTCGAGACGATCAGCGTTCGGGATCGCCGGGCGATCGGGACGACGCGGGAGGGGACCCACCGGCCGACGTCACCGTTCCCTACTCGCTGCTTCGACTGTTCTTGGCGCTCCTCATAATCCGGTCGATCCTGTACGGATTCGGCCAGGTCCTCGTCGCCATCTTCCGCTGCGCCTTCGTCGTTCGCCACGGCTGGCGCATCGCGCGGCAACTCCCCGACTCCGACGCCGTAGGTCAGACCAGACCGCTCCGGGCCAATCGGGACTATCTGGTCAGACCGTTCCCGACCGCCGGCAGCTACGATGGCCTGGGTGGATTTCGGGCGCCCGGGCGCGCCGCGGTTCACTCTCGCGACACGGATCCAGACAGCGCCACAAGGTACGCCGGCTCGTTGCCCGTCTTCGAGGAGTGTTTCACGGATGCGACCCGCTCAGTTTCTCCCGCGACCGCGGGGCCGACGTGCCGCGCTGCTCTTCCTCGCCACGCTCGTTCTGGCGACGGCCGCGGCGCAGGTGGGGATGGCGGCCAAGGGCGGGAAAGTCATCACCCTGGGCGAAAGTCTGAGCGACGCCCAGCGCAAAGAGATGCTCGAGTACTTCAAGGCCAAGGACGAGGACAAGGTCTACACGATCACCGAAAAAGACACCGACGAGGCGATGAAGGGCATCCTCGACAACGTCGGCCAGGGCGTCTCCGGTGCCTATTCCTCGACCGCACTCACCTGCCGCAACCTCGGCGACGGACTCGACGTCACCACCCGCAACATCAGCCTCGTCACGCCGAGCATGTACGCGATGGCCCTCGTCACCGCCGGCATCGGCGACGCCACGCTGGTCGTCTCCGGACCGTACGACAGCGCCGCCCTCGGGCTCTCGGCGATGACGGGCGTTTTCAAAACCTGGGAGATCGCCCCCTGCACCAGCGGGGACACCTCGAAGACGCGCCAACGCCTGGCCCTCGAACAACTCGCGCTCGCGGCAGACATCGGTCAGGCGATCGGCACCCCCGGCCTCACCGACGGCGTGCAACCGGCCGCCGACGTGATCCTGGAAACCCAGAAGACGATCGTCACCAACAAACTGAAAAAGCAAGCCGACATCGACGCCGCCCTGCTCGCTCAGGAGCAAACCCGGGGCATTGCCATCCCGGCCGAGCTGCGATCGAAGCTGGTCGATCTCTTCGCCCGCCTCGCCAAGGCCGACATCGATTGGAGCACCTTCTCGGCCGGCTGGACGATCGAGTACAAGGCGAACACCCAGATCACGATGAAGGGCGACGGTATCGCCATCCGTCACGCGCGCCAAACCGCGACCGCCCAAGCCGCCGCCGCGATGACCGCCACCGCCCAAACCGCCGCGGAAATGACGGCGACCGCCGAGGCCGAGGCCGCGGCGCAGGCAACGCAAGACGCGATCGCCGCCTTGACGGCCACCGCCGCCGCCCAACCGACCGCCACCGCCACCCCCTCGCCGACGGCGACACCGTCTCCCTTCGGCATCTTCGGCAAGGTGACCGACAACCACGGCGACCAACTCACCGTGAAGGCCGCGGGGAGTAGTACCGCTTCCCAATACACGGTCGACGGCGACGCCACGATTTCCCGCGGCGGCCAACCGGCGAAGCTCGACGCGGTCAAGAAGGGCGACAGCGTCGCCCTGACCGTCGACGGCACCACCAACCACGTCCGCGTCATCTCCGCCACCGCGCCTCCAGTCGGGATTGCCGGACGCATCGCCGGCCTCTGGTGGCTGATCCCGCTGGCAGCGCTGGTCCCGGTCGTGATTCTCCTGAAGGGCCGCGTCGGCACCGAGCCGTTCGTGGTCAAACGAGTCGTGCCCGCATGAGTTCTGAGTGACGAGCTACGAGCTTCGAGAGGTGCGGCGCCCAAGCTCGAAGCTCGAGCTCGTAGCTCGTCACTAGTTCCACAGGAGGGTTGAGCATGCGCTTGCTGTCCGGTCAACCGGCGTCACCGCCGCCGGTCAAAACCGACACGAAGAGTCGTCGGCAGGCCGCCAAGGATGAGGCTCCCGCGATCCCACCGGAGCTGCTCTTGCGCCGCGACAACAACATCCGGTACGAGCGCAACGGCGCCGTCTATGCCACCGACGGCAAGGTCGGGAGTTTGAAGAAGGTCGTCGTCGACGAAGGGATCGGCGAGGTCGTCGAACTCGTGGTCGCCGTCGAAGGCGAGGAGCGGACCGTCCTGCTGCCGCCGGACCTCGTCGACAAGTCCGCCGGCAGCGCCGTCTTCTTGACGATCAACCGCATCCAATTCACCGAGCGGGCGACCAGTGCCGCCGCGTTCGACAAGAAGCATTTCGCCCGCGCCGACCTGAAGTCCCTGCTCAAGAGCAAGGGAGCGTCGCGCAACCCCCGGCGCGCGGTTTCGAGCGCCGGCAGCGACTTCGTCGAAACCCCGAACGGTTCACCGCTCGACCGCCTTCAACGCAAACCCGAGGCCAGGCCCGAGACCGTTGCTGCCGACTGAGAGCCCGATCTACGCCCGGCGCGGTTGCTTCCGGTCTCAGCCCCTTTCGAAGGGCTTCGTCGGTTGAGCGCCGGGTGCCCTCTTGGCGCTTCAGCCCCGCGCCGGGGCGGTGGCGCGGGGCTGCAAATCTCACTCCGAATCCCGGTTCAACCGGCCGTCCGCATGAGCGACGCGGCGTGCCGCGACCGTATCTCGTCGAGCAGAGAGGAGATCGGTGGGTAGGCGCGCAGACCTCGCTCGAAGGCCGTACTGACGAGTCGCCTGGCCGCGTCGGCGGTGGCCTCGGTGGCGGCCGGAAGTACGCCCGCCGCGCGCAACTGTTCCGCCCAATCACAGAGGCGCACGCGGTCCGCGTCCTCGCACCAGCGACGCTCCGCCCCGGCCAGACCGAGCAAATCCGCGGCCAGCGCCGACCGCTCGGCCTCGGTCAGGAGCGTCGCGAGTTCGATTCGCAGCCTGATCTGGTGGAGGCGGGCCGGCGGCTCGTCGAACAACTCGCGAACATAGACCGCCTCGGCGAAGCGCCCCGTCAACCGGCAGAGGTTGTAGAGACGCTTCGCCACTTTGGCGTAGTCGCCGTGCTCCCGATCGGCGTACTTGGCGATCTCGTGCTCCATGTGCCAGACGTATTGATCGCGGCTGTCCGGCGCCAGCCCCGACGTCAGCGTCGTCGCCAACTCGGCCGCGTGGGCGTCGAGGTAGATCTGCTGGTAGTCGGCGTCGATGGCGCCGTCCAAACTCTCGATCGCCCCGCCCGGGGCCTGCCAGGTCGCGTCGATCGCCTTGGATGCCTTGCCCGGCCCACCCAGTTCCGCGGCGACCACCGTCCAATCGATCTTGACGAACCCCGGATCGCCGGCCGCCTCGACCCAGCCGACCCGGATCACGTCGCCGTTCGCCTGCCGGCGCTCGATCTGTCCTGCGGCGAACTCCGCCGGCGACCAGCACAGCGAGACCCCCCGGCGCCGCCCGAAATAGACCTCCTCGAAGCGCAATCCGGGATGCGCGTTCGTCTCCTCGATCTGCGCGCGAACCACGCGAGCCAGGGTGTCGGCGGCGACATCCCGGTCCGGGGCAGCGATGTGGATGCGCTCAAAGAAGTCGGCGTCGGCCGGGAACGGCTGGATTCGTCCCTGCGCCGCGCTGCCGGCGATCGCCAGTGCCGCGTCGACCCCGGCGCCGCGGGGCGTGGCGATCAGGCGGCCGATCCGGCGAAGACGGGCCGCGGCCGACGGATCGAAGTCGATCAACGCCAACTCGTGACCGCCGAACTCGCCATCGATCGTCCGCGAAAACTCCCCCGGCGTCGCGACCGCGTCGGTGACGTCTCGCAACCAATCCCGCGCGGCGTCGCGATCGAGCCCGATCCCGGCGTGGCCGGCGACCGCCACCAATTCGTCGACGACCTCGTCCGGTGGCGCCGCAAGCCGGATCGGCGCCTGTCTGCTTATCGAGTCGTCGTTCCTCGGCGCAACGTCGCGATCGCTTTCCGTGTCGCTCGGATGCATCTTCCTGCCGCCTTCCTCAATCGCCCGGTGTCGTACCGTACCCCGTGCTGCCGGGCCGGGCGTCATTGTCCCCCGTTTGCGTGCGTGCCGCATCCGAAATGCGACGTAGTCGCCGCTGCCGGCGAGCTTGCTCGCCCCGTCGTGACCAGATGGCCAGCCACCGGGTCTCCGATGCCGGGAATTCCGTGCCATACTTGACCATACTGCAGGTTGACGCACGGGCGGTCGCGGCGTGCGCATGGGACGCGATTGGTGGAGGTAAGCCATGGTCGACAAATGCCCGAATTGTGGACAACCCAGCCGCCCCGGCGCGAGGTTCTGCACGAGTTGCGGGTTCCGCCTGCCGGAACGCCCGGTGGAACCCGAGCCGTCGCCGCTGACGCGCTCACCCTTCGCGACCACCTCGACTGTGGCCGCGTCCTGGTGGCCCTCATCAAGCAGCGCCGGCCAACCCGAATCGCCGCCGGCCGAAGGCGACGAACCCGCTTCCGAGGAAGCGCCGATCTCCGAAGGCACCGAGGCCGCTGCCACGGCCGCGGCAGCCGGCGCTGTCGCGGCGGACCAAGAGACGGATGCCTCGCCTTCGACCGGCGAGACCGCACCGGAACCGGCCGCCGCCGAATCGGATCCCTTCGCCGATTGGCCATCCTCGACGACCTACGAATCGCCCGCGGCCGCGCCCGAGTCTGCCTGGGCAGCTCCGTCATCGGCAGAATCGACCGAACCGGCGCCGACCGCATCCGACGACCTCGCGGCGGCCGTCGACCAGATGGCGGGCGACGACGCGGCGATTCCGCTCGGGCCACCGCACGATGCCGGGGAGGGCGAAGATCAAGCCGCGGCTGCGACCGCGACCGAGACTCCGACCCCGTCTACCGAACCGGTTGCCGAGCCGGTCGCCGAGCCCGTAACGGAGGTTCCGGCCGCCGCCGTCCCGGCCGCGGCGGGCGATTCCCTTGCCCGGGCCCGTTCGCTCCTCGACGAACTCGGGGCGCTCCTCCCGTCGCTCGCCGCACCGGCCACAACCGGTTCGTCCGTCGACGCGGCCGCGATCGCGGCCGGGCTCGCCTCGGCCCGCGACGAAGCGGCCGACCAGCAGGGTCAACTCGACGCGCTGATGGCGGCGGTCGAAACGGCGCGGTCCCGCCCGCGCGACATCGACGTCATGCTCGACCTGTCGCATCAGGTCGAGGGTATCGTGGCGCTGAAAGCCGGCTACGACCGCTGTCAAGAGGCGATCGAGACGGCGCTCGGTCAACTCGGCACCGGCCCGAACAGCTAGACGGTAGGGATCGCGACCCCTTCGGGACGTTTGGTCGATTGAGCCTCGACTCCCCGCGCAGCATCCTCGCAGCGGTGGGAATGCTGTGCACGCCGGCGGTGCGACGCCGCCGGCAATCGGACCATCAGGGGGTAACGGATCATGACGGCCGCACCGTCGACGGTCGACGCGGCACCGGTGTCGAGCAGCGAGTTGCGCTTCGGCTCGTTCCAGCTCGGACGGCGCATCGACGAACGGCCCTATGGTCGACCGTGGGTCGTCGCGATGGACGCGGTCGGCGTTCCCGGCAGCGCATTCGAACAGCGCGACGCGATCGCCCGCTGCTTCCCGGTCAGCCGGGCGAACCTCGATACGACCGTACCTCCCGCCGAGGCGGCGACACGTCTCCGCGCCGTCCAGCACCGCGCGATCGTTCCGGTGCTCGAAGCCGGCATCGCCGGCGAGGTCGCCTTCGTCGTCGAGGCGAAATTGGACGGAATCTCCCTTGCCCAAACGTTGGCGGCGAACGGCAAAATGGCTCCGCTCCGGGTCAAGTGGATGGTCGACGACGTTTCGGCGGGACTCGCCGCCGCGCACGGCGTCGGTCTTCGCCACGGCCGCGTCACCCCGGCCAACATCTGGCTCGGCAACGACGGGGAAGCCCGGATCGGCGGGTTCGTCTTCGGCGATCCCACCGTTGCCGATGCCGACCCCTGGCGGCCGCGGGGAGACGGCAGGGCGGCGTTGGACCAGTTCCAGTTGGCGTGGTCCGCCACGGTGGCGCTCACCGGTCAGGCGCCAGCGGGACAAGGCGGCGTATCCGACTCGCTGACCGGCGTGCCGGGCGCCGTCGTCGCCGTGCTCAAGCACGCCACCGCCGCCAAACCGGAGGACCGCTACCCGGACCTGTACGCCTTCGCCCATGCATTCGGCGAGTCGATCGCGCATGCCGGAGAGGATCTCATCGCCGGCGTCTGGGAAGCCACGAGCCGAAAAGACACGGCGATGGCGGCGATCATGCTCGGGATGGCCGAAGCCTACGCCCCGGATCATCGGGACCTCGCGCTCTTGCAGGCCAGGGTGCACGGCGGCCCCGGCGGTGTCGGCGACCTGTCGCTGGCGGGGCTCGTGCCGGCTCCCCCCGGACCGCTCCCGCCGACCAGCCCGTTGCTCCCGGGTGCCCCGTCGACACCCGAGGAGGCGGCCATCGCGGCCCTCCTCATGCCGCCCCGCCCGTCCGTCCCGACCAAGCCGAAGACGAATCCCTGGGTCGCCTTCGCCGCCGGCACGTTCGCTTGTTTGCTCATCCTGGTCCTGATTGCCGCCCTGACGTTCGCCTACCTGTAATCGTCCTCACTGCCGATCTGGCGAGGCGTCCGGCGGCGGTTCGGGAGAGGATGCCGACGGCACGCCGATCGGCGCCGTTTCGTCGTGCGGCGACGACTCGGCCGCAACAACCGGCTCCGGCACCGGCGTCGTGGTCGGTGGCGAGAGCGGCGACCCGCAATTGGCGCAGAAGAGACCCGGCCGGGTCGGTTTGCCGCAGGTTGGGCAGATCACACGGTTGGCGGCGGCAGGCAACACCTGGCGCTCCGGACCGACTCGCTGCCGGTCCTGACCTAGCGCCAGCGTCAACTCGTAGCGGCACGCCGCCAGCAGCGCGACCATCACCGCCACGTTCCAGATCAGCTCCACCACCGCCGGCTGGTCCGCGAGGACCAGCGTCCCGATCGCGAGGGCGACGGCACCGACCAGCGCGCTGCCGACCGGGATGAGGAGCGTATCCGGCCGCGGGCGAACCGCGTGGTGCCAGATCCCGGCGCAGATCAGTCCGGTCGTCGCGCAGAAGATCAACGGCCGCACGATGAGCAGGGCAATCAGGGCGGACGTCCACCCCGAGGCCGAACCGCCGGGGTGGGTCGAACCGTCGACCAGGGGCCAGAAGTAGAGGATCGCCGCCGCCGCGGCGTACCCGCCCCCGGCCGCGGCACCGAGCGTCACCCCGTCCATCACCTCGTTGTTGAACCGCGGTTGCTGCCGCAGATAGAGCGGACCGGCCGCCTTGAGGATCTCCGCCACGATCGGCAGGATCAACCCGACGGCGACGAACGAGAGGGCGCCCGGATGGCGCACGTCGAGGTCCACCCGACCGAGGAAAACCCCGCAGCACTGGTTGAAGGGATCGGTCTCGTCTTCGAACTGCTTGAGCGCGAGGATGTTGAGCAGCGTGATGAAGATCCCCGCGACCGCACCGGCCACGCCCATGCTGACCGGCGCCCACCACGGCTCGACCTCGGACAGATCGCGCCGGCCGAGATCGTTCAGCACCGCCGTCGGCACCACCAATGCCGCGATGAAGATCGCCAGCCCGGCACTGTTCGCCAGCAGCGCCAGCACGACGAGCACCGCGCCGCCGGCCAGAATCCCGCGCGGCTGCCCCGCCGCTTCGCGGAAGTTCGCTGGAACGATTCGGTTCAACATCCGCCGTCCTCTTCCCGCAACGCCGTGACACGGCCGATTCGCCGTCGTGCCGCCGGAAAGTGAAGTGGCCCGCCCCACCGGAAGTGTAGCGAGTCCGCCGCTGGGTCTGCGGCCGACCGCGCATCGCGACCGGCCGCGCACGCGAGTGGGTCGAATCGCCGCGGTTGCCCCGGGGGCGCGGCCGGTCAGAGTGCCTTCGGTCACCTCGACCGTGAGCGAATCGACGACTTCGCCGCCGTCACCAGCCGCATTGACTGCGTCGACTTCCCACCCCTGGATTACGAACGTGTCCGAATTGGCCGCGGCGACAGCGTGAATTCGCCCATCGTCACGACGACCATCGGAACGGCGACGAATGCGGGAATATGTGCGTCCGCGCACGGACCGCGACCGCCCACGGTTGACACCTGCGAGGGCTGCTGCATACTATCAATCGCTCTCGGCATCCGTCGAAAACGCGATTCGGTCGCGGCGCGCCGTTCTCAACGGCATCGAAGCGCGCGGGGAGGTCAGGCGAAACTGCGCGTGGAGGGCTCGGGTGGCAACGGCGCCACCGCAACCGGCCGGGTCGACGGTTGACGCGGCAGGCTTTGGCGAGACAGCAGTGGAGGTTTGAGTCGTGTCGAATCTCAACGACAAGATCCTGCGGGGACGGATGAACCGGCGTACCGTCCTCAAGTCCGCCACCGGCGCCGCCGCCGGTATGTACGCCTTCGGTCTGGCCGGCAAGTCCTACCAGCGCGCGCTGGCCCAGGACGATCTCCGTACCCAGATCCTCAAGATTCCCGGTGCCGGCGCCGGATCGCCCACCGAGCAGGACATGCAGAAGGTCGGCGAACTCTGCCTCGGGCCGACCAAGGCCAACGTCAAGCAGGGCGAGTTCAAGAGCGTCAAGCTGACGTTCATGGGCCTGAACAACCAGAACCTGCACAACCTCGTCTTCCGCCCGCTCCTCGCTGCCTGGGGGGACTACACCGGCGGCGAACTCGAGTGGATCGACCTCGCCCAGGACGAGATCTTCCCGCGCATCCAGCAGCGCCTCTCCAGCAACAACATCGACTGGGACATCCTCGAAGGCGGCGCCCCCTGGGAAGGCGACCTCCTCGGCAAGGGTCTCTGCTCCGAGATGCCGGATTGGGTCAAGCAGCAGATCGACCTCTCCGACTACGTCGGCTACCTCCAGGCACCCGTCGGCACCTGGGACGGCAAGACCTACCGCGTCTCCATCGACGGCGACTGCCACAACTACAACTACCGCTCCGACGTCTTCGCCGACACCGACCTCGCCGGTCAGTTCAAGACCGACGGCGGGTCGTTCGATTTTGCCGTTCCGACGACCTGGCAGCAGGTCCAGGAAGTCACCAAGTGGATGAAGGGCAAGAAGTTCGGCGGCCAGGACCTCTACGGGAGCCTCGACGTCTACAAACCGTGGGGCGGTTTTGGCTGGTACTTCTTCGCCAGTCGCTCGACCGCCTACGCCAAGCACCCGGACGACAAGGCCTGGTTGTTCGATCCCGAGACCATGAAACCGCGGATCAACAACCCCGCCTTCGCCCGCTCCGCTCAAGATCTCATCGACGTGCTTCCGTCGGAGCCGCCCGACCAGGTCAACGGCGACGGCAATACCACCGGCTTTACCGAATTCCTTGCCGGTACCGGGTCCTTGTGCCACTGGTGGGGCGACGTCGGCTCCAACGCCTACACGAGTTCGACCTCGGTCATCGCCGACAAGGTGCTCTTCAGCATCCTGCCCGGTTCGCCCGACGTCTACAACGCGAAGACCGGTGCCTGGGATAAACCCGCCAGCGGTCCCAACTTCTCGCCGAACATGGCGTACCTCGGTTGGGGCATCTACGTCATGAACACCGTCGACTCCGATCCGGTCAAGCAGAAGATGGCCTGGAGCGTCGCGGCGCACCTCGGCGGCAAGGACATCTCGCTCTGGCTGGCCTGCTACCCCTCCGGCTTCCAGCCGTACCGCAACAGCCACTTCAACGTCGACGAATGGGCCGTCCTCGGCTACTCGAAGGACGTCATCGCGTCCTACCTGAAGTCCGAGTCCGACTCCTACAACCACCCGAACGCGGCGATCGAACCGCGCATCCCCGGTATCTTCCAGTACTACAGCATCTTCGAGACCGAGTTTGCCAAGGCCGCCGCCGGCGACATTGAGGTTCAACCGATGCTCGACGGCGTCGCCCAGCAGTGGGAGCAACTGACCGACCAACTCGGTCGCGACAACCAGGTCAAGCTCTACCAGGGCTCGCTCGGGATGTAGCGGCCGGGGTGATCGGCAGAAAAGGAGACGTCGGTGGCAGGCGCTCGGAAGGGCGCCTGCCCGTTCTCCGGTCGCCGGAAGACCGATGGGACAAGAAACGCTCGCCCAACGACCGCTGCCAAGCACTGCCATGAGGGAACACGCCGGCCGGATCGGCCTCGGTCGCGTCCTCATCTGGGCGACGACCGCGCTCCTGGCCATCCTGGTGGCGGTCCAACTCGCCCACACCTTCGACTGGATCGATCGCGGGTTTTCCGACTGGCGGCCGGTCGGCCTCGCCTTCGTGTTCTGGGCCTTCGCGCTGTGTGTCGGTCTCGTCCTCGCGCGCGGCGTGCGCGGCGAACGCGCCGTTTTCCTCCTTCCCGCGGTGCTCCTGACGCTCGCGTTCGTCGTTTTCCCGACCATCTTCGCGATCTACGTGGCGTTCACCGATTGGAACCTCAGCGCGGTCACCGGCCGGCGCTTCAACGGACTCGACAACTTTCGCTTGCTGATCCACGACGGAGACTACCGGCAAGCACTCATCAACATGGTCATCTTTTCGATCGGTGTGCTCGTCCAGTACGCGATCGGATTTGGGTTGGCCCTGCTCCTCAACCAGAACGTCCGCGGCCAGAAGTTCTTCCGCGTCGCGTTCCTGCTCCCGTTCATGTTGAGCCCGGTCGCCGTCAGTTGGATGATCGGCAAGTCGATCCTCAACAACCAGTACGGTCCGCTCGCGAAACTTCTGGAAAAGATCGGCTTCGAGAACGTGGCCTTCTACGGCGGGCCGTGGATCGCCAGGGCCAGCATCATGTCGATGGACGCCTGGTACTCGATCCCGTTCATCATGGTGCTGCTGCTGGCCGGTCTCCAGGCGCTGCCCCACGAGGTCATGGAGTCGGCACGGGTCGACGGCGCAACCGCCTGGCAGTCCTTCCGCGACATCACCTACCCGTTGATGCTCCCGGTCAGCGTCACCGCCGTCGTCCTCCGCATCATCTTCGAGTTGAAAATCTTCGACATCATCCGCACCGTCACCACTGGCAGCCCCGGCGGCAAAACCGACTCCGCGACGAACCTCATCTACCGGGTCGGCATCGAGCGGACGAATGTCGGGTACGGCACCGCCATGGCCCAGGTCTATTTGATCTTCGTCATCATCTTCGTTTCGCTGATCCTGGCGACTGCCGGTCGCTGGGCCAGGAAGTTCGCGGCCTAACCTCGTGCGGCTTGATTCCGGGGGTATCGACGATGGCCACCGCAGCGCAACCGATCGGCAAATCGACGGCCGCCTACAGCGTGGCCGAGCGCCGGCGCCCGCTCATCCGTCCCGGCCGCGTCTTGATCTACGCCGCGCTCCTTCTCTGGACCTTCATTGCGCTCTTCCCCATCTTCTGGACGGTCACGACGTCGTTCAAGACCGCGGCGGCCGTGACCGGCAACCACATCTTGCCCTGGATCAGCTTCCAACCCGATTGGCGCGGCTGGCAATCGATCGGACTGTCTCCCGACACCGTCTTCGAACGATCGAGTGCCCGCGATAATTTCATCAAGCACGCGCGCAACTCCCTGATCGCCGCCCTCGGCGCCTCGACGCTGGCCGTCGTCGTCGGCTCGCTCGCGGCGTACGGTCTGACCCGCTTCGAATACAAGTTTGGGCCATGGCGCAACAAGGACATCTCGTTCTGGTTCCTCTCCCAGCTCATCCTGCCGCCGGTCGCGCTGGCGATGCCGTTGCTCGTGCTCTACCGCGAGTTCCGCCTGCTCGACACCCATACCGGTTTGATCCTCGTCTACATGATCATGAACCTGCCGATCGTCATCTGGATCATGCGCGACCAATTCGGCTCGATCCCGGTCGAGCTGGAACAGGCGGCGCTGGTCGATGGGGCCTCCATCTGGCAGGCCTTCGCCCGGATCGTCGTCCCGATCGCGCTGCCCGGATTCGTCGCCTCGTTCATTCTCTCGATCGTCTTCTGCTGGAACGAGTACTTCTTCGCCGCCACCCTCACCTCGAGCAAATCGGTGACGCTGCCCTTCCTTGTCGCCAGCCAGACCGGGTCCCAGGGCATCAACTGGTGGTCGATGGCCGCCCTCTCGACCGCCGCGATCGCCCCCCTCGCCATCATCGGCATCGTCCTCGAGCGGTTCATCGTCAAGGGTCTGACCGCGGGCGCCGTCAAGTAGCCGCCGACCAACACGATCCGACGGCACGATGTGCGGCAGTCCAACCCGAACAGCCGGGGCCGTGGCATGCCGATTGCCCGTTGCTTTCCCTTGGCGAGAGGCGACGCAACGGCGCAAGGAGCATGGCCCCATGGGAAGCGACAAGGCACCCATCCTCGACGAAAAACCGACCGACAAGTACGCGCGATCGAATCAGGCGCCACCAAGCGGTAAACGCTCCGCCGACGTCGACGACGCTGAGGACGTCGTCGACGAAGCGTCGGAGGAGTCATTTCCGGCCAGTGACCCACCGGCGTACACGTCCGGCCACCGCGGCAACGGCGGCAAACCGGTCGAGCGTGGTTAGGGATCGGAAGGCAGCCCCATCCCACGGTTCCGCTCGCTCACAAGGGAGTAGCAGTCAAGTGATGAGCGCCGAACCGATCGTCCTCTACACACCGGGTGCCGAGATGCCGAAGATCGCGTAGACGATTCCGACGACGATGGCGTCGAGAATCAACGCGATGATGGCGGTCGCGATCGCGCGCCACGTCGTCATCTCCAACGCCTGACGTATCGCGATCACCGTTGTCACGATCACCCAGATCGCGGCGACAAGTCCGGCGATCCAACCGAGCACCGGAATGAAGCCGAACACGTTGAGAATGCCTGGCGTTCGGGCGAAACCGATTGTCCGCAGAAGCTGCCCGAGGTCGGCCTCCGTCTGTGCTGCCGCGAGGAGTTTGGTCCCGACCAGGTACGTTGCCGCCGCATAGACGATCCAGCCCACGATCCCGCCGATAATGCCGCCGATGAGCCCGGTCGCCCCGTCGCCCAGTGCACCGATACCGGCGGCAACTGCGGCGAGGACGACGACGATCGCCGCCTGCATCGTCGCGTTCGTGTCGTGTTCGACTTCTTCGTAGGTCGCGACGTCGAGTCGTGCCGCGCCCATCATCCGGTCGATCAAAGATCCCGACGCCGACGTCTGCATTTGGTGTCCCTCGCCGCGTACCAACCCCACCTCAAGTCCGGGCCCAAGTGTCCGGACACCCCCATTCTAGTGCACCAGTGCCGCAGACGCTCCCATCCCTTCCGTTGAGTCCGTCAGGATCGGGGCGCCGACCTGGCTCCCGGTCCTGGTGAGCGGTGGTTGCGGCCCGAGAAGCACTTGCTATGGCGCCGCTCGCAGCGGAGCGAAGCGAGCCTCCATCATCCGATCTCCTCGTTCGCGCAGCGCAGCGTCACGGACTGACGGAGGCAACAACCAGGACTTCAGCGCCGCTCGGCTCTGCTCTTGCACCCACTCGACCCGCGGTCGGCGTCGCTCGACGTAGGCCGTGAGTGCGTGTTCGATGGTGTCTGCCTCGTGGAGCACCTCGCCCAGCACGACCGCATCTTCCATCGCCATCGTCCCGCCTTGACCCATGTGCGGCGGACTCGCGTGCGCGGCATCGCCGATCAATACCACCCGTCCCGCGTGCCAGCGGTCCATCTCCAACCACTCGATCACGTCGTAGCGAATCTCCCCATCGCACGAGAGCGCGTCCATGTACTCCGGAACCGGTCCCCCCAACGCCGCGAATCGGGCTCGAACCCGGCCCAACCGCCCGGCCAATGGGTCGGGGCCGGGTTCCGCCGCGTCGAGCCCGCCGAAACCGTAGGTCCGCCCACCACCCATCGGCACGAGCCCAAAGAAACACCCTTCGCCCATGACGACGGTCACGTCCTCCAATCCGCCGGGACGCTTCGCGACGACGCTGCGCCAGACGATCTGACCGGCGTAGCACGGCAGTGGTCCTCCAAACGCGAGGTCCCGCACCATCGACCGGATGCCGTCGGCGCCGACGACGAGGTCGTAGTCGCCGCGGGAACCGTCGTCGAACTCGACGACGGTTCCCGCGTCCCATCGTTCGTCATCCCGACCGGACCGATCCCGAGCCGGGCGGTCACATCGGCGGCGGCAAGCAGCGCGTCGTGCAGGTGTGGGCGTTCGACGCCGACACAGGGACCACCTCTCCCCAGAGCGCGGCGAGGTCGGTGGCGCACAGCACCTCGCCACGGGCATCGCAATACGTCCATCGGCGCAGGATTGCCCCGGTCTCGGCGACGGCGTCGGCGGCACCGATCGCTCGAAACATGCGCATGCCGTTGGCCAGAACGCCGAGACCGGTCCCGGTCACCCGCTATTCCGGGCTGCGCTCGATCAAATCGGGCGCGAAGCCCCGCAACCGAAGCGCTGCCGCCAACGAGAGCCCACCGATACCTCCCCCGACGATAAGGATCTTCTCGACCGCTGCCACCGCGCACCCCCTTCCGCGCGCCTACGACGAACGCGTTCCAACGGTCGGCAGTCTGCGCCCGCCGCCGCGACCCCGCATCGGCAAGACCGCCTATTCCCCGCCAGGAGAAGTACCCGCCATCGGCCCGGTCGTACGCCCCTCAACCTATTGCCGCCGCCCACCCCGCCCCGCCCGCCTCGCCAGGCACAACCGCGCTCCCCTCTCCTGCGCACCGGGAGAGGGGCCGGGGGTGAGGGTTCCCCGCGAAATCCCCCGATCCGACCCGGAGTGAATCCCGTCCGTACCCCTGACGCCTATCGCCTAACGCCTCAACCCCCACGTACCTCCGCCCGCAACTCCTGCCACGCTTCGCGGACCTCTTCGACCGATCCCGCGTCCTCGATCGTCGAGATGTCGCCCGGATCGCGGTCGAGGACGACCGCCTTGAAGACGCGGCGCATGATCTTGCCGCTGCGCGTCTTCGGCAGCATCTTGACGAAGTTGATCTCGCCGATCACCGCTACTGGTCCCAGTTCTCGCCGCACCGTACCCAGCAGTTCGTCCTTCAACACGGGCGATGCCGTGTTCCCCGACCGCAACACGACGAACGCGGAGATCACCTCACCCCGCAACTCGTCCGGTCGCCCCGTCACCCCGGCTTCGGCGACTGCGGGGTGGCGGAGCAGTGCCGTTTCGACCTCGATCGTCCCGATCCGATGCCCGGCGATCTTGATGATCTCGTCCGCCCGGCCGCTGAACCAGTAGTAGCCGTCCTCGTCGACCGATGCGGCATCGCCCGAAAAGTAGGCCCCCGGCATCCGACCCCAGTAGTCCCGCGCGTACCGCTCCGGGTCACCCCAGATCGTCGGCGTCAGACTCGGGAACGGTCGTGTCAAGACGACGATACCCTTCTCGCCCGGTGCGCACGATTCACCGTCCGGGTTGCGCACTTCGGCGAAGATGCCCGGCAGCGCGATTCCGGCCGAACCGGGTTTGATCGGCAGCAAACTGATCCCGTACGGGTTCCCGAAGACCGGTCCGCCCGTCTCCGTCTGCCACATGTGATCGATCACCGGCACGCGATCGGCGAAGACGTCCTTTTGCAACCACTCCCAGGCGGGAACGTTGAGCGGTTCGCCGGCGCAGACCACCCGCTCGACCGATTCGAGGTCGTGGGCGCGCGCCGGTCCGGTGCCGTGGGCCATCAACATCCGCACCGCCGTCGGCGCGGTGAAGATGCCGCTGACCCGGTGCTCTTCGATCGCCCGGTAAAACGACTCCGGCGAGGGGTGATCGAGCGCACCTTCGTAGGCGATCGCCGTGCAACCGGCAAGAAACGGCGCGTACGCGAGGTAGCTGTGGCCGACGGCCCACCCGATGTCCGCCGTCGGCCACCAGACGTCGTCCGCCTTCAAACCGAGGCACCAGGCGCCCATGCTGTGGATGCCCACCTGGTACCCGCCGTGGGTGTGGACCACGAGTTTCGGTTTCGCGGTCGTGCCCGAGGTGGCCAGCACGTAGACCGGATCGTTCGCCTCCATCACCTCGTGATCGCTCGACTGTCCGGCTCCGCCCGCCAGGAATTCGTCCCAGGTTCTGTCCCGATCCGGTTGGAGCGGGGGTCGGTTTCCCGTCCGCGCCAGCACGACGACCCGCTCGACCGCCGAACCGGGATAGTTCAAGGCATCGCGGGCGATCGCCCAGAGATCGACCTCGCGGCCCTTGCGGAAGGTGACGTCGGCCGTCAGCAGGACGCGGGCGCCGGCGATCTCCATCCGCTCCGTGAGCGCCCCCGCCCCGAAACCGGCGAAGACGACGAGGTGGATGGCGCCGATCCGAGCCGTCGCCAGCATCGCCATGATCGTCTCGGGCATCGTCGGCATGTAGATGGCGACGCGGTCGCCCCGTCGCACGCCGAGACCGCG
>DATBFX010000457.1:0-16950 GCA_036558305.1 Thermomicrobiales bacterium | reverse complement strand
GAACGGAGATCACCGTGCCTGCCGAAGAACGCTTCGCACCGGTCCCGCGCAAACCGCGCCTGATCTGGACCGGCCGCGACCGCCGCAAGGTCGCCGAACCCCTCCCCAGCCAGGTCGTCGAGATCGTCTTCCCCCAATTCGCCGAAGTCCGCGACCTCCGCGCCTGGCACGAACTCCGCCGCGAACAGGCCCAACAGACCCGCCTCCCCGGCCTGCGCGTCCCGACCCAAACCGCCCTCGCCGACGGCAGCAGCGACCGCGGTCTCCCCGCCAACCGCCTCATCTGGACCAACGACAACCTCGTCGCCCTCACCGCCCTCCTCCACGGCGACGACCAGCACCCGCCCCTCGAAGGCAAGGTCGACCTCATCTACATCGACCCGCCGTTCGCCGTGCAGTCCGATTTCCGAATCAATGTGGAAATTCAGAACGGTGCCACCGACGAGAAGATGCCAACATTGATCGAGGAGCTTGCATACACGGACACGTGGAAGGAAGGGCTCGACTCCTACCTCTCAATGATGCGAGATCGTCTCGAAATCCTGAAGAGGCTGCTTGCTCCGGCAGGTTCGATCTACGTCCATTGCGATTGGCACGCCGGCCACTATCTGAAGGTGCTAATGGACGAGATCATCGGATATGAGAATTTCAGAAACGAGGTCGTCTGGAAGCGATCCTCTGCTCACAGCGATTCCGGGCAGGGAGCGAAACATCTGGGTCGCCTGCATGACACGTTGTTGTACTACACCTTAAGCGAAGACGCGCCCTTGGAACCCGTCTATAAGCCCTACGACGAAAAGTACATTCGAGAGAACTATAAGCATAGAGACCCTGACGGCCGCGTTTACCGGATTGACAACATTCAAGGACCAGGAGGAGCATCTAAGGGCAATCCGCAGTATGAGTTTCTCGGAGTGACGCGCTACTGGCGGTACAGCCGAGAGACGATGGAGCGTCTTTACAGGGAGGGAAGGATCGTGCAGATGAGTCCCGGAGCTGTCCCGCAATACAAGCGGTATCTCGACGAGATGCCTGGGGTTCCCGTTCAAAGCGTGTGGGACGACGTGCCGGTCATCAACAATCGCTCCAATGAGTTCCTTGGGTTCCCGACTCAAAAGCCACTCGCCCTCCTGCAGCGAATCATCGCCGCCTCCTCCAACCCCGGCGACCTCGTCCTCGACGCCTTCGCCGGCTCCGGTACCACCGCCGTTGCCGCGGAGACCATGAAGGACGCCGAAGGCAAACCCGCCCCCCGTCGCTGGATCGCCATCGACTGCGGCAAGTTCGCCATCCACATCACCCGCAAACGCCTCATCGAGGCCGGCGCCACCCCCTTCGCCGTCGAAAACATCGGCTTCTACGCCCGCGGTCGCGAATGGCGCGACCTCTGGGCCGAGCAACCGTCCGCCAAGGTCTACCGCGACGCCATGGTCGAAATCTACGGCGGCACCCCCGTCGAGACCTTCGCCCACCTCCACGGCCGCAAAGGCACCCGCTGGATCCACGTCGGCCCCATCGATGGCCCCGTCGCCCCCTCCCAGGTCGAAGCCGTCCTCAGCGAAGCCGCCGCCACCGACCTCCACGCCGTCGACATCCTCTCCGCCGACATCCCGATCGATTGGAACCGCGGCGACGCCGAATCCCGCCACGGCGTCGACGTCTACGCCAAAACCATCCCCGCCGCCGCCATCGACGCCGTTCGCGACCGTATCCGCCGCAAACGCCGCAAAGACGACGCCATCGACGACGCGCCCGAAATCCACTTCTTCTCCCCGCCCGACGTCGAGGTCGGCGTCTCCGTCGCCGGCGACAGCGCCACCGTCAAACTCCTCCGCCTCACCGTCGACCTCGAAGACTGCCTCAGCACCCAGGACCCCGCCAAACGCGCCGAGATCAAACGCCGCATCACCGACTGGCGCGCCCTCATCGATTACTGGGCCGTCGACTGGGACTACCGCGAAGGCGAACCCTTCCAAAACGACTGGCAATCCTTCCGCACCCGCAAAAACCCCGAAATCGCCATGCAGGCCGCCCATTCCTACGGCAACGACCGCGGCGAAAAACGCATCGCCGTCAAAGTCACCGACATCTTCGGCAACGACGGCCTCAAAGTCGCCCGCGTGGTGATCGGATGAACGGCACCATAACCCTCACCCCCAACCGTCGGACCCTCACCCCCAACCCCCACTCCCGGTCCGCGGGAGAGGGGGCACGCCCCCGGCATCACCACCGCCTCCCACCCGGGCGAAAAGCCAATTGGAAACCCTCCCCTCTCCCGCGCACCGGGAGAGGGGTTGGGGGTGAGGGTCCGACGGGTGGGGGTGAGGGTCCGACGGTTGGGGGTGAGGGTCCTGCGGCCGGGGGTGAAGCTCATGCAGGAGGCGAACACCCATGAGCCCCCTCCAACCAAGACGCAACAACGTCGACGCGGCCCGTCTTCTCCGCCAGCACACCACACCCGCCGAGGACATCCTCTGGCCCCACCTCCGTGATCGTCGCCTCACCGGCCTCAAATTCCGGCGCCAGCACCCCGTCGGCCCCTTCGTCCTCGATTTCTGCTGCCCCACCGTCCGCCTCGCCATCGAACTCGACGGCCCCGTCCACGACCAACAACCCGACCGCGACGAAAACCGCACCCAAGCCCTCACCGCCAGCGGCTACCACGTCCTCCGCTTCACCAACGACGCCGTCATCCACAACCTCGACACCGTTCTCAACCAGATCGCCGCCGAAGCCCACCGCCTCATGGCCATCTCGCGTACCCCCCTCTCCCGCGCACCGGGAGAGGGGGCAGGGGGTGAGGGTCCTCCAGGACCAGGGGGTGAGGGTTAATGCGCCGCCCAACCCGTACCAGCACACTCTCGCTCCCGGTCGTCACCCCCCAGGAAGAACTCATCGCCGCCGTCCAATCCCGCGTCTCCGCCTGGGTTCGGGACGGCTATCCCGACGTTTCGGACCTCTCCCGCACCCTCCTCGACCACTGGTTCGGCGAACCCCACCTTCGCCCCGATGGGTCGTTCTTCCTCTGGTACCCGCACCAGCGCCGCGCCGTCGAAACCGCCATCTTCCTCTACGAAGCGTGGGGCGCCCGCCGCGTCGAAGACGTCGCCGCCCTCGCCGACCTCGAACGCGCCCCGCAGCGCGATCCCTGGGCGAAACTCGGTTTCCAGATGGCCACCGGTTCCGGCAAAACCAAAGTCATGAGCCTCCTCATGACCTGGGCACACCTCCACTGGCTTTACGACTCGGACGGAGACAACCTCGGCTTCGGCAACACCCAACTCCTCATTGCCCCCAACCTGATCGTTCTCGAGCGCCTCCTCACCGATTTCCGCGACGGCGCCATCTTCGAAAACGATCCCCTCGTCCCGCCCGACTTCCGCCGCGATTGGTCTCTTCGCGTCGTCACCCCCGAGAGCGAACCCGGCGAATGGCGCCCCGGCGACGGCTACCTCGTCGTCACCAACATCCACAAACTCTACCCGACCGAAGACGAGCCCCCGCTCGACGGCCTTCCACCCCAACTAAGCCTCTTCGAAACACCCCCGCCGACCAAACTCGACACCGGCGCCACACCGCTCCTCACCTTCCTTCGCGCCGCGACCACCCCCCTCCTCGTCTTCAACGACGAAGCCCATCACGTCCACGACGAGCAAACCCACTACGCCCACCGCCCCGCCGCCGTCCCCCCCTCTCCCGCGCACCGGGAGAGGGGGCAGGGGGGTGAGGGTCAGAGGCGCCCGGGGGGTGAGGGTCCCGACGAAGGCATCGCCTGGCACCGCGTCCTCGCCGACCTCAACAGCCGGAGCGGCCTCGCCCTCCAGGTCGACGTCAGCGCCACCCTCTTCGAAGAGCGCGATAAACGCTGGTTCCGCCACGCCTATTACGATTACCCGCTCGGTCGCGCCATCGCCGACGGCGTCGTCAAACGTCCGCTCCTCGCCCGTGTCCGCCTCCAATACAAAGACGGTCACGACGAACCGATCCCCCTGATCGACGACTCCGCCACCAATGCCTGGGATCGCTACACCCAACTCATCCAGGCCGGCATCGCCGAGTGGAAGAAGGAACAACAGGCCCTCACCGACCGCGGCATCGACCGTAAGGCCATCCTCTTCATCGTCTGCAAAACGGCGAAGGAAGCCGAGGAGATCGCCAGGAGACTGGAGGAATTTCTCGACCCCGAAACCGACGAGCCCATCTTCGCCGGTCGGGTGAAGGAAATCCACATCGGCCGCAAAGAAATGCTCAACGAGAAGGACTGGCAAAAGGTCCGCGACGAAGTCACCCGCGTCGACGCCCCCGACAACCCCTACACCGCCGTCGTCTCCGTGATGATGCTCAAAGAGGGATGGGACGTCCGCAACGTCAAGGTCATCGTCCCGCTCCGCACCTTCGACTCCCGGCAACTTACCGAACAGGTCCTCGGACGTGGTCTCCGTCTGATGTTCCCGCCCTATTGGACCGCCGACGGCGAACTCAAGGACAGCGGTCTCCGCGAAGGGCTCTACGTCATCCGCCACCCATCCTTTGAGCAAGTGATCCGCCAAAATCCGGCGGAGATGAAAGAGATCCTTGCCGAGCTCGGAGATGAAGAAGCGCGTCCCGACCCAACCCGCATGCTCATCAACCCGATCGAGCCCGCCGACCTGCGCGCCGAGCGCGACCTCCCCATCGTCCAGATCATCGGCGCCTTCGAATCGGGAGACGATTGGGTCGAGCGCATCAACCGCGGTCGCATGCCTCCCCTCTCGACTCGTCACCCGTGGATCACCAGCCTGCGCGACATCGAAGGCATCCTCAGCCACGAAGGCGTCCCCGGCACCCAGCCGGGTGACGACGCACCACTTCGCTACAACGTCAGAACGATCGACTACTCGTCGATCGACGAGGCCATCTACCGCTATTCCGAGAACATTCGGACCGAACTTCGCCTATCCCGCTACTACGAAGCCGCCATCAAAGGCATCGTCAAGACCTTCCTCGAACGCTGCACCTTCGACCTCCCCGGTATCCCGCTCAACATCGACCTCGCGGCGGACAGCGACGAACAGACCTACCGAATCGTCCTCGCCAACGTCCTCCGCCCGGTCGTCAAGGACGACGTGATCCGCAGCGTCGCCCGCATCATCGGCGAAGCCCGCTCCGGCGAGGAGAATCCCGAGGTTCAGCTCGAGATTCGACGTGCCCGCGATCTCCCCGCCTTCGAAGCCGTTCCACGCATCGTCCTCCGCAACCCATCCAAATCCGTTTTCGATGCCTGCTGCTTCGACAGCCCCGACGAGCACCGCCTGGCTACGCTTCTCGACGACGCCGAAGACGTCGCCGCCTGGCTCTGGAACGACCAATCCGGCGTCCAGTTCCGCATCCAATACGCCTTCCAGGGCAAGACTCCCTACTACTACCCGGACTTCCTCGTCCGCCTCACCGACGGCACCATGGTCATCGTCGAGTCCAAAGGCTCCGTCCGCGATCGCGACCGCGCCAAACAAGCCCGCACCGAGCGCTACGTCGACCTCCTCTCCCGCGTCACGGACCAACACTGGCGCTACCTGTTCCTCATCAACGATCGCGCCGTCGGTCGCGAAGACGTCAACTGGTGGGGCATGCAAGGTCGCACCCTCCTCCGCGACCTCATCCGCCACGTCGAAAACGCTCCTCCCCCGACCCCGAATCTGTAATCTCGAACCCCCCTCCGCCCCCACGCTCGCGTTCCCCCTCTCCCGCGCTCCGGGAGAGGGGGCAGGGGGTGAGGGTCCTCCGCCCGGCGGTCACGTCCGACCCGGAGGTTCCAGACCCACCTCGACCCGCACCATCTCTCTACCGGCTACCGGCTACCGGCTACCGGCTATCGGCTCACAACCTCACTGACTCGCCCGCAACAACGCCAGCAACCGCAAAATCGCCACGTACATCCAGATGATCGACAGCATCAACCCGAACGCCCCGTACCACTCCAACTGCTTCGGCGCTCCCGCCGCCGCCGACCGCTCGATGAACGCGAAGTCCAGCGGCAGGTTCAGCGCCGCCAGGATCACGATCAACACGCTCAACCCGATTCCCCACGGCGACGGCTCCGACCAGAAGGAGAAGTCGAGCCCGAACAGCGACAGCAACCACGTCGTCGTCCACAGCACCAGCAGACCGCCCATCGCGATCGCCACCCCCATCGCCAGCTTCGAGGTCACCTTGATCACCCCGGTGCCGTACAGCAGCAGCGTCGCCGTGAACACCGCGATCGTCGCCACGATCGCCTGCAAGACGATCCCGTCCCACTCCAGATCGAAGGCGTGCGCCGCGATCCCCAACAACGCCCCCTCGCTCAGGGCGTACCCGATCGCCAGCAGCGGAATCCATTGAAAGGCAAAAATCCCGGCGAACCCGAAGACGAGGGTCAAGAGGATCGCCAGCCAGGTCCACGTCGGCTGGATCGCGATCTCCTGCCCGTTGATCGTCCTGATCTCGACCTGCGACCAGCCGAACGCACCGGCCGCGATCAGCAGCACCAGCAGGAACCCGGTCTTGACGTACGTGCCGGTAACCGTCATCCCGGCCCGTTCGGCCGCCGGCGCCGCCGCAATCCCCCGCTGGAACGCCTGCGCATTGAGCGCGGGGTTGTCGTGCCCCCGCTGCGGGGCTTGTGACGGATCGTACGCTGCGGCTTCGGCGCTCATCCTCTGCTCCTTCCCCCGAACCCGCGCCGGCGGCCACACCCCGCCGCGCCCCACGGTCGCCCCACCCTACCGCGCACCCGGCACCGCGACCGTGGGCCAAGAGGGAGCAAAAACGGCGCATCCCCAGACCTCCGGTCAGAACGAATCGCCACGACCCACCCGCTCATCGACGGCACGCCAATCCCGGCCCACCACGCCCGACGGCCTCTCACCTCCGAAACCCGCAACGACCTATTGACAAATCAAATCATATGTGCTATCTTCCTCCCAAGCGGTCACCTTCCGGTTGCGTGGGCGGGCCTGGGCAGGCACGGAACGCGCCCAGGACCGGCCACCTGCGCAGGGCAGCCAACGGCCCCGGTCGCACACACCGGAAACCACGTGCCCCTCCCCGTCGCGCCGCAGCGAGCCGCCACCCTCGCCCGCGCCGGCCCGCGCTCCGCCCCCATCTCCCCGCCGAGCACACCCAAGCTCCCCTCTCCCGCGCACCGGGCCGGGGGTGAGGGCCGTCCGCCGGAGCCCCTCACCGCCGGCTACCCCCTGGGTGCCGGACGGTCACGCTCGACCCGGAGGGTCCACACCACCTTCGCCCCCGACCGTCCCCCTAACGCCTATCGCCTAACGCCTATCGCCTTTCGACTCCGCCGATCCGTGACGATCCTCCCCCAATCTTTTGATGACCTCCGCACCCGCCGCCGATACGCTGCATAATGACGAATCGACGCGCGACCTCGCGGAAAGGGTGATCGTCTCCGATGGACCTCCGGCGTGCCTTCACCTACCCCTTCGCCGACTCCCGCTGGCCCGCCAAACTCGGCCGAGCCGCCACCATCGCCTGCCTTCCCATCGTCGGCCAACTCGCCCTCTCCGCCTACGCCGTGCAAGCCATCCGCACCGTCGCCACCAAACCCGACGACACCGACCTCCCCCCCTGGCGCCTCGACCGCACTACCCTGATGCTCGGCCTCAAATGCCAACTCCTCTCCATCGCCTGCGCCCTCGCCGCCGGTTTGCTGACCCTCCCCCTCTGGGCGCTGACCACCGCCGACACCGACTCCACCACCGAGACCACCACCAAACCCGTCCCGGCCCTCATCGCCGCCTTCCACGACCCGACCACCCTCCTCACTACCGCCCTCATGGCCCTCTTCTCATCCCTCTGTCTCGCCCGCTACGCCACCACCGGCTCCGCCTGGGCCGCCCTCGACCTCGCCGCCATCTGGTCCCACCTCCGCGCCGAACCCGCCATCTGGATCGCCGCCGCCGTCCTCGGATTCGCCATCGAAGAGACCCCCTCCACCCTTGCCTGGCTCCTCCCCCTCCCCACCTCCTGGCAACTCCCCGCTCTCCTCATCGCCACCGCCTTTTTCTGGCCCTTCGCCACCCTCGTCCAGGCCCACCTGATCGCCCAGGCCTACCGCTGGTCCTCCCAAACCCTCGCCCGCCGCCGCCCCCTCATCGTCAAAGTCCGCTGGTAACGGGCGCGTCGTCCTCCCCCTTTCTCCCACGCTTGGGGGAAAGGGGGTCGGGGGGATAGGGGGCCGATCAATACAACCGCCGCTTATCCAACACCGGCGACATCTCCTCGTACCGCCCATCCAGATAGCACCGCAGATTGCGGACGAACATCTCGGTGATCTTCCCATTCTCCGACGTCGCCGTACTCGCCGAGTGCGGATTGATCAGCACATTCGGCAAATCCCACAGCGGCGAATCGACCGGCAACGGCTCCGTCCGGAACACGTCCAACGCCGCAAACCCGATCCTTCCTTCCCGCAGCGCCGCCACCATCGCCTCCTCGTCGATCACCAACCCGCGCGCGATGTTGACCAGCACCACCCCCGGTTTCATCGCCGCGATCTCCGCCGCACCGATCAGGTCCTCCGTCTCCGCCGTGTGCGGCGTGCACAGCACCACCGCATCCGCCCCCGCCAGCATCTCCCACAACCCATCCCGCGCGAACAGCCGATCCACCCCCAACGCCGCCGCCCGCCCCGGCTCGTACCTCGCCGCCGTCGCCCAGACCGTCATCCCGAACGCCCGCCCGATCCGCGCCACCTCCCGCCCGATCCGCCCCGGCCCGACGATCGCCAGCGTCTGCCCCGTCAACTCGCCGCTGCAAAACCGCTCCCACCGATGCTCCCGCTGCCACGCCCGGATCTGCGCAAACCACTTCACGTGGTACAGCAACGCCGCAAACACGAACTCCGCCAGCGGCTCCGCATGCACCCCGCTCGACGTCGTCACGATCAGCTCGCTCTCCGCCAACCCCAGCCGCTTCACCAACTGCCCGACCCCCGCCGAACTCGTCTGCACCCACCGCAACCCCGGCGACAGTTCCAACACCCCCTTCTCCTCGTGCGTCGGAAAGTCGAACAGCACCTCCGCCCGCCGCAGCAGCCCGTGCCACTCCTCCCGCCTGGCATCAAACCCCGGCCAATCCGCCGGCCCGTTGTGGTCCCCCCGGTACCGCGTCGGCGGCATCAAATCGGGCCGGTAGATCACTTCCACCCGCTCCGGTTCCGCCGCCGCGATCCGCTCGGCAAACTCCGCCTCCAACGGCGACGTGATCATCGCCACCGTCTTCCCGGCATCCCGATCGGCAGCACTCGTCACCAGTCACCCATCCTTCCGTCGCAATCCTCGCCTCGTCCCCGCTCGCTCGCACCTCGACGCTCGAAGCTCGAAGCCCGAAGCCCGAAGCTCGAAGCTCGGCATCATACCCGTCCGGCCCCGCCTTTGCCGGTGCTAGAATCGCCCGCCAGTGTCGATCGACGATCCACGACGAGGAGGTATCCCCGCGATGACGACGGACGCCACGTCCACCAGCGTCTACGCCGAGCGCCTGCGCCGCGCCCAGGCAGAACTCGAGCGGCAGGGCGTCGACCTGCTCCTAATCGGCCCCGGTTCCGATCTCTTCTACCTGACCGGTTTCGTCGCCCACCTCAGCGAGCGCCTCAACCTCCTGGGTCTGCCCCGCGAAGGGAGGCCCTTCCTCGTCCTCCCCGTCCTCGAAGCCCCCAACGCCCAGGACCGCCGCGACCTCGTCGACGTCCACGCCTGGGAGGAAACCCAACCGCCCGCCGAGCTCGCCGCCCAACTCGCCGGCTCCGTCGACGGCAAAACCCTCGCCGTCGGCGACCAACTCTGGAGCGTCTTCCTCCTCCGCCTCCAAACCGCGATGCCGACCGCCCGCTGGATCCCCGCCCTCAACGTGATGCGCGCCCTCCGCATGCAGAAAGACGCCCACGAAGTCGACCTGATGCGCGAGGTCTCCCGCCGCACCGACGAGGCCTGGGCCGAATTCATCGAGGGCGGCCCCATCAGCGGTCTCACCGAAACCCAGGCGATGGAGCGGTTGCAAAGCCTGATGCACAAGCGCGGTCTCGCCGGCGGTTTCGGCATCTGCGCCAGCGGCCCCAACAGCGCCTCCCCCCACTACCACACCGGCGACCGCGTCATCCAGCAGGGCGACGTCGTCATCTTCGACTGGGGCGGCACCCTCGACGGCTACCACTCCGACATCACCCGCACCGTCGTCATCGGCGAACCGACCGACGAATTCCGCCGCGTCTACGAGATCGTCCTCCGCGCCAACCAGGCCACCCTCGACGCCGTCAAACCCGGCGTTCCCTGCGAACGCCTCGACCAGGTCGCCCGCACCATCATCACCGAAGCCGGTTACGGCCCCCAATTCCTCCACCGCGTCGGCCACGGGCTCGGTCTCGACGTCCACGAGGAACCGTACCTGGTCAACGGCAACCAGCTCCCCCTGGTACCCGGCATGGTCTTCAGCGACGAACCCGGCATCTACCTCGAAGGCAACTTCGGCGTCCGCATCGAAGACGCCGTCGTCTGCACCGAGGACGGCGGCGTCCGCCTCAACGAAGCCAGCCGCGCCATCACCGTCATGGACTGACCGAACCCATCTGGCGGGGGAGGACCGATCCGTAGGGGCGCAATGCTTGCGCCCTTTTGCTGGCAGGCGACGTTCGTGCCCTTTAGCGAGGGCGCAAGCACTGCGCCCCTACAAGTCGACCGACCATGAAGAATTACGCCTCCTACAGCTACTGGCTCGAAACCTGCGGCGACGACCTGACGCCCCGCCCCGCCCTCGTCGGCACCATCGACGTCGACGTCGCCATCCTCGGCGCCGGCTACTCCGGTCTCTGGACGGCCTATTACCTCCAGGAACGGCAACCCGCGCTCAAGCTCGCGATCGTCGAGCAGGAGATCGCCGGTTTCGGTGCCTCCGGCCGCAACGGCGCCTGGTGCACCTCCGGCTTCCCGACGAGCCTCGGCGTGCTCGCGAAAAAGTACGGTCGCGATGCGGCCCTGGCGGTGCACGGGGCGATGACCGGCGCGGTCGACGAGGTGGGCCGGGTCGCGGCGGCGGAAGGCATCGACATCCAGTACGGCAAGGGCGGCGCGCTGATGATCGCGCGCGGTCCGCAGCAACTCCCGGCCATCCACGCGACCCACGCCGAGTACGAGCGCCTCGGCCTCGCCGACCGCGTCCAACTCCTCGACAAGACGGCGACGGACGAGCGCGTCTCCATCGCCGGTGCGCTCGGCTCCCTCTACCTCAAGGACACCGCGACGATTCACCCGGGCCGCCTCGTCCGTGGGCTGGCCCGCACCGTCGAGCGCCGCGGCGCCACCATCTACGAGCAGACCGAGGTGACCGACTTTACGACCGGCGCCTATCCCGCCCTCCACACCGCGCGCGGGCATGTGCGGGCGAAAACGATCGTCCTCTGCGGCGAGGCGTACCTGACGCGGCTACCGAAACTCCACCGGCAGTTGATCCCGGTCTACTCGCTGATCACCCTGACCGAACCGCTCTCCCCGGCCGACTGGGCGGAGATCGGTTGGGAGGGGCGCGAGTGCATCGACTCCTGCCGCTACACCGTCGACTACCTCTCGAAGACCGTCGACGGCCGCATCCTCTTCGGCGGCCGCGGCGCGCCTTACCACTTCGGCTCGTCGATCAAAGACGCCTACGACCGGCACGGCCCCACGCACCGGATGCTCCAGGAGAACGTGCGCACCTGGTTCCCACGGTTGAAGGACGTCCGCTTCACCCACACCTGGGGCGGCCCCCTCGGCTGGCCGCGCGACTTCATGCCGACCATGGCGTACGACCCTGCGCTCGGACTGGCGACCGCCCGCGGCTACACCGGGAACGGCGTCGCCACGGCCAATCTCGCCGGTCGCGTCCTTGCCGACCTGATCACCGGCGTCGATTCGGAGATCACCAAACTGCCGTGCGTGAACCATCACTCGCGGAATTGGGAACCGGAACCGTTCCGCTACCTCGGCGTCCGCTACGTCCAGCGCTCGTTCTGGCAGATCGACCAGAAGGCGGAACGGACGGGGCTGCCGCCGACCGGGAAGACGCTGGCGGAGCGGCTGACGCGGCACTGAGAACGACCGGCTGCACGTTCCCGGCTCACCGGCCAACGACCGATTGACAGGCGTTCGGGGCCGTCGGTATGCTGCCGCGAGTTCACCGCGAACGAAGCTTGAGCGATGCGCGCCTAGCGCGAGAGGAGCGAGTGTCGTGGAACACCGGGAAGCACTCGAGGACCTGCTCAACGAGTACCGGGCGGCGCGGCTTTCCCGCCGCGATGTGTTGAAGCGGGCGACCGCGCTCGGGCTGTCGGTGCCGTTCATCAGCGCCATGCTGATGAAGAGCGCGCCGGTCCGGGCGCAGGATCAGCCGAAGACGGGCGGGACGTTGCGCGAGGGGTACGACCTCGACTTCTCGCGGATGGACCCGATCAACACCAACTGGTACGACCCCGGTTTCTATGCCCTCTACGAGCACGTGATCACCCTCGATCCCGACGGCAAGTACGTGCCGCAACTGGCGGAGAGTTGGGACGTTTCGCCGGACGGGTTGAAGGTGACGTTCAAGATCCGGTCGGGGTTGAAGTTCCACTCCGGCGCCGTGCTCGACGCAGCGGCGGTCAAGTCGGTCTACGACACGATCAAGGACCCGAAGAGCGGGTCGCCGTTGGCCTCGCTGTTTGCGCCGGTGACGAGCATCGACGCGCCGGACGAGACGACGGTCGTGCTGAACATGGCCAACCCCTACTACGACGTCTTCAACGTCGTCAGCACGGGCTATTGGGCGATCGTCAACACCGCCAAGCGGGCCGAACTCGGCGCCGACTACGGCAAGACGGAGATCGACGGCAGCGGTCCGTTCACCTTCGTCGAGTGGGTACCGGGCGATCACGTCACGGTGAAGCGCTGGGAGGACTACCCCGGCTCGATCGTCCCCTACTTCAACAACAAGGGGAAGGCGTACCTGGACGGGATCAAGTGGACCGCGATCCTCGAAGCGGCGCAACGGGCGACGTTGATCGAGAACAGCGAGATCGACACCGTCCACGCGCCCGCGTTCCAGGACGTGCCGCGGTTGGAGGGGAACTCCGATCTCAACATCGTCCGGTTGAAAGAGTGGTCCGGGTACATCTTCGGGGTGAATCACGACCGGACGGACCTGGACTTCCAGGACGAGAAGATGCGCCAGGCGCTCTCCGGGGCGATCAACCGGCAGGCGATCGCGCAGGCGCTGCTGTTCGGCGAGGGCGAACCGCTCTACGGGCCGATCACGACGGCGGACCGCTACTACACGAAGGACGTCGAGAAGTTCAACCAGTTCGACCTCGACGCGTCCAAAGCGACGGTCGCGGCGTTGGGCTGGACGCCGAATGCCGACGGCATCCTGACCAAGAACGGCAAGACGCTGGAGTTCAACCTGGTGATCCAGGCCGAGTCGTTCAATCAGCAACTCGGGCAGGTGCTCCAGGACCAACTCAAGCAACTCGGGGCCAAGGTCACCGTCCAGGCCTACGACCGCGGGACGTTCTTCAGCCAGCTCCAAGATCCGAAGGGAGCCGATTCGCACATCTTCTACTATGCGTGGCCGGTGCCGGTCGACGTGGTGACCCTCTTCGTCAGCAGCGCCACGAGACCGTTCCCGAACGCGTCGCACGCGAGCATCCCGGAGGTCGACGCGGCGATCAAGGCGTGGCAGACGGCGGGGACGGAGGGCGCGCTGAAGGCGGCCGGTGCCCAGTTCCAACTGGCGGTGGCGGAGCACCTGCCGATCATCCCGCTGCTGAACCGAAACAGCATCTACGTCAACCGGAAGAACGTCCACGGCTACCTGCCGCACCAGTGGAACCTGTACCCGTACTACAACGACGTGTGGTTGGAGTAGCGAGACCTTCGCCGTCGGTCGTGGTGATGCCGTAGCCGTAGGGGAGGGCCCTGTGCCCTCCCGGTCTGATGAGGGAGCCTATCCCTATCGGGCGGCGTGCGCACGAACACGGGAGGGCACAGGGCCCTCCCCTACACCCGACGCGGTTGCGCGGTGGCGGCGGGGTTTGCGGATCGAGGTCATCGTGGGTGCCTTTCTTGTGCGGCGCTGTCTCCGGATGGGGATCATCCTGGTGCTGGCGTCGATCGCGGTGTTCTATTCGCTGCGGTTTGCGCCGGGGGATCCGAGCGGCGTGCAACTGAGCCCGATGGCGCTGGCGGCGGTGCGGGAGGCGTATCGGGAGCGGTTGGGGCTGAACAAGCCGATCTATGCGCAGTACTTGGTGTACGTGTCGAACATCGCGCGGGGCGATCTCGGGGTGTCGCTGGTCAATGGGTCGAAGATGGGGGCGTTGCTGAAGGAGTACGGGAAGAACAGTCTGATTCTGGGGATGACGGCGTTCGTGTTGTCGAATCTGATCGGGATCCCGTTGGGGATGTTGGCGGCGGCGAAGCGGAATTCGGTGATCGATCAGACGATCACGGCGGTGTCGGTGTTGGGGATGGGGATCCCGAATTTCTGGTTGGCGCTCCTCCTCATCTACTTTTTCAGTACGCGGTTGCACTGGTTGCCGTCGTCGGGAAGCGGGGACATCAAGCACCTGGTGATGCCGGCGATCGTGCTGGCGGCCGAGGGGACGGCGGTGACGGTACGGATGATGCGGTCGTCGATGCTGGAGCAGTTGGGGCAGGATTTCGTCAGGACGCACCGGGCGAAGGGGCTCGGTGAGCGGACGGTCGTCGGGTCGCGGGTGGCGCACACGGCGTTGATTCCGGTGATCTCGCTGGCGGGGTTGCGGCTGGGGTGGATCGTCGGGTACGCGCTGATCGTGGAGACGATTTTCCGCTGGCCGGGGGTGGGGTACCTGCTGGTCGATGCGGTGATCCGGCGGGACTACCCGGTGGCGCAGTTCTTCTCGCTGCTGCTCGTGTTCGTGGTGGTCGTCGCCAATCTGCTGGCCGATCTGACGTACGGGGCGGTCGATCCGCGGATCAGGTATGCGTAAGGGCTGCCGGGGAGCATGGTCGTGGTTGCGGTCCGACCGACGCTGAGCCGGTGGGAAGAGGTTCAGGGGGTCACGGCGCGGCGGTCGCGACGGGGAGCGGATGCGTTTCGGCGGCTGGCGCGGAACAAGCTGAGTCTGGCGGGGTCGGTCGTGGCGCTGCTGTACGTCGTGGTCGGGGTGGTGGGGCCGCTGGTGGTGACGCACGACTACGAGACGCAGGATTTGATGGCGACGTTCCACCGGCCGTTGACAGCCGGGCATCTGCTGGGGACGGATCAGTTGGGACGGGACGTGTTGAGCCGGTTGGTGGTGGGGATCCGCATCTCGCTGCTGATCGGGTTCGGGGTGACGGCGATCTCGCTGGTGATCGGGACGCTGGCGGGGGCGCTGGCGGGGTTTTACCGCGGCTGGATCGATACGATCATCAGCGGGTTGGTGGAGTTGACGTGGGGGTTCCCGCTGATCTTGATCGCGGTGATTTTGACGGGGGCGCTGGGGCCGGGGTTGAAGGCGTCGGTGCTGGCGATCGGGTTGATCAACTGGGCCGGGTTCGCGCGGATCGTGCGGGGTGAGGTGCTGTCGTTGCGGGAGCGAGAGTACATCCAGTCGGCGCGGGCGATCGGGGTGCGGGATCGCCGGGTGCTGGTGCGGCACATCTTGCCGAACGTGTTGGGACCGGCGTTGGTGATGGCGTCGTACTACGTGGCGCTGGCGATCATCGCGGAGGCGGGGCTCTCGTTCATCGGGATGGGGGCGCAGCCTCCATTGCCGAGTTTGGGGGTGATGATCGCGGACGGGCGGAATTACATGCTGTTGGATCATTGGATCTCGACGATCCCGGGGTTGGCGATCATCCTGGTGGTGATGGCGTTGAATCTGCTGGGCGACGGGTTGCGGGATGCGTTCGATCCGAGGCTGAGGAACGGGTAGGCGGCGAGGCGGCGAGGCGGCGAGGCGGCAAGGACGACGAGAGGAGAGGAAGATGAGTGAAGCGGGCGGGTCGGAGTGGCGGGGGAAGGTGGGGAAGATGTCGGAGGAGGAGATTGCCGAGTTTTTGGGGACGGGGGTGGTGGCGAGGATGAGTTGTTTGGACGATGAAGGGTGGCCGACGGCGGTACCGACGTGGTTTCAGTATCGGGACGGCGGGTTCTATCTGATTCCGCGGGAGCGGTCGGCGTGGGCGCGGTATCTGGTGGCGGAGCCGCGGTGTTCGTTGGTGATGGACGAGTCGGGGTCGCAGCGGAAGGTGTTGGTGAAGGGGATGGCGGAGTTGGTCGAGGAGCCGAACGTGGGTGGACGGTGGGTGGAGATCGCGACGGAGATGTCGGTGCGGTATCTGGGGCCGAAGGGGCCGCGGTATCTGGAGCCGACGTTGAACGAGCCGCGGTGGTTGTTTTTCGTGCGACCGGTGAAGATCACGACGTGGCAGGGGATCGATTGGGCGACGCGGTACAAGCATTACGAGTGGGGCGGGACGAGGTGAACGGAGGCGGCAAGGCGGCAAGGCGGCAAGGCGGCAAGGGAAAGGCGGAAGGCGGAAGGCGGAAGGCGGAAGGCTCTCCGTCCCCTATTCCCTTCGTCCTTGCCGCCTTGCCGCCTTGCCGCCTTGCCGCCTTGCCGCCTCGGGTCGAGCCGTACGAAGTGGCGTGGCGTGGCGGGAAGGTGCGGGGGTATCGGTGGTGGGGCGGGGCGAATTGGGTGGTGGTGGTGCATGGGCCGGGGGAAGGTGAGGATTTGGACGGGTGGGGGGAGGTGCCGGCGGTATTGGCGGGCGATGGGCTCGGTGTGGTGGTGGTGGATTTGCCGGGGCATGGGTTGTCGGACGATCCGTGGGAGGAGGAGGGGGCTGGCGAGTTGATGGCGGTGTTGGTGGGTGGGGTGCGGGCGGTGGGGGCGCGGCGGTGTTTCGTGGTGGCGGTGGGTGAGGTGGCGGAGGC
>DATBFX010000456.1:0-6771 GCA_036558305.1 Thermomicrobiales bacterium | reverse complement strand
TGGCAAGAGGGCATTCCGATGCCAAACGGCGAGCGCGTCCACGTCATGGAAGCCGATCTGTATCACCTCATCGTCGACGGCAGGATTGCCCGGAAACCGGAGCGAATCGAGTTCGTTCTCCACCACGTGTATGAGATTCGCGAGGCGCGGGATGGCAGACGCCGAATCCTGAGCCGTTGGCAAGAGGACGGAGAGGATCGGTACGCGTTTGGTATCCTAGCCGGAGATCGCCTCTGGACGGTCCACCTGATCGAGACCCATGACCTACGAAAGTATCGGAACGAGAACGTGCTATGGCGACCGTAACCGCCTCATTCACTTGGCCAGGACCGGACACCGATGTCCTCCGCATATTCGTCGAACCGACCCCGGAGCCGTGGGGCGCCGAAGCCGTCGACGAAGACGTGCTCCTTTTCCGTGCGCTCAATGACCGCGAAGAATTGACCGATCGGATCGCCGGTCTGGAGATCGTCGGGTTTCTCGACTTCGACCGCTGGGAAGACCTACCCGAGACGGATCTCCAATGGCGCTTGCCGGGTCAGCCGGCTCAACCACTCGCCGATCTTCTGAGGACGTTGCAGCCCGAATTGAGAGCGCGAGTCGAGGCGCCGGCCTTGGTGCAGCGCTGAACGAGGAGAGTGCTTCGCACGATCACTGTGGACGAGACCGAGCAAGAGATCGAGACCGTGATGCGCGAGCAAAGGGGCGACCGGATCGAAGCCGAAACGATCGTCGGTTTACTCCGGGGCGAACTCCACGGCGACAACGACATCCTCGTCCTCCGGCCCCTGACCGATGAGCAGCGGTGCCGGCTCGGACTTGGCAGATCCATCGACGATGTGCTCACCGCACAGCGAGTCCGACAAAACAGCGACGCTTCTCCAACCCCAGCCGCCGTGGATCGCTCCTCGTAATCGCCTGCCTCCTCCACGAACACAGGAACTGAACTTGTCGCGCGGCAATCACCCGACGAAAAAGACCGCGAGCAATCCCTGAGCGCCGTCGGGTTCGCCGGTGAGGGGGTCGGGGAGGGCGGAGAACGCGGCGTAGTAGCCGGCCGGGAGATCGAGGGCGGCGGCGGCACTGAGGCCGGGGGCGAGCGGGCCGAGACCGCCGACGTTGGTCATGGCGCTGGCGTCGAAGGCGGTCTCCGCCGCGGCCTGCGCGGTCTCGCCGGCGGTGGGGAAGAGCGCGGCGCGCAGTTGGTCGGCCGTGGTTCCCGGCGGCACGCTGACCACGATCAGGGCGTGCGTCAGTTGCCCCTGGTTGACGACGTCCCAGATCTGCGGACCGGCGCGAAACGAGTCCGGCAGCACGAAGGCGTCGTCGGTCATGACGACGGTCGCGGTCACGTCCGCCACGTCGGGCAAGGCCGTCGGCTCTTCCTGCGAGTCTTCGGACGTCGGTTCGGCCGTCATCGTGCTGCCCGGCGGCTCCCCGGTTTTCGGTGTCGCCGGGATCGTTGACCGCGTCGGCGAGGGAGCGGGCGTGGCGGTCCGAGCAGGCGGCGGTGTCGGCTCCGGGCGCTCGCTGACGGTGATGAAGAAGGGGCTGCCGTCGTCGTAGGTCAGCACCACCGGCGTCAGGGTCGCGCTGTCGGGCGCGAAGACGTTGAAGACGAGGGCATAGTTGCCGGGCAGGAGATCGACCACCGCCTCGGTGCGGCCATCCGGCCCCGCGATCCCCGGCCCGCCGACCGGCGTCGCCCCGTCGAGCCAGGCGGGCAGACCGTCGGCGCCGACATCGCCGGTTCCCGTTGCCACCGGCGTGGCGCCGAGGATCTCGGCGACGGTCGCTTCCGGGACGAAATACAACGACGCCCCGAACGAGAGCGCCGTTTGGTTGTCCAGGGTGACGAGCGTCGACCCGGCGGGCGCGGTATCCGCCAGATTGGGGATTCCCTCCGCGTCGACGACGATCGAGAATTGCCCGTCGACCGTGCGCGCCAGAGCCGGCGGCGCACCGCACCAGACCGCCGCGACGAGGATCGCCGCGATCGGCCGGGCGAGCCACGCGTGGACCATGCCCGTCTCCTGCCCAATTGACCGGCCCTGCCGGACAGATCGATCGGGCCTATGATAGCGTGCGCGTGATGGCACGACACGGAGCGATGACCGACGGTGGACCGAGCACGTTTCCCGATCCGGAAGCGCCGCGCCGCCCAAATGGCCCTCGTCGTGGCCGCGCTAGCCACGGCCGTCGTCGCGCGGCCGTTGCGCGGGCGCTCGGCGAACCGTGCGCAGGCGGCACCGACGAGTCGCCGCCACCCGCGCCCGCCGCGGCCGAACACGGGGCCGGTTCGCCGGCAGGCACCGCGGCGAGCCGGCGCATTGGCCTGGCTCCCCAGCGTCGCCACGATCGTCGCTCTCGGCGGTCTGCTCTTCACCGCCGCCCAGGTCGCCGACGAGCACTCCGTCACCAAACGGCAACTGGCGCTCCTCGGTGCCCAGACCGCCAACGAGACCTTTGCCCAGGCGATCACCGCGATCGGGGACGAGCGGCTGCCGATCCGGGTCGGCGGTATCTACGTGCTGCAACAGGTCGCCAACGCCTCGGAAGCCGACTACTGGCGGGCGTTGAGCGTGCTGACGGCCTACCTGCACGAGGCGATCCCGCGGCGGGACCTGCCGGGCACGCCCACCCCCCCGCCGGCCGAGGGCCTGGCCGCCGACGTGCAGGCGGTCTTCACCGCCCTGAGCGGGCGCAACCGCGATTGGGACGACGGCCGCTCCCTCGACCTTTCCCGGTTGGATCTGCGCAATGCCCGGCTGCCGGGCGTCGACCTGGCGGGCGCCACCCTGTCGTACTCCGCGCTCGACGGGGCCGTGTTGACCGGCGCCGATCTGACGGGAACGGCGCTGATCCAGGCGAGTCTGCGGGCCGCGGCGTTGGACGGTTCGGAGTTGAGCGGTGCGGCGCTGCCGTCGGCCGATCTGCGCTTCGCCCGTCTGGACGGGGCCAATCTCCGCGATGCCGTCCTCACCGACGCCAGGCTCGACCTCGCATCGCTGCGCGACGCGCACCTGGAAGGGGCGGACTTGGAGCGGGCGAGTCTGGTCGGGGCGAACCTGACGGGCGCCCACCTGGAGGGCGCCGATCTCTCGGCGGCGGTCGGGTTGACGCCGGCGCAGATCGCGACCGCGATCACCGACGCCTCGACCCGCCTCCCCTGGGACGCTGCCGCCCCCTCGACACCGACGCCCGGTTGATACGCGACGGGCGATCGGGTGCTCCGCGCGCCGACTCAGTCATAATGCCACCGGCGCCGATCGCTCGTTCCGCGCAGGAGGCAGACGGATGGCAGCCAGGCAAGCGACCGGTCTCGAGATCGCGGTGAACGGCCGGCGGCACCGGGTGGACGCCGCGCCGGAGACGCCGCTGCTCTACGTGCTGCGCAACGACCTGGGGCTGTCCTCGCCAAAGTTCGGTTGCGGTCTCGCCCAGTGCGGCAGTTGCAAGGTGCTCGTCGACGGGCAGGCGGTCCCGTCCTGCACCTACCCGGTCGGCGAGGCCGTCGGCAAACAGGTCGTGACGCTGGAAGGACTCGGCGGTGCCGAGGGACTTCACCCGCTGCAACAGGCATTCCTCGACGAGCAGGCCGCGCAGTGCGGCGTCTGCATCCCCGGCATGATCGTGGCCGCGGCGGCGCTCCTCACCCAGGACCCGCACCCGGACGAGACCGCGATCCGCGAGGCCCTCAAAGGCAACCTCTGCCGATGTGGCGCGCACGTCCGCATCGTGCGGGCGATCGAACGAGTCGCCAGAACGGAGACACAGGTCACAGGTCTCAGGTCTCAAGTCTCAAGTCGCAAGTGACCTCGGCTTGAGACCTGAGACTTGAGACCTGTGACCCGTTACTGACGCCTTTCGTAGGAGGGCACATGGGCGTACCCCGCGGCAACCGGCGGCAACTCATCCAGGGGACGGGCGGTCTCGTGGTCGGTTTCGGTCTCGGTTCGGCATCGCCGGAACCGGGGGTCGTACCGGCTCCGGTCAACCAGACCGAACAAGACGTCCAGACGCGGAATGTGAGCGGCGACGTCGTCGATTCCTGGCTGGCGATCGACGAGGCGGGGGCGGTCACCCTCTACGTCGGCAAGGTCGAGTTGGGAACCGGCATCCAGACGGCCCTCGCGCAGATCGCCGCGGAGGAGCTGGACGTGCCGTTCGAACGCGTCTCGGTGGTTCAGGGCGACACGTCGCTGACACCCGACCAGGGGTATACGGCCGGCAGCAAGAGTCTCCAGGTGGCCGGGCCGGTGGTGCGGCAGGCGGCCGCACGGGCACGCTCGATCCTGATCCACCGGGCGGCAAAGCACCTGGGCGCGGCAGTCGAGGAGCTGGCCGTCGGCGACGGTGTCGTCCGGATCGCGCACGATCCCGGTGCGTCGGTTCCCTACGGCGAACTCGCCGGAGAGCCGTTTGCCGAACCGGTGACGGGCGACGCGCCGCTCAAGGCGCCCGCTGACTACACGATCGTCGGCCGATCGCTGCCGCGGCTCGACTTGCCGGTGAAGCTGACCGGCGCGCCGGCGTACGTCCAGGACGTCGCGATCGCGGGGATGCTCCACGGTCGCGTCGTCCGCCCCTACGTGCGCACGATGGACGGCGTCGGCGCCACGATCCTGGCGGTGGACGACGGCGCGGCGATGCAGATGCCCGGCGTCGTGCAAGTCGTCCGCGACGGCGACTTCGTCGGCGTCGTCGCCGCGCGCGAGGAGCAGGCGATCGCGGCGAGCCGTGCCCTCAAGGTCACCTGGTCGGAACCGGCGATGCTGTCCGACGACGCCGCGTTTTTCGACGAGATGAAATCCCTGGTCGTGGAGGACCGCGAACTGGCGAACGCGGGCGACGTCGCGGGCGCACTCGGCACGGCGGCGAAGACGTTGGATGCCTGGTACCGGTTCCCCGCACAGGCGCACGCGCCGATCGCGCCGTCCTGCGCCGTCGCGGACGTCCGTGCCGACGGCGCGACGATCTACTCCCACACTCAGGGTGTTTACCAACTGCGCAACGCCGTTGCCCCCTTGCTCGGATTGGCGCCGGAGCGGGTGCGCGTGATCTATCGGGAGGGAGCCGGTTGTTACGGTCATGACGGCGCCGAGGACGTCGCCGCCGACGCCGCCCTGCTGTCCAAGGCGGTCGGCAAACCGGTCCGCGTCCAATGGATGCGCGAGGACGAATTCGCCTGGGAACCGAAGGCGCCGCCGATGCTCTCGCACGTGCGGGGCGGGTTGGACGCGGCGGGCAATATCGTCGCCTGGGACTACGAGGTCTGGACGCCGACCCACACGACGCGGCCCGGCGGCAACCCGGCGGGTCTGCTGGCCGGGCAGTTGATCGACCCGCCAGCGGGGACGATCGTTCCCCGCAACGGCGGCGGCGACCGCAACGCGCCCCACACCTACGCCTTCCCCAACAACCGCGTCACTGTCCACTGGGTCGGCTCGGCCCCGCTCCGCCCCTCGGCCCTCCGCAGTCTCGGCGGCACCGCCAACACGACCGCCAACGAGAGTTTCGTCGACGAGATGGCGGCGGCGGCTGGCGCCGACCCGATCGCCTTCCGCCTTCGCCACCTGACCGATCCGCGAGCGATCGACGTCGTCACCAAGGCCGCGGCGGTCTCCGGGTGGCAGGCGCGGCCGTCCGGTCCGATCGCGCCCGGATCAACACCGCCGGCCGGGCTTCTGACCGGTCGCGGGATCGCCTTCGTCCGGTACGAGACGCAGTACGCCTACGTCGCGGTCGTCGCCGAGGTCGCGGTCGATTCGACGCGCGGCGACGTCCGGGTGACGAAGGTGACGGTCGCCCACGACTGCGGGTTGGTCGTCAACCCGGACGGCCTGACCAACCAGATCGAAGGCAACGTCGTCCAGGGAATCAGCCGCGCCCTGAAGGAAGAAGTCACCCACGACCGCCACGCCGTCACCAGCCTCGACTGGTCGAGCTACCCGATCCTGACCTTCCCCGAGGTCCCCGCCATCGAAATTGCCCTGATCGATCGCCCCGACGAACCCGCCTGGGGCGCCGGCGAAGTCGCCCTCTGCCCGACCATCGCCGCCGTCAACAACGCGATCTTCGACGCGACCGGCGTCCGCCTCCGCACGGTGCCCTACACGGCGGAGCGGGTGCGGGCGGCGCTACGCTAGACGGACAGACGGACAGACGGACAGACGGACAGACGGACAGACGGACAGACGGACAGAAGAGAGTCGTCAGTCGTCGGCAGACTCAGTCCTCAGTCCTCAGTCCTCAGCACTCGCTCGACCGCCCGTCTGTCCGTCTGTCCGTCTCCCATCGTGATCCACCGCGCCGCCAACTCCGTACCCGATACGTGCGGCGGCGGGTAGGGGTCGGCGTTGCCGCGTCCGATTCTTCCAACCGACCCGGAGGAGTGGGTACCGTGTCGATCGAAGCGAACAAAGCCGTCGTCAGTCGGATGTTCGATGCCGTCAACGCCAACGACATCGATGGGGTGATCGGGTTGGCGACCGACGACTTCGTCGTCCACACCGCGATCCCGAACGTCGCGCCCGGTCGCGCCGGGTTCCGCACCCTGATGGAGATCTATTTCGGCGCCTTCACCGAGCAGCACGTCGACGTCGACGCCGTGGTTGCGGAGGGTGACCGGGTCGTCGTGTACCACACCCACCATCTGACGCAGGGCGGTCCCTTTGCCGGGTTGCCTCCGTCCGGCAAACAGGTCGTGGTCGAGGGACTGGAGATGTACCGCGTCGTCGACGGCAAGATCGCCGAGATGTGGCACCACGA